>CALRWX020000043.1:0-31495 GCA_943371975.1 Pseudanabaena sp. UWO311 | reverse complement strand
CGAGATTACAAGGATTTCCTGATTCTTTTATTTTACATCCTAAAGATACCCATGCTTATCGACAGTTGGGCAATTCGGTATCAGTACCTGTAGTTAGAGAGGTTGTTTTGGATTTATTCAATCAATTAAATGTGTTGAGTGTTGCTTGAGTTCAAACAAACCACCCAAACTTGGATCAAATAGTGCCACAACCTTATTCGTAACTGGATCGATCGCCTCAATCTTGCCAGCTTTATGACTATTGCAAATAGGACAAGCTAACCAAAGATTCGACTCCTCACTACTGCCACCCTTAGAAACAGGAATGATATGCTCAATTTCTAGACGTGCCATGACTAACTTTTGAGGACTAAGGCAATAGCCACATCGGTTCTTAGCCATACTACGAACATTGCGATCGATCTCAACCGAAATATAAGGGCGACTCATGAGGCAGCATTCAAAGCAGGGATTAATCCACGCATTACCGCAACCTGCATTGCCTTAGCCTTCCGTACCGAACCATGACGATAAACCTGCATTAACTCATTCAGCTTCTTAACTTCCTGTGCATTAAGCAATCCTTCACTATTTCGAGCTTGTAAATCACTAAAAAGCCTTTGCTGCTGTCCACCCATTTGCAAATTACAAAGAGCTAGAACCTGTTCATCAGGCAAAGTATCTATGGGAATCTCATTAATAGTGCGATCAATCCATTCAATCAGCATTTCTTCAATCCCCTGACGATTGAGCGCAGCAATTTCCTTAACTTTTTTTACCAAAGGTTCGGGAAGTTCTAAGGTGATCGACTCAGACATATTGCCTCGTAGACAACACTAAATTTTGATTGATTAAATACAGTATAACCCTAACGAATCTCTATGCTTATCAAGACAACTTTTTAGGGCTAGGCTTAGCTACTTTACTCGATCGCTTCGGCTTCCCCTGAGCAGATTTCTTCTCCTTCCCAGTAGCAACCTTACCCAAATTTGGCTTAGCCGCCTCATCAAGATCACCAAACTTCTTCGACCACCACTTCTCCTGAGAAGACCAGAAAAACACCACATCCGCATGATCTCTGCGTTGACGCGCCTGAACATCCGTACACTTCAACATCACTTTATCCACACCATCTTTAGTATAGGGAATCTTAGCCAAAGCCTTGCCACAGACAGGACAAGCAAAACTAGTCACCTCCGCCGTCACTGCATTCTCACCCTTTGGTTGAGGAATCTCCCACTGATTACGGCGATCGCTCCAAAACATGACCAGATTCTCACAGCCATGCTCACACTTGAGAAAATGCCCACCACTCACCTTCTTAGAAGGAATCTTACTGAGCGGATGATTACAAGCAGGACAAGCCACATCCGAAAGCTCATTTTTACGATTACTTGGCTGTAAATCCGCACCGAGATTCGTATAAGCCCGCACCAACATCGGCTGAAAATAGGACTGATGCCAACCAATCAAATAGCTTTGCCACTCCAACTTACCCACCGAGATTTCATCCAAAGTCGTCTCCATCCCTGCGGTAAAATCGGCTCTGAGTAAATCAGGGAAAGTTTTATGCAACACATCATCCGTAGACATTCCCAAAGCCGTAGGTTCGAGAACCTTACCCTTAAGCAACACATAGGTTCTATCCTTCAGCGTCTTCACGATCGCCGCAAACGTACTCGGTCTACCCACACCCTGACGCTCTAGGACTTGTACCAACTTCGCCTCGCTATACCTAGCAGGAGGTTGAGTTTGTTTCTGCGTAAACCCAGCATTCGCCAAAGCCAAAGTCTGACCACTCGTTAAAGCAGGAATATGTTTATCCTTACTCAAATCATTCCAATAGCGCGTATAACCCGCAAAGGTGAGAATACTGCCCCTAGTCTGCCAAAGCGTCGAACCAGCTTGAATAATTACCCGACTTTTCTGAATCAAAGCATTCGCACATTGAGAAGCAACGGCTCTGCGCCAGATTAACTCATAGAGTTGGTGCTGTTTGGCACTGAGATGGTCTCTAACCGTTTTTGGAGTAATACTTAAATAGGTAGGACGAATCGCTTCATGGGCGGATTGAGCATTCGCCTGTTCGCGATGACGAGTAGTTTTCTTAGGGACATTATCAGGATCATGTTTCGATAGCCATTCCTTCACCTCAGCACAAAACTCAGGAGCGAGACTAGTGCTATCAGTGCGGTGATAGGTAATCAACCCTTTACGACCTTGAGGCAAATCGACACCCTCAAACAACTCTTGAGCCACCTTCATCGTCTCTTCAGGCGATAGCCCCAATCTCACTGAGGCAGCTTGCTGGAGCGAACTGGTAATGAAAGGTGGTAATGGTGATTTCTGAGCAGTGACACCCGTAGCTTCGCGAACAACATGGGGATGATTACGCGCCACTTGAATAATTCTAGTAGCTTCCGCTTCCGACAATACTCGTTTGGACTCAACTATAGATTCCGTATTCACTTCCGCCGCATCATCGGTGACATCGTTATCCTCAAGCACAGGTTCAATCTCGCTACTACCCGCATAGAAAGCCGTAAATCCTTCAGCATATTCCGTCCACACCGACCAGTAAGTAATCGGCACAAAAGCATTAATCTCCCGTTCGCGCTGACAGACGATATGCAAAGCCACCGACTGCACCCGACCAGCCGAGCTACCGCCACTTGTTCGCCGTACCAAAGGCGAAACCTTAAACCCAATCAACCGATCCAAGCATTGTCTAGCGCGTTGCGCCGAAATCAAGTTCAAATCTAACTGATGAGCATTAGCGATCGCTGCTTTAACCGCCGTAGGTGTAATCTGGTTATAGACAGCGCGTTTAGGATTACGCAGATGCAATTGCTGTTGTAAATGCCATGCAATCCCCTCACCCTCGCGATCGCCATCGGTAGCAAGTACAACTTCTGAAGCATTCTTCACCGCCGCCCGTAATTTAGTGACTACCTGTTGTCCCTTACCTTCGGTCAATTGATAGCGACATTCAATTTTGTTGGTATCTTTGTGCATGGTAAAGCCCAAACTATCTTCACCATCTTTGGCAAGTTCCGTAAAGTGACCAAAGGAGGCTTCCACTTGCCATTCACTGCCAAGGATGGCTTGGATGGTTTTGCACTTGGATGGAGATTCAACGAGTAATAGCTTTTTCATGTTTTTGTACCTGTGTAAACTTTATCTTGAATCTGGTCTAAAAATCTAT
Organism: Pseudanabaena sp. UWO311; assembly: GCA_943371975.1. Lineage (GTDB taxonomy): Bacteria > Cyanobacteriota > Cyanobacteriia > Pseudanabaenales > Pseudanabaenaceae > Pseudanabaena. The sequence goes on along the minus strand of CALRWX020000043.1, from coordinate 28,311 downwards.
GAAGGCGATAAACGACAATGTTTGTAGTCTATAATCATCATTAAAAGTGGCGATCGCAATGGTTCAAACTCCTGTTAAACCTATAACCCTTAAAGAGTTTCTGAAATTACCAGAGACAAAACCCGCTTGTGAATTTATTGATGGGGAGATTATCCAAAAGCCGATGCCGCAGGGAAAACATAGTACAGTTCAGCTTGACCTTGGCTCGGCTATTAACCTAGCTCTCAAACCGAAAAAGATTGCTAGGGCTTATTCAGAGTTACGTTGTAATTTTGGCGATCGCTCGGTTATTCCAGATATCTCAGTTTTTACTTGGGAACGCATTCCTAGGGATAACGATGGCAAGGTGTCAAATCTATTTGAGACTGCACCTAATTGGGTAATTGAGATCCTTTCACCAGAGCAGAACCAAACAAAAGTGATTCGGAATATTCTCTATTGTTTAGCTCATGGTACAGAGATGGGATGGTTGCTCGATCCTGATGAGGAATTGGTATTTGTCTATTTTAGCGATCGCACGATTGCTGTGTTTGAAAATAAAAGCGATCGCTTGCCTGTGCCATCTTTTGCAGAATCATTTCAGCTTACGGTGGGTGAGTTGTTCAGTTGGTTAGAAGATTGATATTTCATAGAAAGAGCCTGAACTATCTAAGCTGCTGAGAAATTGAAAATTTAATTTATGAGTGATCTAGTCGATTCCTATCAACAATTAATTTATCGCATTGGCGAATGCTTGATACAGGGGCAGCAACGCGCCTTTGAGCAGGTTAATACGCTTTTGGTAGAAACCTATTGGCAAATTGGACAGTACATCGTGGAGTTTGAGCAGAAGGGGAATGAGAGAGCGGAATATGGCTCAAGGTTGTTAACTCAATTATCACGGGATTTGAAATCTGCTTATGGCAAGGGATTTAGTCGTTCTAATTTGCAGTATATGCGTCTATTTTACTTGACCTATAAGAATTGCCAAACACTGTCTGGCAAATTGAGTTGGTCGCATTACACCGAGCTTTTGGCGATTTCGGATGATTTAGCGAGATCGTTTTATGAACAGCAATGCATACGCGATCGCTGGAGTGTGAGGGAATTAAAGCGTCAAAAGGATTCGGCTTTGTTTGAACGAGTTGCCCTGAGTAAGGATCGGGCAGAGATTCTTGCCTTGGCTCAGAAAGGGCAAAAAATCGAGTCAGCGCAGGATGTGGTGAAAGATCCCTATGTGTTTGAGTTTTTAGATTTGCCCGATCGCAATTACCATGAGAGTGAATTAGAAAATCGGTTGATTGTGCAGTTAGAGAAGTTTTTACTAGAACTGGGGAAAGGATTTGCATTTATCGGGCAACAGTACCGAATTACGTTAAATAATACGCATTTTTATGTCGATTTAGTGTTCTATCACCGTATTTTGAAATGTTTTGTCTTAATTGATTTGAAAACAAGGGCGGTGCGGCATGAAGATATAGGACAGATGAATATGTATCTAAACTATTTTCGTGCCGAAGAGAATATGGAAGATGATAATGAGCCGATTGGAATTGTGTTGGCGCGAGATAAGGATGAGATTTTGGTAGAGTATGCCACGGGAGGAATTTCCAATCAGCTTTTTGTATCGAGATATCAGCTTTATCTGCCCGATGTTGAGGCTTTAAAGCAGGAGTTGAGGAGGCTTTTGGATGAGAGCGCTCGCTGTGGCGGCAAGTCCTGTGATGATGTTCAAACTTAGCTTTGCCATGCCCAATAACAAGAATCCTGTCATCCATGCATAGAATGGTTTTGCGCCGATGGATAGCAGTGAAGCACCGACAGGCAATCTAAAGGTTATTTTGTTATAGAATAAAAGAAAGCGCTTACCTGTGCGACCATTTGTAGAATTGTTTCATCTGACGGTGATAGAAATTTTTATGTTAGAAAACAACACGATAAATGACGGAATTAGCCGTGCAGACGCAGAAAAAATTCTGATTAATTTTTTGAACGACGAAAGCCTAAAAGTTTTAGCAATAAAAGGTAGATGGGGAGTTGGCAAAACCCATTTAGTTCAGAATGTGTTGGAGAAATCTAGTGGCAAGCAATTTTATTACAGTTCAATGTTCGGTGTGTCATCTTTAGAACAACTTAAGGGGCAAATACTTGTAAATGTAAATAAACCAACTATAAATGAATCAAATCCGCAGAAAAATTGGCACAAATTAATTTTTAACCCTATAAAGAAACTGTTTCAATCAATTTGTGAAACTATAAAGAAGCCGTTTCAGTCGGTTTTATCTTGGATAAGTCAAAATTCGTCACAAGTCTCTAAAATCCCAAAAATTGAAGATCTTTCACTTTTAGGATCTATCAAAGTTCCCTTGTCAGGTGCTGTAATTTCAATAGGAGGAGATTTATTATTAAATTACCTTTTTAGCACGACTAGTAACTCTATCATTTGTATTGATGATCTTGAAAGAAAATCTAGCAGTTTTCAATTAGATGAGTTACTTGGATTTGTTGATTATTTAGTTCAAAAACTACACTCAAAAGTAATTTTAATTTATAATGAAGATCGTCTTTTTAATGACAAACTATCGAAAGAAAATCTAAATGATTATAGAGAAAAAATTATTGATATCGAAATTTCTCTGAATCCTAAGACAGAAGAAAATATATTGTTGGTTTTTAAGAATGAACATGATTTAGAACTTATTCAAGAAACTTTAAAAGCTACCAATACAAGCAATATTCGTATTTTTCGTAAAATTCTTCGAGTTGTTAATCGTTTGCATCCAATCATGGAAAGCTGGCATCCAAATTTACGTCGCCAAATAATAATTAATACAATAATTCTTACTCTAGGAAAATTTGATATTGAATTTCCTATAAAAATTGAAAAGATACTTGAGTGCAATAAATTCTTTTCAGGTTTAAACAAACACGAATTACTTTCAGATGAATCAAGAAACACTTTTTTCATTCTCAACACATATAATTATCAACCTATAGAAACGGATGGTCAAACAATAAAAATTATTGAAACCGCTTCGTTTGAAGAAGAAGAATTTGTTAGATATGGTGACTTACTTAGTAAAAGAGAAGAGCAAAAACATACTCTTGAAGAGTTTAGAAAAATTTGGCAGCCTTATTATAATTCTTTTAGGCAAAATGAAGCAGAAATCAAGCAAAATCTTACTCAGTTTCTCGAAACAAATCATTTGAATTTGCCCATTGGTGAGCTTGAGAAAGTCGAAAACTTAGCCTTGTGTGTTGGAGTCGATATTTCACCTTATGAAAAATCTTTATTGAAATACGTCATAGAGAATGAAGAAGATATTGTACTTCTTAAAAATCTTAAAACTAGAGTTTCACACTTTTCTGACTTGATATCTTTGTTAGAACAAAAAATTTCTAATTGGGATTTACAGCAAAGTATTACCACTGTATTGGGTAGGCTTACTAATCGAAATGGTTGGTCAGAGATTGAAGCAGAATATCTTAATAGTTGTACAGTTGATGATTATTATGATTGGTTGCAAGAAGAGAATAATGAATTGCCAGTCTTGGCTAGATTTTGTTTGGATATGAGACTTCCTGCTTCTCAAAATCTTAGAAACGCTATCATTAAATTAGCTAAAGAGAGTAAACTTAATGCTATGAGAGCTAATCATTTATACAGCATTGATATAGATGATATTAAAAATAAGATAGAGTAAATTAAACAGTGCGATTAGATTTATGATAGACCTACACATCCTTAATCTTAATGACTTATTCTGAATACAATGCGAAAGAAAATATGCGTTATCTCACTTTATTAAATTCTTCAGTATTCCTTATAATAGCTATCTTCTGCAATTTAGTATTAGAAGATAAAGTGTATAGTGAAATATCAACACTTCAGATAAACTCTAATAGAACTCTTGTAGTTCAATTGAGATCTACAGTGTCTGAAGATATAGATGTGATTGTTGCTATTAGTGGTCTATCATCTCAATGGAATAAAGCTGTTGCCCCGCTTGTCCGTGATTACTTAGACCCAAATATATCTTCTGAGCAATGGGCAAAAGAAGCATCTTTTTATGTAGCAAAACTTCGTTCTATATATCTTGAAATGAATGCACTCACTTTCATGATCCAAGATGCTGGTATTAGAAATATATTTAAAGAATTTGCTGAAAATTATAGGGCTAAACTAAGTGGTATAACAGCACTGCATTACGCAGTCGCATACGGAGATGCAACAGCAGCAAAACAAGCATCTCAATCTATATCGAAAGCCACGTCAGAAGGTAATCAACTCGCCCAATCGTTACTCGAAAAGCTAAGACCTTATATTGATAATAAGGTATTGATTTATGAATTGCAAAAAAGAGTTAGAAATATAGATGAGTCAACGAAACCTAATCGATAAGCTTATAGGCTTAATAGAAGTTTAGGTTTGCCATTCCTGCTTTATATACCTTCTATACTATTTTTCTCACCCATTACCAGAAACTTTTATGCAACATGACACTCGCTGGAAACAACGCTTTTATAACTATCAAAAAGCACTCATTCAACTTACCAAATTTATCGAAAAAGGTGAACTAAGTGAACTAGAAGAACAAGGAATAATTAAAGCCTTCGAGTACACCTACGAACTCGCATGGAAAGTGATTAAAGACTACTACGAAGAACAAGGAGAAGTTAGCATCCAAGGCAGTCGCGATGCCCTACGCTTAGCCTTTCAACGTGGATTAATTACTGACGGTGACAACTGGATGAATATGATCAAAAGTAGAATTGCCTCAGTACATACCTATAATCTCGAAGTAGCCCAACAAATCAATCAAGACATTCATGATATCTACTTTCAGCTATTTATCGAACTAAAAGAAAAAATGGAATCCCTATGAACCAGTTTGGACTAAAACCCGAAATAATTACCCAGATAAACCAGATTTTTGCTGAATATCCCGAAATTAGCAAAGCAATTCTCTATGGTTCTCGCGCTAAGGGCAATTATAAAAATGGCTCTGACATTGATTTAACATTGATTAGCGATCGGCTCAATCATCGGCAACTACTCCAAATCCAAAATCAAATTGATGACTTACTTTTGCCCTATTCCATAGATCTATCCATCTTTAGTTCAATCGATAATTTGCACCTAATCGAACATATTAATAGAGTAGGAATTACGTTCTATGAGAGAACTACGTCTACCGCCACATTAATCCAAATTGCGCCCTCATAGAGTGCATATTCGCTTTAACAATCGTTTCATTAGCCCTCGTGAACTGACAAAAAACTTCGTTGTTTGATATCGCATCACGGGCGATCATCTAATATAGAATAATTTGATTGTTGAGAAACAAAAGTGAACACTATGGGATTAGAGCGAATTGTCATTAAACCAGATGTCTGCCTCGGACAGCCCACCGTCAGAGGATTGAGGATTACTGTAGCCTTTGTTCTCAAACTTTTAGCCAGCAACCTATCCGTTCCAGAAATTTTAGAAGCCTATCCTGAACTAGAACTTGAAGATATCAGACAAGTACTAAACTATACAGCTTGGGCAGACTCAAATCTCATCAAACAAGGAGAATAACTATGATGCAAAAAACTTTTCAAAATATTGAAGAAAGCTTGAAGCAACTACCTCATTCTTTACAGATTAAAGTATTGATGGCGCAATTGCAGCAAATAAATTCCCACGTTTGGACTGACGTTCTCCAGCAATGGCAGATTACCAACCCCAACTAAAACTCGCCATTGCAGCCATTAAAATTCTTGAAACAACTAGTCCAGATTCCGATGAGTTCTGTAATGCCCTAGCAGAACTTCACGTTTGCACCACCATCTTAGAGCCATACTCACAGGGAATGCTAGAATCGATCGAACAGTTTACCGAAGATGACTCTATTTCGGTTGATTCATAAATTCTGTTTGATTTCCTGAAAAAACAGAAACTACACCAAACTTGTCTCAAGGAGCGATCGCTGAAAACTGAATCTCAACATTCTGATTGAGAGCGCCAGCAATTTTCTGTAAAATTGACAGCGAATGCCCATCATTATCAGCGTCCTTAAGCAATTCGCGATCGCCGATTGTTTAGTACCAACGCGATCATTGGGTTTTGTTTAGGTTTGATGAGAGGCGACATTCAGTAAATACAAGCATCTAAAATACTCAAAACTTCTGCCAAAAGCTCATCCGCAGCAACTTCTATCAACTTCACTTTTCTTGACTTGTAATCGATAGATTTCACTTGCTCCACCATCACATAGCCAGTTAGAGTTTTACTACTAGAAATTTCCACATGAAAAGGAAAATCACGCTTCGTATTTGTAATCGGACAGACAATCGCCAAACCCGTATGCTGATTGAACAGCGTATTACTCACCACTAAAGCAGGTCGCCGCCCCTTCTGCTCATGTCCAGACTGCGGATCAAAAGTCAGGATAATCAAATCTCCTTTTTTGGGAATGTAACTAGCCATTTACCAAACTTCCAAACCTACAGGCGATCCCCAATCCTCTTCTTGAACCTTATAGTTAGAAGGAATTTTGGAAACTATATCTTTAAGATCATACTTGCATCGAATTTTACGAACAGGTTTGATCACAATCTGCTCCTTAGTGGTGATAATCTCTAGTGCATCACCAACCAGAATATTAGCCTCAGCTAAAATATCTTTACTGAGCCTAATTCCCTGACTATTACCCCATTTCTGGACTTTGACCAGCATAACTTTTGACGATTATTTTTGCAAAATATGTATAGCCTAAGTATAGCCTAATTGACAGCGAATACCCATATAATCAGCATCCTCATGCAATTCGCGATCGCCGATTGTTTAGTACCAACGCGATCGCTGGGTATTATTTAGGTTTGATGAGAGGCGATGACTATATAATAGCATTGGAAAAAGGTAAATTTTATTGATTAAAGGAGGAATGGGAATGACAGCGCAGCCTATAAACACCAAAATTAAAAATATTATCAAACTGCGATCGAATCATCCAGCATCGATCAGAGAGATGATTCAAACTGACTTTGCAAAAAGGTTGCAAAGCCTTGAATTAGGACTACAAAAAACTCAAACCCGACTAGAACAATTTGAGTCAAAATATCAATGGTCAACTGAAACATTTATCAATCTTTTTACCAGCGAACAGTTACAACATAGTTTTGACTTTGATGAATGGCTAGGAGAAGCATGGATGATAGCAAAATTGCAAAAAAAAATTGCAATTGTTAAGGAGATTGAATTTGTTGATTGAAGAATATTTTGCCAGAATTAGAAATTTCCTGAACAGTTTAGCGATCGTGCAGAAATTCGAGCTTGAAACAGAAGCAAGAGCCGATTACATTGGATTTATTAGAGGTATCGTATATTTTCAAGATGGAACTATCCTGCACATCCGAGAGTTTGTGGATGTAGAGTTATCAATTGACAGAGGTAAATATTCCTATCAATACATGGATCAAGATGATCAGCTAATCTTTCGTTATGACAATGCACCCCATCACCAAAAGCTAAATATATCAACATTCCCACATCACAAACATCAACAACACGAGAACAATATCGTTGCGTCAGATGCACCATCATGACTCTTTTTTTATCCTCTATCAATAGCTGATACTGCTTTCTCTCGTAAATCTATGCTGTAAGCTGCTGTCATTTTCGTTTCTTTTGCTCGCTCTTCTGTCTCAACATTATGTCCTATCTTAACCTTACTTTGCTATAAAATAGATTTAACCTCTTCATCCTTAGGTGCAGGCGCATCAGTCTTCGCAATACCCACTAAACTTGATGAAATGCCCTTGTGTCTGTTCACCAATGTAGGTTTTGACCGCAGGGATTTAATTATCTAGGATTATCTTCGGGAAGAGTTAAAACTTGTTCGTGAAGTTTCTAAAAAGTCATAGTGGTTTAAGAGATAGGATGAATTTACATAACTGATGTTACGTGGAACGAATATCAGATCTTAAGTGACATCACAGAGTTTCCTCTCTGATGTCATGATAATTACCGATCTCAGACAAAGATTCAGTTTAGAATATTCACACAATTTCTCTATCCACATCCTATGGCTCGAAAATCTAAAATTTCTACGGATAACACTAATAATGAGCTTGGGCTTTCGGATCTGCGTGTTCGTCTCAATTTTTTGGAAAAGGAAAACAGCAAGTTAATCAAACAGATTGAGTCTAATCGCACTAAATTAAATAATCTCAACGACAGCATCAAAGAGGTTGGGATTCAGATCGCTCAACGTGTCGCTCCTTTTCGCCAAAAAATGTATGAACTTGATGAGCAAATTCATACTGTTTTTCAAGAAATTCTCACTGGGAGGAAATTGGGCAAAAACTCCCGTAAAGATATTGAGACAGTCTACCATCATCTCCAATTCGATGGGGTCATCAGTCCTAAACACTTACCAATGGAATCGGATATATTTGAAAACAATGCTGATTCTGATGATGAGCCTAATTGGGATAGCTACAAGGGAAAATCTCATCAGCAGGTTATAGAGGATATTCCTAAGCCAGACCGCGATGAGCTTAAAAAGATTCGTCAGCTTTTTTTGCGATTAGCTGATAGTTTTCATCCTGACAAGGTGACTGATAAAGCAGAGAAAGAATATCGCACGGAGATTATGAAGGAAATTAATCTCGCTTATCAAGATGGTGATCTGGCAAGACTTTTGGCGATTGAAAAGCAGCAAGTGTTGGGTGCAATTATTGATCGCGATAGTTCTGACGATCTAACAAGACACTGTGCCAAAGTAGAGGCGGAGAATACTTATTTAAAAGATCAGCTTGAAACTTTAAAGCGACAACTTAAACTCACGAAAAAGACACAGCAAGGTGAGATGACTGCGGTTTTCAAGAAGATCAGCAAGTATGGCGGAGATCCGATTGGTGAGGCTTTGCGTGAAGTCGAATCTCAGATTTCAATTGTTGAAAAAATGCATCAATTTGTTGTCGATTTACGCGATCGTCGCATCACAATTAAGGAGTTTTTGAGAGGTCCCGAATTTCTGAGACAACTGCAAATGTCAGAAGAGGAGTTGATGCTAGAATTTCTGTCACAATTTCAGTAGTATTTATCCATCCTTATGGCTTACGCCTGACAACATCGACCACCTCCAAGGCATTGTTGTCGAACGCCTCACCTTTTACTCCGAATAGATAGGCTATACCGTAGAGCGGATAAAATTACCCTCACCTGTTTGCTAATGCTCCACGTTAAACAATTTGATTCTCTTGTTGCCATTGCTCGTAGGAAATACGTGGGAAGTCAAACTTATCGGTTGTCCGACAATAGTAGGCTGGTGAACCCATTCTACCGATGGGTTCAAATCCATTGATATGGTAGCGATCGCCAATGATGCTGTCATCCACATGAAACATCACGACTTCACCGATGATGAGGTTATAAGCTCCTAATGGCTGTTGACTATGCAGTACACATTCTAAACTTGCCTTCGCTTCAGCGATACGGGGTACTTTGACTCGTTTCGATGCGGCTGCATTAAGTCCAACGGCAGTGAGTTCGCTCTCTTCAGATGGGAAGTTGGCTGCGGAGATATTCATCGCATTTAACAGATCTTCTGTGACGAGATTAACGACAAATTCTCGGTTAGCGATAATATTGGCGGCGGTATCTTTGGGACTACCATCGTCTTTGTTTCCTATGCTGATGACAAGATACAAGGGATTACTACCGATCGCGTTAAAGAAGCTGAAGGGGGCGAGGTTGATCACTCCTTCGCTATTTTGAGTAGTTACCCATGCGATCGGGCGGGGGACTACCAGATTGGTTAATAGTTTGTAGTTGTCTTGGGAGGATGTTCTGCTTGGATCTATATGCATAGTGAATAGTCAACCTTGTTGCTTTCATTATATTGCTTTTAAGAGAACACTGTCTTTAACCGCATTAGCGCCATCAGAAATGCGGACACAAATGCGATTCTTGTCTCATTCCATTGCAGATGTTGCTGCAAATTTCTCGGAATAGGTTAATCTGTTTGATAAGGGGTTTTAGTGGTGATGTGGTTATCTTCTATAAAATCTCTTCCTGTCTACTTTTGCATCTTTTTGTCCTGTACTTAGCCTTTCACTATTAAAACCTTGTCACAAATTTATTTGGATTTAATTCGAGATTTGCAGAGTCAGTTAGAAGTATTGCAAGAGGCGATCGCATCACAATTAGAACCTGCACCTGCGATCGCTAAAGACTGGCAGCGGTCGCATCGTGTCATCCAGAACTTTTTTCACACCCAAATAATTAATACTGAGCTAGAAGTAACAGCACCCCATTTGTCTTTGCAAGTAGAAATTGATAAACAATTAAAAATGCTTGGCGTGGATTTAAACATGTTGCAAGCTGTCCGCAATCCTGCCACATGGGAAAAGCGACACCAACAAGCCTACGAACGCCTTGTCTTATTACAACGCTATTATCAAATGCATTCCAAATAGAGGACTACCTTTATTTAGGTTATAAAATATTAAGGTTATAAAAGAGGCGATTCTTGTATTTTTTATTTTGGCTAAAGCGGTGATCGCTTCAACTTAGAGTCGAAACATTTTGTTGTAAACTTATGGAATAATCAATAGATATTAGTATAAACATAGTAAAAACTCTATAGTAAAATCAATGATCCTAGAAACAGCTTGGCTTCTTCCTTGCTATGGTTTGCTGGGTGCAGGAATTACGCTACCTTGGTCATTAAGACTAATACGGCGAAGTGGACCACGTCCTGCGGCTTACCTCAATATGTTAATGACTGTACTAGCGTTAGTACATAGTTGTTGGCTATTAACATCGATCTGGGGTGAACCTGCTCAGCAGGTTGAGTTTAGTTGGTTTCAATCCTTTGATCTAAATCTGACTTTTTCCTTTGATATTTCTACAATTAGTGTTGGTGCTTCAGTGATGATTGCCACCATGAGCTTAATTTCACAGGTCTATGGACTAGGCTCACTGGAAACAGATTGGGCGATCGCCAGATTTTGTGCATTAATTGGCTTTTTTGAAGCGGCAATTACAGGTATCGCCTTTAGTGACTCCCTATTTTTTAGCTATGCCTTACTGGAAATGCTCACTTTATCAACTTATTTATTGGTGGGTTTTTGGTACGCACAGCCCCTAGTGGTAACGGCTGCTAGAGATGCTTTCTGGACAAAGCGAGTTGGTGATTTATTCCTCCTAATGGCTGTGGTAGCTCTATCTAATCTAACTAACAGTCTAAATTTCTCTGATCTTAAAGAATGGGCTGCCAATCCACAAACGATCGCCTATTTCTCGGACCATCAACAATTTGGTACTCTCCTAGGCTTAGCCCTCATCGCAGGACCTTTGGGTAAATGCGCTCAGTTTCCATTACACCTATGGCTCGATGAAGCGATGGAAGGACCTAACCCCGCTTCGATTTTGAGGAATTCCGTGGTTGTAGGCGCAGGAGCATATGTCCTCATTAAATTTCAGCCCATTTTGTCATTGTTTCCTGTCGCAGCCGAAGTATCAGTAATAATTGGGGCAATCACGGCGATTGGGGCAAGTTTAGTAGCGATCGCGCAAGTCGATCTCAAACGCGCTCTGTCCCACTCCACTAGTGGTTATTTAGGCCTGGTGTTTATCGCTGTAGGTATGCAACAGCCTGATCTCGCATTGGGGTTGCTATTTAGTCATGGCATCAGCAAATCTTTGTTATTTCTCAGTTCTGGTGCAGTGATGATGACGACCATGACACAGGATCTGACGGAAATGGGAGGTCTAAAAACACGGATGCCTGCCACCTTGGTATCCTTTATTGTTGGAACATTGAGTCTTGTTGCCCTTGTTCCCTTTGGTGGGTTTTGGACACTTTTGCGTTGGGAGAAAACCTTTTGGAATAGCGATCCTTGGTTAATCGCGATCGCCCTATCAGTTAATTGCATTACTGCCTTTGGATTGATTCGCATCTTTGGTCTAGTCTTTTTGGGACAAACTCAACCCAAAACCCGCCGCGCTCCTGAAGTGGCATGGCAAGTGGCAATTCCCCTCGTGGCGCTGACGATCATTACCTTGCTTGTACCGATATTACTACCATCATGGAAATTTGTAGATATTAGCTTAGATAGCGTGAACATATCAGAAATTTTGGTGTTAGTAGCTTCAGGCTTAATCGGTTTTGGTGTGGGGGCGTATATCTACATCAAACCCTATGCAACTGGTAGTTCAGTTCCCCTACCCCCAAAATTTCTTCGCAGTTCATGGAAAGCTTTATATGATTTGCTTGCATATGACTTATATGTGCAAGCTATCTATAAATATACGGTGGTCCTAATTGTTGGCGGTGGTTCTAAGTTACTATCTTGGGTTGATCGCTATTTGGTGGATGGTTCTGTTAACTTTTTGGGATTTGCCTCAATTTTTAGTGGTGAAAGCCTCAAATATACAGTTACAGGTCGATTACAGCAATATGTTTTAACGATCTTAATCGGGCTAATTCTAATCGGATTTGCTGCATTTTATGGATTAAATTAAAAAATTTTTCTTTCAAACAAACGCTGCGTAGCAATGTTTGTTTGGGAATTTTTTAGTTATTTTTTTATTTTTATTTAATTGATATTTTTTAATCAAATATGCTTAGTACATTAGTTTGGTTCCCGATCGCTGGTGCGGTGATAATCTCTTTATTAGGAGGAATATTTGACTCCAAACAGTTACGCAATATTTCCTTAGCAATCGCGATCGCTACCTTTGGTTGGTCTTTGTTTTTACTGACTAAGTTTGATTTTGGTCTTCCTACCATGCAATTTAGTGAATCTTTAGCTTGGTTAGATCAAATAGGACTTAGCTATCGATTAGGCTTGGATGGCTTAAGCTTTCCCTTGATTTTGCTAAATGGATTACTCCTCAGCCTTGCTATGTATATTAGTAATGATATTCAACGTCCTAATCTTTATTTCCCCTTAATGCTTATCCTTGGCGGTGGGGTTAATGGCGCTTTCCTTTCCCAAAATTTACTCCTGTTTTTTCTATTCTTTGAAGTAGAACTCATTCCTCTCTATCTTCTAATTGCAATTTGGGGCGGCGAGAAACGTGGTTATGCAGCAACTAAATTTTTAATTTATACCGCCATCTCAGGAGTACTAATCTTAGCGGCTTTCTTCGGTATGGCAGCCTTTGGTAGTGGAGATGTTAATGGTTTTACCTTTAACTATCAAGATCTCAATCTTGAGGGAGTCTCAAAAACTACTAAGGGAATTTTGCTCCTTCTACTGCTGTTTGGTTTCGGTATCAAAATCCCCATTGTGCCATTGCATACATGGCTACCCGACGCCCACGTCGAAGCTTCCACTCCAGTTTCCACATTATTAGCAGGCGTTCTACTCAAGCTAGGAGCCTATGGCTTATTACGTTTTGGACTGGGTTTATTACCTGACGCATGGCAAGCGATCGCGCCTTTCCTAGCAGGTTGGGCGGTAGTCAGTGTGATTTATGGATGTCTCACTGCGATTACTCAAACTGACATGAAAAAAATGGTTGCCTATAGCTCTGTCGGTCACATGGGCTATATCATCCTCGCCTTAGCCACAGCCACTCCGCTTTCTCTATTAGGTGCAACCTTCCAGATGGTCAGTCATGGCTTAATATCGGCACTGCTATTTACTTTGGTGGGAACTGTCTATAAAAAAACTGGCACTCGCAATCTCAACTCTCTCAATGGATTATTGAACCCTGAGCGAGGATTACCGATTACAGGTTCACTGATGATATTGGCAGCCATGGCAAGTGCAGGGACACCCGGAATGATGGGCTTCATTGCCGAGTTTGTGATTTTTCGCAGCAGTTTTGCAGTTTTCCCAATCCAAACAATTCTCTGTATGATTGGCACTGGCTTAACGGCAGTCTACTTTTTGATCATGCTCGATCGCGTCTTTTTTGGACGTTTTTCCGTTATCAAAGATGGCAGCGACAAAGTAATTACTTCAATTCCCTTTGCACAGTGGCAAGAAAAATTTCCTGCGATCACCCTTGCTTTGATCATCGTTTTCTTTGGCATACTGCCCAACTTTGCTACGAATATGATCGAGAGTTCTGCAAAAGCGATCGCACCAAATATCGCACACTATTAAAAAAAGCCAAAAAGATGGCTTTGCCATCTTTTTGGCTTATATCTATTCAATTCTTGCTACGTATATTAGCAGCGCCCAAACGACACTAACCCCAAGGGATAGTACAAATTGATCTTTTTTGGCAAATATAAATATTACTGCGGCGATCGTCCAAGCTACCGAAAAAACACTCCACACCAAAAGCGATCGCGCCAATCGGAATCCAAACGCGTCAATCAGCTCGATGAATTGATAGTAACCACCCGTAGGCAATATAACCAACTAATACTAGAGATTGTGACAATATCGGCAGTTTTCGTAAAGTACGCATATTAGTATCTCAATATTAGAAATTCAGTTAAACCTTTTGTTAGTGAAAATATAAAACCCAAAAAAGAGTTGCACTGCAACTCTTTTTTGGGTTTTATATTTTCACTAACATAGCTGATGATAGATATGTTAGTGAAAGAGATCGCAATAATTGTATAAAATCATTTAGTGTTGTTAGATTAACTTACCTTCTTAAAATCCAACAAAATTGTTGATATTAAAAGATGCCACCAAGGTTACAGGTCAAAACTGAAGATTGCTCACCATTAGGGCTATATGTTCTGCAATATTTAGAAGAACAAGACATTAGCATGAATTATCTTGCAGAATTGACTGGCGTTCCACAACCAAGACTTCGTGGTGCTTGCTTTAAAGGAACTTGTCCAACCCCTGAGACTTTAAGGAAATTAGCCAAAATTATGGGTAAGCATCATTTAGAGCTATATACCTTGGCATACCAAGGCAGGATTGAACAGATTCCAGAAGATGTGGATGATAACTTGTTAGATATTTTAATTAGGCAAATGTTAGAAACAGCTCGTGAATTAAATTTAGCTATGCCTAAAGTCCAACCATCTAAAGCAAAAATCCGTAAAGCATTAATAGAATTAGGCTTTAGAGAAAAACGCGAAGAAGCTTAACTGCTAAAAAAGAGAGGGGGCACTTCGTGCCCCCTCTCTTTTTTAGCAGTTATTTTGAATTTCTAAAGCTAGTTTTTGAAAACGTCTTGGATCGCCTTCCTCTAGATTTTCGGCTCTTTCCTGACGTTTAATTTCATAAAGTTGCTTCAGAATCTCTTGCCAATCATCGGTCGTTAATGGTGATTTTTTCTTTTCGCTCGCTGCTACTTCTAAAGAGGTATGAATATTTTTGGGAATATTCTGTTGAATATTTTGCAAAGCAAGCCAAATGCGGGCACTAACAGATAGGCTCTTTTCGTTATTTACTATTTGATTTAAATATTCTTGAATTCGTGTTCGCCATTGAGGATAGGTATCCGCGATCGTAATCGCTAAAGCCTGTAACCCCACAACTGCTGCATAACGCACTACCCATTCATCATCCTGTTGTACTACAAATAGCAAAGCTTCCAAAGCTTCCTCTTGGGCGATTTCACGGAGATCATCAGGAAACCAATGCCACTTCATCAATCCTAAACCCTTAACAGCAGCACGACGCACACTAAATGCAAAGTCCGCAGTTGCCACACCAAGCAAAGTCACTAAACCTCGCGGATCACCAATCCCTGCTAAGGCACGAATCGCCCATGATCGCGCCGTGTAGTTGTGCATATCCAATAGTTCTAACAAAGCAGGAACAGCTGGATCACCGATAAATGTCAGTCCATCCACAGCAGCTACGGCTGCCCCAGGATTGTTATAGCTAAGAGCCTCAATCAAGGTAGGAATAGCTCCTTGTAATCGAGCATTTGCTAGATCTTGGACTGCTTCGAGCAATTTTTTAGAAGAATCCGCTTCTTCTACAGCCTTAATGAGTTGAGAGAGAGACATAGATCGCTAAAGTAGGAAGAGCGCTTGGCGCTCCTCTACTTTACAATAAATCATCCATCAGTGCCATGACTCTAATTGCACCTTCCGTGAGATTGGGTGGTGTAGCAAGAGATATTTGTTTTTCTAATAGCCCTTTGAGAGAAATTAATTTAAGGCTATTTTCCGCCATTGTATTACTAATTGCTTCGGCAGCACCTAAATAACCGATCGCTCCCAAATCTGAAAGGACTGTCCGCCGAAGCTGTAAGTCATCGTTAGACAAAGCTTGAATCAGGATATCCCCATACTGATCTGCGATTTCTGGTTCCGACGAAAGTTGATACATCGCTCGTGCTGCCGCGTATTTTACTCTAGGAATTGGATACTCTAAAAAAGGTAAAATATGAGGAATTGCTTCTACTGCGCGCAAGGTTCCTAAAGCTTCAAGAACGGAATCAAAAGGTTGTTCGGTTTCTGCCCCAGATATCATTGATGTAATTGGAGTGATAAGCATTTCCAATAATTTGGGGACACAAGCTAAATCACCGAGCATTTCTAAAGACTGCGCTGCCGCTTCACGCACATAAAAATCATCACAATCTAACGATTGAATTAAGGCAGGTACTGCACTGCGATCGCTTAGTTTTCCCAAAGCTCTAGCGGCATTACGACGCAATGGATAACCACCCGCCTCAGTGCGATCAGCTTCATCATCAAGGGCATTGATTAACAGAGCGATCGCTCTAGAATCTTTTACCCGAAAACGACCTAACCACCATGCTGCATATATTCGCAGCCCTAAATCTTCACATTGCAAATTAATGAGTGCCTGTTCTAAGGTCAACTGATTGTCATCTAGAAGTTCGGATTCACTCATGGCTTTATGATCAATTTTTCTCTACAGCATTTTACACTCAAATAAAACCAATAAGAGAATAGCGGCGCTTCGCGCCGCTATTCTCTTTTACAGAAATTTTCGATCAAACGAGTCACAAGAATATTTTTAAAAGCGCTGCAAAGCAACGCTTTTAAAAATATTCTTGATTTAGCTTTAAGTGCAAAGCGTTGTAAAACTTTTAACAAAAAAAGCACCCCTTGCGAGGTGCTTTTTTTGTCAATCCGAAGAGTCTACTTCAAGATAGAACTAGATCAATGCGTTGATAGCATAATCGAGGTAGGAGTTAGCTTCGGAAGCAGCGTCACCACTCAAACCATGGTTAGCCTTGATGTGCTTCAAAGCTTCAACATACCAGCTAGGAGACAATTCAAAGGTACGGTTGATTTCAGCCAAGCCACTGATGAGGTAGTCATCAAGAGGACCTGTTCCACCAACAACCAACGCATAGGTTACGATGCGGAGGTAGTAGCCGATGTCTCTGGCGCACTTGTCCTTGCCAGTTTGGCTAGAAGCATAGTTAGAACCAGGAGTGTTGGTGGTGTAAGGGAATTTTTGGTAAACAGCATTAGCTGCACCTGCAACCAAAGAATCAGCCTTTTCGGTCAAAGCTTTAGCTGCTGCTAGACCAGATGCTGCTTGGCGGAAACGACCAAAAGCAACTTGCAATTCGCTAGAGCTGAGGAAACGACCTTGAGAATCAGCTGCTGCTAGAGCTTCGGTTAAAGGGGTTTTTGACATGACTTACAATATCTCCAAATAAATTTTTTAAACAATCAAAAGATGCAAACTAAGCAACTGCTGCTGCTGCTCTGTCGAAATAGCTTCCGAGTTCAGCAATCAAGCTGCTGCAATCACCACGGGTGATGCCATTAGGATCATTAGCGATCGCGATCGCAGCTTCCTTCATTTTGTTAACACCAACTGCTACGGAAGCACCAGGAGTTCCTAGAGCCAAGTAGGTTTCTCTCAAACCATTCAAGCAACGATCATCCAAGATGCTGGAATCGCCAGCGTAGATAGCGTAGGTTACATAGCGCAAAATGATTTCCATGTCGCGTAAGCAAGCAGCCATACGACGGTTGGTGTAAGCATTTCCACCAGGAGCGATCAAAGCGGGCTGTTCAGCAAACAAGGAACGAGCAGCGTTAGCAACGATTGTCGAAGAGTTGCCAGTAATGCGGTTTACGGTATCAATACGCTTGTTACCTTCAGCAACCATTGCGCCCAAAGCATCTAGCTGAGAAGAGGTAAGGTATGCGCCACGTGAGTCAGCTTGGGATACTACCTTGGCAAATGCATCTAATGTCATGTTACGTTTATCTCCAAATATGTTTAAGTGTCTTTATAAAGACTGAGATAGGCAGAGCCAATCAATTTTTTCTAAATCTAAGCAAACCCTGAAATTTAATTAATTTTTAAATTAGGTTAAAAAACAGTACAAGCCAGAAAAAGTTGTTATTTTAAATAGTTGGTGGACTTAAACCAAACTAACTCGCTTAAAGACATAGCTCTTGCTCGTTTTGTTTAGCTCTCATTTCTAACTTCTATGTTTATACTATGTCGTTGGATCGTTTTTTATTACAGATTGTCACAATTTATAAAGGCTTATTTCGAGATTAGATTTTTTGGTATCACAGAAAACTTTTGTAGTAGTTACCCAGAAAGGTGAAAACCTTGATGGAAAAGCTTTTAAGGTCTTTTTAAAATATTAAGAAGATTAAATATGATTTTTTTGTGATTTTAATTCCAATGTAGCAGTCAAGCCAAACTTAAGGTGTTCTGTTCATCCAGAACCATAGATAGCTAATAGCGAAGCATAGAATCTTGGTTTGCTAACAAAGTCGGCAAACCAAGATTCTATGCTTTGTACAATTAAGCAATAGAGAAATTTATGAATAACTATTATCTATAATTCAAGACACAAGAATGACTAAGCCCAAGCGAGTTGGAATTTTAACAAGTGGTGGAGATTGTGGCGGTTTGAACGCTGTGATTCGAGCAGTGGTACGTCGCGCCCGTGACTATGATATGGAAATTTATGGAATTAAGGGCGCAACTCAAGGCTTGATGAATCGTCCCGTAGAAGCAGAGTTACTGGATGTGAAAAAAGTCTCAGGAATATTACGCTATGGCGGCACGATTTTGGGAACTGTGAATAAAGGAAATCCCTTTGCATATCCGATGCCTGATGGATCAATTAGCGATCGCTCTGAAGAAGTAATCGAGGGATATCATAAACTGGGACTGGATGCCCTGATTGGTATTGGTGGTGATGGTAGTTTGGCTATTCTCCGCCGTCTTGCTCAGCAGGGACACATGAATCTGGTGGCAGTTCCGAAAACCATTGACAATGATCTGGGGACAACGGAAAACTCAATTGGTTTTAATACGGCGGTGAGTGTGGCGGTTGAGGCTCTTGACCGTCTAACCTACACTGCCATTAGTCATAGTCGCGTCATGATTTTGGAAGTAATGGGACGCGATGCAGGACATATTGCCGTCAGTACTGGGATAGCAGGGGGTGCACATGTAATCTTAATTCCAGAGATTCCTTACAACCTTGATGAAGTATGCGATCGCTTGATGAATCGGGCTTTGAGAGGATTTCATTTTAGTACGATGGTAGTTGCTGAGGCTGTGAAAACACCAACGGGTGAGCCTGTTAAATATACCAATAGTCTTGGACAGAGTCTCTATGGTGGCATTGGTCAATATCTCGGCGATCAGATTAGTACCCGTACAGGTATGGAAAGCCGCGTGACTATTTTGGGACATGTGCAGAGAGGCAGTACTCCGTCTCCCCTTGATCGGATTCTGGGAGCAGCTTTTGGGGTTGCCGCACTAGATTTAGTTGCCCAGAATAAATATGATCGCATGGTAGCTTGGGTAAATCGGGAAGTGATCGATGTGCCAATTGCAGAAGCGATCGCTAAATATAGTGCCGTTGATGTACATGGAACATTAATTCGTACTGCTATTGGTTTAGGAACTTATGTCGGTGAAATTGAGCAACTTCTTTAAATAATAGATTAGGACTTACTCATCGGGTAGATGTAGCGAGTGCGAAGCACGCGCTACATCTACCCGATGATCCTATAGATAATAGATAGGACTTACTCAAAAGAACGCATCGTATGGGCAATTTATGAATTGTCCCTACGATGTCGCAAAGCGCTATAGTTTAAGAAATTTGTCTAGCCTAACTAACACCTAATAAACCTGTCTATGTCTAGTCGCCTCAAAGCCCTGTTCTATTACATTACGGCGCGATTACTGCTTGCCCCAATTATGCTATGGGCGATCGCTACGGTTGTATTTCTCCTGATGCGAGCCACCCCCGGTGATCCAATTGACGCGATTGTAGGACCTCGCGCTCCCGAATCAGTCAAGATTGAATTAAGGGAAAGGGTTGGGCTAACTGGATCTTTACTATCCCAATATTTGCGCTATATGTATGATTTATGCCACTTTAGTGGCGGTAAGCTCCAATTTAGCTTGGGTAAGGCGATTAGTAACGGTGATTCTGTTTGGAAGATTATTAAAAACTATTTTCCTGCCACAGCAGAATTGGCAATTTATGCCCTACTTGTTGCCTTAGTGGTGGGCTTGACGGTGGGTATAGTTGCAGCCCTACATCCCAATTCTAAATGGGATGTAGGAGGCAGATTATTTGGGATTATTACCTATTCCTTGCCGTTGTTTTGGGTGGGGATGATTTTGCAACTAATTTTTTCAGTACAACTGGGATGGTTGCCCATTGGCGCAAGATTTCCCACCAGTGCAGAACCACCTGTGGAAGTTTTTGGTTTATATACAATTGATTCGCTATTAAAATCAGATTGGAAAGGATTTTGGACAAGCATTCAATATTTAGTTTTGCCTGCGGCGAGTTTAGGAATTGTAATTAGTGGCATTTTTGAGAGAATTGTGCGCGTAAACTTGCGACAAACACTGTTGTCTGACTATGTGGAAGCAGCTAAGGCGAGAGGAATTAAACCAAGAGCAATTTTGTTTAACCATGCTCTTAAAAATGCCATGATTCCTGTCGTCACTATTTTGGGTCTAACCTTAGCTTCGATGCTAGGTGGTGCAGTATTAACGGAAGTTACTTTTTCTTGGCCTGGACTTGCCAACCGACTATTTGAGGCGATCGTGGGACGTGATTATCCTGTGGTACAGGGAATTGTGGTGTTTTTTGCATTCATCGTGACGATCACCAGTATTCTTGTAGATATCATTAATGCATGGATTGATCCGAGGATTCGCTATTAAATTAATGATGTGTTGCGTGCGGCGTGATACATCATTACGTCTTTTGATATAGTCAATTTATGACGGAACATCGGCCAACCAAGCGATCGCCTTTGTATAACATCTCCTTGCAATGGGTGATGATATTGCCGTTTGTGGTGCAAATACTTTGTATGGTGTCATTGGTAGGTTATTTGTCCTATCGCAGTGGACAGCAAGCGGTGGAAAATCTTGCTAATCAGTTACTAAGGCAAACTTCAGCAAGAGTAGGCGATCGCCTGACTATTCACTTGCAACCAGCCCAGCTAAATGTCGCCACAAACAGTCTAGCTGTCGAGCGTGGCATGATTAGCTTGGATAATCGCGAACAATTACGGGAGCAGCTTTGGCAGCAGATAATTTTAAATCCATCGATTTCCACAAGTGACTTTTATGGAGATGATGGTCGAGGAATTTCCTATGTGCGAATTGGGACGGCGGAGAATTTAAAACTTTTCAAGAGATTAACGGGAAAAGACATCGAGGTTGGGTCAATTATTTTCTCTGAAATTATCCCTAGTCAGCGCCGATTTTACTCGACTGATTCTCAAGGTCTTCCTCGTGAATTGATATATCAAGAGAATGATGATTTTCGCGTTCTCGATTGGTATGTTGAGGCTAAAAACATTCAAGCTAGAAATGGGGACAAACAGCATTTGTCAGATGTGAATCGGGCACGAGTTACCAAAGATTTGCAGATAAATGCGATCGCGCCTGTTTATGATGTCGATCAAAAATTCCAAGGATTTTTCGTTTCTATTTACTATTCTCTCTCTGAAATTAGCTTATTTCTAAATCAATTAAAAATCTCACCAACGGGGCAGATATTTATTATTGAGCGATCGGGGCATTTGGTGGGGTCATCAGTTCTCGCTGAAAATTTGGGGACGCGGCAACCGACTCAACCTACTCGGTTGCTTGCTCAACATAGCCAAGATCTGGTCACGCGGGAAGTCTCGAAACAATTAATCCAACAATTCGGAGATTTCGATCGCCTAAAGGAATCTAAACAATTAGAGTTGACGGTTGGAGGTCGGCATTTATTTGTGCAAATCGCCCCATATGATGATAAATACGGTTTAGATTGGCATTTGGTGACGATAATTCCCAAATCTGACTTTATCACTGAAATTCAGGAAAATGCTTATCGTACATTGCTGCCATGTGGATTAGCTCTGTTTATTCCCATTGGGATTGGGATTTGGACATCTCGCAGGATTGGGCGATCGCTTTCTCGTCTCACCAAAGCGATATTTGATGAACAGGGTAAAGTTATTAAACTTCAAGGTACGGCGCAAGATGTTTCGGAGCGCAAAGAAGTCGGAATTGATTTACAGGAAAGTGAAACTCAACTTCGCAATCTCTTCTCTGGCATGAAGGATTATATTTTTGTGCTAAATGGCGAGGGCAGATGTCTGAAGGTTGCTCCTACTAAAGCCAATATTGAAAGTAATGCTAGCGTTAAATTAAATCAGACTGTACAACAACATTTACAACAGCAAGTTGGCGATCGATTTGTAGAAACTATTCAACAAGTTCTCAGGACGAAAAAGAGTGCTGAAATAGAATATAGCTTGGCAATCATGGGTAAAGAACAATGGTTCTCAACGATCGTATCACCGCTAGATCAAGAATCAGTTCTTTGGATTGTTCGAGATATCGGTGATCGCAAGCTACTAGAACAGGAGTTAACCTACAACTACAATCTACGGGAACTACTCTTTCATGAATCCACCGACGCCATGTTCTTAATCGATAGTGAGACTTCAATCATATTTGACTGCAACCAGCAAGCCATCAAACTATTTGAAGTAGATCATAAAAGTAAGTTACTTAATATCGTGGGTCGCGCTCTTCACAAGCGCGATCTCACGGCACAGGAAAGCGCTTGGATTACTCAGGAAGTTGATAAAAAAGGTTTTTGTAACTTCGAGATAGAATATCTCACTTTTAAAGGACGTGAATTTTGGGGAGATCTTTTGCTTAAAAGAATTAATTTTGGAGAACGTTATTTTAGTCTGGCTCGCATAGCAGATATTACTATCCGCAAACACACTGAAATAGAATTACTCAAGGCCAAAGAAGCAGCAGAAGAAGCGACTAAAGCTAAAAGTGCATTTTTAGCTAATATGAGTCATGAAATTCGTACTCCGATGAATGGGGTGATGGGGATGGCGCAACTACTGGAAACGACGGAACTAGATGAAGAACAAATGGATTTCGTGAAAACGATCAAAGATAGTGGGGATTCACTTTTAAGCATAATTAACGATATTCTCGACTTGTCGAAAATTGAATCGGGAATGTTAGCCATAGAAGAATGGGAATTTAAATTAGAAGATCTAATCAGTGGGGTTTGCCAACTTTTAAATAATCAAGCGATCGCTAAGCAAATTGAGTTCCAATATGAGATCGATCCTAATGTTCCTACTATAGTTTGTAGCGATCGCCAGCGTCTGTGTCAAATTTTGCTAAATCTTATTGGTAATGCTATTAAATTCACTCAAAGTGGTGCAGTGACAGTTTCCATTAGTAGAGAATTTCAGGCATTTATTTCATCAAGCAACAAATACATGCTCAAGTTTGCGATCGCTGATACAGGTATTGGTATTCAAGGCGATCAGCTTGAGAAATTATTTCAACCATTCAGTCAAGCTGATCCTTCTATCAGTCGTAAGTACGGCGGTACTGGGCTTGGTTTAGTAATTAGCAAGCGTCTTGCAGAGTTATTGGGCGGCATGATTTGGGTGGAAAGTTTCGGTCAAGTTGGAGGTAATCCACCTGTAGACTGGCAGCCAAGTGGACAAACTCAAGGCTCGACATTCCATTTAGCGATCGCTATATCGACAAATTCGGCAGCTACTCAAGAACCATTAGAGAACGAAATCAATAACATTCTATTTGATGACACAATTGCCAAAAAATTCCCCCTACAGATTTTGATAGTAGAAGATAATAAAGTCAATCAAATGGTAGTCGAGAAGTTACTGTCAAAGCTTGGATATCATCCTGATACAGCTAACAATGGCTTAAAAGCTGTGGAAGCAGTTAGAAATCAATTTTATGATTTGATATTGATGGATGTGCAGATGCCAGTAATGGATGGTTTAACTGCCACAAAGTTGATTCGCGAGAAATATAATGATTCTTTCTGTCAAGCGCAAATTGTCGCCATGACTGCGAATGCGCTGTCTGATGATCGTCAAGCTTGCTTAGATGCAGGTATGGATGATTACATCGTCAAACCGATTAATATACAAGAAATTATTCGCATTGTAAGTAGTATTTTATTTAGGAGCTCATCTCAAGATGGCGGCGATGGCGGCTAATACGATGGATGGCGATCGGCAAGCTTGCTTAGATATGGGTATGGATGACTACATTGGAGATTTTTTGTCCGCAAGAGCCAAGAATAGAGTGGCGACACGTCGCCACTCTATTCTTGGTAAAATTATGTGTCAAAGTTTTATGATGCTTTTAATACCATGACAATTTCAACTAATCCCCAAGATGTCTATACCCTCGCTCAATGGTTAGCAGGTGATCATAGCAATAGGGAACAGGCGATCGAAAATCCACCATTTTTTGCCCATATCCGTGTGGGTATTCGCTCTTTGCCCAAGCCAATTACCGAAGATGGCGTATGGCTGTATCTTGAGCAAGCCTACGACTATGAGATAAATCATCCTTACCGCACAGCCGTATTACATTTAACCTATGCCAACGATCGTATTGAAATCCTTAACTATCGCCTAAAAAATACGGAGACCTTTTTTGGGGCTAGTCGCGATCGAGATCGTTTAGCCGCAATTGATGCTGAGGCGATCGAGCAACTTTGCGGCTGCACCCAATGGGTACATCGCGCTGACGATCTGACTTTTAAAGGCACTGTCGAATCTGGAAAAAACTGCCGCATCACTCGCAAAGGTGTAGAAACCTATCTGACCATTGAATTTGAAGTCACCGAAAACAGTTACAGCAGCCTTGATCGTGGCTATGACGTAGTAACCGACGAACGAGTATGGGGGTCAGTCGCTGGAGCCTTTGAGTTTTCAAAGAAAACTAGTTTTAGTAATGAGATTATTGCAAAATTTCCTTAGAATCTATTCCTTAGGTATAATATGTTTCTATAAAATGAGATTTTTAGAGCTTATGGCAATTCTCAATCGAACGAACCACGGTAATTTTTTTAAAAGTGATGCAGTACAACACTTTTAAAAAAATTATTGGTTTAGGTATGAGCACATATCGCTATAGGTTACTACTTGAGCTATTGATATCAATACTCAAATAGTGAATAAACTATAAAAATCCTATTAACAGAATTTAGTGTGAACATTAAAGGTGTAATTTGAAAGTCCTCGTAGTTGGCAGTGGCGGTAGAGAACACGCCCTCGCTTGGAAACTGCTGCAATCTCCAAATATTGATCGAGTTTTTTGCATACCAGGGAATGGCGGTACGGCAACCATGCCGAATTGCCAAAATGTTTCTCTGAGTATCGATGACTTTGAAGGAATGTTGCGATTTGCCCAAGTGCAGGGTGTGGGGTTCACCATCGTTGGTCCAGAACTGCCATTAGCACTTGGCATTGTTGATTATTTTCAAGCTGCGGAAGCCTTGATTTTTGGTCCTACTAAAGATGGGGCGCAAATTGAGGCAAGTAAGGCTTGGGCAAAGCAGCTTATGCAGGAAGCAAATATTCCGACAGCGGCTAGTGCTGCCTTCCAAAGCCTTGAAGCGGCTCAAGCCTATGTGCAGGAGCAGGGCGCACCGATTGTCATCAAGGCGGATGGGTTGGCAAGCGGCAAGGGTGTCACTGTAGCGATGCATCTTGATGAAGCGATCGCCGCATTAGAACGTATTTTTTCTGGACAATTCGGCTCCGCAGGTGAAACTGTGGTAATCGAAGAGTTTATGACAGGGCAAGAGGTATCTGTGCTCGCGATTACTGATGGTAAAACCATCCGTCCACTAGTTCCTGCTCAAGATCACAAACGACTTGGTGACGGAGACGCAGGTCCAAATACAGGTGGGATGGGAGCCTATGCGCCTGCCCCGATCGCCACACCTGAGTTAATGGCAAAGGTACAGGTTCAAGTTTTAGAACCTGCGATCGCGGCTTTGAGGGCGAGAGGTATTGACTATCGAGGCTGCCTTTATGCAGGTTTGATGATCACGCCCGAAGGTGAACCCAAGGTTGTCGAATTTAACTGTCGATTTGGTGATCCTGAAACTCAAGCGGTATTGCCATTACTTGATGACAATCTTGACGATCTGCTCTTAGCTTGTGTCGAAGGCAAACTCAATCTCATTGCCGCAATCAAATGGAAAAAACAAGCATCGGTCTGTGTGGTTACAGCAGCCGATGGCTATCCTGACAAGGTGGAAGTCGGACAGTTTGTCACAGGGATTGGAAAAGCTGAAGACATTGGAGCTTTTGTATTTCAGTCAGGGACAAAAATCAAGAACAATGCACTAGTGACTAATGGGGGACGTGTGCTTGGGGTAACTGCCTTGGGTGACGACATTCACAATGCGATCGCTAATGTTTATAGCGCCGTTAATTTTATCTGTTACGACGGAATATATTATCGTAAGGATATTGCTAGCAAAGCTATAAACTAAAAAAAAACGCGCAATGCGCGTTTTTTTTTAGTTTATAGCTTTGGGGCGGGAAGCGCCCCAAAGCTATAAAAGCTATTATTTTAGTCAGCCATGCTGAGATTGACGGTAATTGTTAATTTCAGAGAAGAATCTGTATTAGATTCTTGCATCTGCTGTAAATACTGATTAATAGCGCGATCGCCAATGGGTTCAGTCAAAAGCCTTGATAGTAACTGTAAAAGTTTAGCCGCCCCATTACTAATCTCTTGGCTAAAGGACTCTGTAACGATCGGGAAGTTTACAGGTACAGTTTGATAATTCATAG
Source organism: Pseudanabaena sp. UWO311 (assembly GCA_943371975.1). Classification (GTDB taxonomy): domain Bacteria; phylum Cyanobacteriota; class Cyanobacteriia; order Pseudanabaenales; family Pseudanabaenaceae; genus Pseudanabaena. The sequence continues at coordinate 1,303 of CALRWX020000043.1, read as the reverse complement.
TCGTCTGGCTCACATTATTAGCAACATTGCTAGTTTGTAGCGAGCGATTGCTATAGCGGCGTAACACCACTTGTAAATTATTTTTAGTCACGCGATCGTCAAAGGCTTCTGATAATAATTGCCACAATTTATAACCAACATCGCGAATATAAGCAGCATCATAGCCAGCTTTCTCAGCGATTTCCGAATAGGTCTTACCTTCCCAAGTTTGGCGAAAAATAGCCTCTTGAATCGTACTAAGGCTCTTATTTCTCAAAACAGAATCTATAATATTGAGTGCGTCATCAATAGTCATCGTTTGCCTCACAATCCACTAAGTTGTTATTAATTATTTGTAACTAGATATCATCTATAAAAAACTAGCGACTAACAATACGAAGACTTGTGCTTATATAAAAACTGGATAATTTAAATAACCAATAAGCTGTTATGCGATTCAATACAAATTGATTTTTATTCCGCTTAATTGTTTTAGGTTGGAACTTCCTAACTAAATCTCCATCTAGTTAGATACATCACTAAGCAAACAATTAGTTTGCACTCAACACATCAAAAAAATTCTATTGCCAACACATTTACTAAAACAAAGCTAAACGCTAATTAATCGATTTGAATTTACTCAACACTCATCCGTTAAAGCCGTTAGATTTTTTTAGATAACAATCTAGAGAATCAGATAGAGAAATCAATATTTTCTATGTTTTTAACTTAACACAGTTTATTTAAACTTGTTATGCAATGTCATTGTATGGATGTAAACCTCAAAAACATTTATTAGTAAGGTTTTTGAGGTTTGACAATATTTTTTGTTTAGATCAAACTTGTTTTTAACGATAAAAAACCTGATATTTAAGGACAACTATTAAGACATTAACAAACAAGTTCTTGGAACAGAAAAAGTCATATCTTTTTTTCTAGCATTTTCTGACAATCAAATCATATATAGCAATCCTAAGTCATTTGTGGCTTCGGCTTAGCTCAGCCATCCACGCTGACTGAGCTAAGCCAAAGCCTCTCTCAACTCATTTAGAATTGCTATAGGATTGACATCCACCCCGCACTGAAGTGACGGGGATTCCTAAGACTCACGACTTAGGTTTCTGCTTCGTAGCACCAGCCTTCCGAGATTTACTCTCTTCAGGTCTTACAGTCGTTCCACAGACATTCACCGCAAGCCCTGCGGCAAGAATATTTTCAGCAGCATTTACATCGCGATCGTGATGTGTACTGCACTTAGGACAAACCCACTCTCTGATATTTAAAGGCAACTTATCCACAACGTAACCGCAATGTCCACACCTTT
>CALRWX020000042.1:0-31667 GCA_943371975.1 Pseudanabaena sp. UWO311 | reverse complement strand
AGCATTGATAGAAATTTCTGTTGTACTTTACTCTCTATCTTCGGTACTATATCGATGATGCTATTCATTTGGTGTTTTGTTTCAACACTTGCACCTTATCCGATGAATAGCTTTTTTGTCTCCTTTTTTTATTTGTCCGCAGTATTGATTGAGATACAATCAGTTAAACTATAACCCTTATCTGGTCGGTTTTCGTAGAGTGCAAATCCTAACTTTCGTAATTCGGGAGTATAACTAACAACTTGGATACTTGGCTCTCGCAACATTTGCGTACACATCGCCAGAGATTTCTGTCTCATCAAACTACCCCGAATAGAAGCATAGTTTAGAACTTCATCAATTACGCCATCCGTTGTTACGATTTTGTCATCCGCGTATATTTGCGAACATATCATCGCTTTCTTATGCCATTGGTCTTTTGAGAAAAGCAAAGCTATCCAATAGCAGGTATCACCAAAGATTATTTTCATAATTTGTGTTTATGATTCGTAAGAACGCTTAGGAGAACCATAAAGATAATGATCGTGCTGTTCTGCTCCATCCGTAGGCATAGTATTCAACACCTCTTGAGGGATGTCCGAAATTAGCTCCTCAATAAACATCCAAAATGGCTTACGGGTTTCTTGTTGGCGATGATGCTTAATTCTAGTTAGTAACAAAAAATCAAAAAGTTCCTCTACAACGAGGTCTGGAGATCGCTCTATTTCTTGGATTAGCTTTTCTTTGGTGGTCATCATAGCTTGACTCCTTTACTTGCTAATATTTTGACATATTTTCTTGCTTTTTCTGTTGGATATGCACAAGAGAATAAGCGATCACCCTTATTTTGCTAAAAAAACAGCGCTTGCACCAAACTTGACTCAAGACGCGATCGCTGAAAACTTAATCTCAACTTTTTGATTGAGAGCGCCAGCAATTTTCTGTAACATTGACAGCGAATGCCCATCATAATCAGCATCCTCAAGCAAGAGCGATCGCCGATTGTTTAGTACCAACGCGATTATTGGGGTTTGACGAGAGGCGATCGCATTGTAGATTTAGCGATCGGCGGTATAAAATACAACTACGATAAGAGGATGATCAACATGGCGATCGCAACACCAAACGCACTAACAGATAACCGTATCCGCTACGTCACCAACATCGAAGGCAAAACAATCGATGTAATTGTCCCCGTTGAACTTTGGCATCAAATCATTAATTCCATCAACATTGATAGCAACCTATCTCAACAAGAAGATAATCTGGAATCCTTCTCTTTACAGAATTTAGAACAATGCTATGGAGAAGATGAACCTGAGTACCCATTAGAGCTAATCAAGGAACACAACAGCGATTATGCAAGAAAGTAAAATTATTCTTACCCCTATTCCACAATCCAATGGAGCCATCAAAAATCGTCCTGCATTAATTCTCAGGAAAATGCCAAAATATCAAGACCTTTTAGTTTGTGGAATAAGCACCCAGCTAAAGCAATATATTCCCAATTTTGACGAAATCATTTCTCCTAATGATGCTGACTTTGAATTAAGCGGCTTAACTAGTCCTTCCGTTATCCGATTAAGCTTTCTAACCGTCATCCCTAATAAAAACGTAATTGGAGCGATCGGCAATATTTCAATAGAGAGGTATCAGCGCCTTATCGCAAACCTAGCCCACTATTTGACCCAAAATGAACACAACTTATAAGCAACTGTAACGCCCTCATCAAAGAAGGTTAGATAATTCAATGGCAACCACAGATAACACCCTAGACTCATGGCGCAAAACCCTAGAAACTTTGCTCCAGTACTATGCCGATCTTCCCTATCGCTATGGCAACGTGAGTGCTTACGTTGTTGTTAGTCGCGATCGCAACCACTTCATGCTGATGCGCGAAGGATGGGAAAATAGTCGGAGAGTACATGGATGTGTTGTTCATGCCGAAATTCGTAACGACAAAATCTGGATTCACTATGATGGTATTGAAGATGGCATTACTGATGAACTAGTTGCAGCAGGAGTTCCCAAGGATCATATTGTCTTAGCTTTTCATCCGCCTCAAGTGAGAGAGCATACTGGATATGCTTTGGCATAAGCTCTGAGATGATCGCATCGTAAAACAGCGATTTATATAGGGTAATATATAGCTAGTAAACGCTTGAGATCCCTATGGAGGTGCAAAATGAACCAAAAACTAATTACAGATCTGACCATAGAAGATCTCAAAACCGTGATTACTGAAGTCGTAGTTACGCAGCTACAGCAATGGTTTGGCAAACCAAACTCATCAATTACCACAGTCAAACCAGAGCCAACTATCCCTACCAATCAGCCCTACGTTAATTCTGAAGGCGTTTACATATTGCCAACAAGGACACCCGAAGAAATTGCAGCAAGAGCAAAAGCATTGATCGATCTTTTCGATGAATGGGATCTCCGAGATGATGCTGATGAACAGCGAGAGACATGGGAATATTTGCAACAGGCTCTAGGCGAAGAATCGATAACTGAACGTCCACTATCCCTCACCGCATGATTGTTTTACTTGACTCAGCCCCACTATCCTTGCCGCACAAGCATCACTAATTGCCGAATCACAAGGCGATCGCATTGTCGTAGTAGCGACAACAAACGTAGAACATTTGGAAAGATTTGTAAATGCAAAATACTGGCAAGCTATCGCCTAAGTTACAGAAACAAACATAGATTCAATTCAAAAAACAACCCAACCACTCAATCAAGAAATGCACCTGCTTATCCCCAGGGAGAAGAGCCAGACTCGTGATCTTAATTCTCCCTTTCTCGAAAAAGAAACGATAATAGAACTCAATCGGGATGCGAAACACCCCAACCTTACGCGCCACCAACTTCAGTTCCATCACTCTGAGTAACACCTGAGTTTCATCAGGCAAAGCCCCATACAGACCCTCCCAAATCTTCCCGCACCCCAGAAAGAGCCGCATATAGAGTACGCGGAATCGGCGTGGCACTCAAAGTCAATAAATCCACATCACCCTTCATCGCCTTGATTTTTTCCTTCTGCAAAGTCCCAAAGCGTTGCTCCTCATCAATCACCAGCAAACCCAAATCATGAAACTCCACTTCCTTAGACAACATAGGCTAATTTCATTGGCTATGATTTGGAGATTGTGAGTTGTGTTTATTGTAGCAAGCTTGTTATAGGCGATCGCCTTGTCATCTCATGGGTAAGCGTATAGGTGATCGCTTCTATCTTGATGGGCGCACGACTCTAATAAGTTTACCTTGTAGAGATTCCTGAGTAGCGATCGCTTCATTAATTCGAGTTGCCATGCGAGGGCGATCGCTGTCGTTGGTAGAGACAATAATTCCAAAATGTTCGGAACTAGCGCGATGTAATTTGATAAAGTCTAGGCGATTGATGGTGACGACTGCTCGATTGTTACTAATTGCAAAAGCTAATACTTGATCGTCAGGAATGTCTAAGTTTGCATTGCCAGCTTCTTGGACTGTCAGAACGTCATGTCCCATATTCCGAAGTAGTTGGCTGACTGCTCGTGGAAATTGTTCGTCTGCAAGTCGTGCCATTGTTTAGGCTGCCTCGTTGGCAAGGATTACGGCGGCAATTTCTTCGGGATAGGCTTCGGCATAAGTCCATGCGTTGACGAGATCGGCGGCGGTGATGTGGGGATAGTCTTGTAGTAGTTGGGCTTCGGTGATGCCAAGTTGTTGTGCTTCGACTAGTAACCAAACTGCTATTCGGGTTCCTGCTATTCAAGCAATCTTGATATTTCAGAAAACATCACCGAAAGGGCGATCGCCACAAAACAAACATTGCAAATATTCCGTGTATAGAATATAATGAAGCTATGAAGTGGAATATCACATTCGACCCAGACTTTAAAATCTGGTTTTACCAACAAGAACAAGGACTTCAAGACGAAACATTTGCAGTGCTAAGTGTATTGGGAGAATTTGGACCAAAACTTGGTAGACCACGAGTTGATACCCTTGAAGGATCTGCTTTTCAGAATATGAAAGAACTTCGTATTCAATATCAAGGAGAGCCTTGGCGCATTTTATTTGCCTTCGATCCTAAACGACAAGCCGTGTTGCTGGTTGGTGGTAACAAAACAGGAAACAAACGCTGGTACAAGGAAAATATTCCGATCGCAGATAAACGGTACAGAAAATATCTGGAAATACTGAAGGAAGAAACAAATGACCCAATATACAACCCTATCCGAAGAATTAAACAAACTTCCAAGAGAGCGTCAAGAACTTATTGCAGCAAGAGCTTCGCAAATTCATCTTGAAGAAATTACGCTGAGACATCTGCGTGAAAAGCTTGGTTTATCTCAATCAGAACTAGCCGAACGGCTTGAAGTACAGCAGCCAGCCATATCTAAACTCGAACGCAGACAAAATCTGGAACTCAATACACTGCGAGCCGTGGTAAATGCTTTAGGTGGAACCATCGAAATTATTGTCAGAGTACCTAACAAAGAACCGATCCTTCTTAGTGATTATCAAGAATCGTGAAATGTAATGCTTTGGCACTGGTCAGTTAAAGCGTAAGACAATTTGCCGCATCCTTTGCTTAAATAATTCTGGATAGCTTTGCCATCTTGGTGGCAAAGCTATCCATTCTTGACTATCTTTTGGCTTTGGAGTGTGGACATTCCATGCCTTTCTCCTTGACTCCGTCTCTATTATTTTACATCTCACGTCTTAACTGACCAGTGCCGTCGTAAATCAAGCGAATATGCTGCCATATATTATTTAAGTTTACTAATTCTTCAGATTACTAGACTTGTGGCGGGTTTGATCGGAATTTGCTGTAAATTGTATTTAGTCCATGTCGTCGAGCTTAATACGCGGATCAACTGCTTTGAGTAGGAGGTCGCCGATTAAATTGCCCACTACTAGCATGACCGTTCCCAACATCAAACCTGCCATTACCAGATTAGTATCTTTTTCTCTAGTTGCCTCTAACAGCAGTTTACCTAGACCCGGCCAACTAAAAAAGAACTCGGTAATAAACGCCCCACCCAGCAATCCACCAAACTCAAAGCCTAATAGAGTAATCAGTGGATTAATGGCATTACGCAGAGCATGGACATAAATGACTTTGTTTTCGGGTAAGCCTTTTGCGCGGGCTGTTTTGATATAGTCTTGTCGCAATACATCAAGTAAGCTACCGCGCATAATTCTTTGTAAACCCGCAAAACTGACAATAGTCAAAGTCACGGTTGGTAAGATCATGTGATGGGAAATATCTAAAAATTGGTCAAATGGTGAAAGATCAGAAAAATTGATACTAGTCATGCCACCCACGGGAAACCAACCAGTATTTTGCGCCACCATGAGCAACAAAATCGCTAATACAAAGCTCGGAAATCCCTGTGTGGCATAACTAATTACTTGAATTAGGCGATCGCTAAGGGTGTTTTGCTTGACAGCACTGTAAATACCTAGAGGAATAGCCAGCAGCCATGTCGTAAATAATGAAGCGATCGACATTAATAGAGTATTACCTGCACGTTCAACGATAAGCGGCGAGACAGGTGCTAAGCCTTGACAACGAACTCCCAAATTACCATTCAAGGTGTTTTGCAGCCATAGTAGGTACTGGACTGCATCAGGCTTATCGTAATTTAGTTGCTTTTCTAACTGCTCAATCGTTTTTTTCGGAGTACTAGGATTATTTCGTAATTCTGAGAAACAATTTCCGGGAGATTTAGTAATTGCAAAAAAACTTAAGATAGATACGCCCAAAATAACAACAACTGCTTGACCCAGACGCTTAACAATAAAGCCGGTTGTATCGTTGAGAATAAAGCGCCAGAAAGATCGATTTGCAGTTGTCATAGCTTGAAATTGTCAACTAATCAGTTTTGTTCGTACATTCAGTCATCTTAATCCAAAATTGCGTTTCATATCGAGTTGTGACGCTAAGTGCCAGAACTCGATATGAATGACTCTACTACTTTGACATTTTCGATACTGCCAATAATTAATGGGGTACGGCTATGGATCTTGTCGGGAATAACATCAAGGATTTCTTGAGTTCCAGTTGTTGCTCGTCCACCCGCCTGTTCAATTAAAAATGCTAAGGGAGCGGATTCATAAAGTAGGCGCAATTTTCCATCGGGATGACTGACTGTCCCCGGATAGAGAAATACACCTCCTTGAAAGAGAATCCGATGGATATCGGCAACTAACGCTCCTGAATAACGGGCAGTATTCCCCTCTTGGCGATGAATATACCTCACATATTCACGCATCGATTCTTCCCACTGCCAGAAGTTGCCTTCATTAACACTATAAATAGAACCCTTAGTAGGAATATGAATATTCTCTTGAGATAGAATAAACTCGCCAATGCTAGGATCGAGGGTAAAAGCATGAACATCTTGACCAAGAGAGTAAACCAACATGGTGCTAGTACCGTAGAGAATATAACCAGCACCTATTTGCTTACGTCCTGATTGCAATAAATCTAAGGCTTCTTCTGTTTCGTCATTTCCCTCCTGTTGTCGAATCGAAAAGATGGAACCGATCGCTAAATTTACATCGATATTACTGGAGCCATCAATGGGATCGTAAAGTAGGGTATAGCGACCAATGGGACAGTTTTCGGGAATGTAATAGGGCTTGTCCATTTCCTCAGAGGCAAGGCGACATACTAAGCCGCTTTGCTCAAAAGCGCGAAGAAACACTCGATTGGCATAGTGATCCATGGTTTTGACCGCTTCGCCTTGCACGTTAACTTCGCCTGTGACTCCTAGCACATTTTCTAGTAACCCTGCACGGCTAAGATGACGAGCGATCACTTTAGCTGCTAGGCCAATTCGCCCCATTAATGCACTCAGCTCATAGGCTTCAGGAGAAAATGTCCCAAATTTCGATAAGACATGCTGTGAAAGGGTTGTAAAGTCTCGTCCGAGACTGATTTCTTGAGCAGGGTCGAGTCTGGTAGAATCGGTCATGGGGGCGATTACTTTAATTCTTCACTCCCATTATGAATCTAATTCTTGATATTGGACAAACCTAGAACATAATTATGAGTAACTGTCCTAGTTGCAACACTATAAATCCTGATGATTATCAATTTTGCCAATTTTGCGGCTCAAAAATTGTAACTACATCTGTTGATCAATATATAACGCAACCTTTAAATTCAGAAGCCCTGTCGGCTAATGACGATTTAGCAAGCAATTGGGAAATCTCAAATCAAGAATTGGCAAATTTATTTGTAGATAATGCGATCGCCATTACAGTCCCTATCGACATTCCAGAGATGCAGCAAACTGCTATAACTGAGGAAAATGTTATTGAGGAAAATGTGATTGAGGAAAATATATCTGAGAATTATGAGCTAAAGGATTTCGGGGATGGACTTTCTGAAGATGCCAATAAGTCTTTAGAAAGTAAGGTAATTATGTCTTCTGATCGTCATGGGCAAAATGTCACCTATGCTGGCAAAACTGATGTGGGGAAACAACGTGATCGTAATGAAGATGACTTTACGGCAATTTTTCAGACTCGTAATATTCATGGCAAAAGCCAAATCAGAGATCGCAGTTATCGCGGATTATTTGTGTTGTGTGATGGCATGGGTGGACATGCTGGGGGCGCAGAAGCAAGTGCAATCGTTGTTAATTCTATTACTAATCAATTTTTACCATTTTGGATTGATACTTTACCAGGGAAAAAGAAACTGAATGAAATTATTGCTAAGGCTAATCAAGAAATTTTTTTAAAGAATGAAACTGAAAAGCGGCAATCTCTAGGCAGAATGGGAACAACTTTAGCGATGCTGGCACTTCACGATCTAAATGTGGCGATCGCCTATGTGGGCGACAGTCGAATTTATAAAGTTACTAGTATATCGTCAGTTCCGAAACTAGAACAAATCACTCGCGATCATGAAGTCTTCAATCAGTTGATCGACCTTGGCATAGATCGAGAAACTGCTTTGGCAAGACCTGATGCTCATCAGTTAACTCAAGCTCTAGGACCAAATTCTAGTGGGCAATTAGACCCTGCAATCAAATTTTTTAAGTTAACTGAACCAACGCTATTTTTGCTATGTTCCGATGGTTTATGTGACAACGACGTGATTGAGCAGAATTGGCAAACTCATTTATTACCGATTTTCAATAAACAGGTTGATCTAGAAACTGGTTTAGATAATTTAATGGAGTTAGGAAATAATGTTAATGGACATGACAACTTGACGGCGATACTCGTGATGTGTGATTTTTAAATAGATAAAGGCGGTGCTATGCGTCACATATACTTTCTACGATCGCTTGTTTAGGATATCCTGAGCCATTTTCAAAAAATAATCAGGATTCGAGACAACCTCATCATTTCTACTATTGCGCGAACTAGAGGGATTAGCTTCGCTAGTTTTTTGAGCAATATCTAAATCAGAAAGAATTACTGGTGTAATATCGAGGGTGTTGGGTGGTAATACTTCAGATTTAGCTGAGGGCAAAGTCTTAGGTGTATAAAGCAGATAGACAATGCGATCGCCCTTTTCCCAAAGCATATCAGCTGAGACGATTTGTAATTGTCCTTTACGTTCAAATAGCATCGGTAGTAATATTCCTGCATTAAACAATGTATTAAAGCGATTTAACTGATCTTTAATCTCTGTATCCGTCAGCAAAAACTCTCCCACTCTAACTTCCTGTTGGAGAATATATTGATTCCAAGTTTTAATGGGAACACGAGCGCTAAATGCTTGTTGGACTTCGGGTTGATTGTGATCGCCTTTGGCATCTCTTACATAAACCGCAAACACCTTAGGTGGATTAAACTCTTTGACTGCAAGCTGAGCAATAACAATATTCACATCAGTATTAATAGTCAAAGCCAGAAACGTTCCTACAGAATCTAGCCCTGCTTCAGCTAAGGACTTAGCATCAAGTCCATTACTAACAAAAGCGGGAATATCATAGACTGAGGCCTGTTTGCAAAGTTCTGCATTAGTATCAATTAGCGCCACCTTCTGACCATTAGCTTGAAATATACGTGCTACCAGAATGCCGATGGGATTGCTACCAACGATGACCAAACCAGAAATATCGCCCTGACTTAATCCTAATAATCTCGCAACTAATTTTGCAGATAATCCTTGCAAAAACACAGTCATCGTGATCGTTAAAAATACTAATGCCTTGATAGATTCTCCGCCATTAACTCCACGTTCCGTTAATAAAATAGAAAATAGTGAGGCAACAGAAGCTGCGACAATCCCTCTCGGCGCACACCATGCTAAAAAGACTTTTTGCCGCCAAGTCAAGCTACTATTCCATGTGCTGACAATGACATTGATCGGACGCACGATCAACATCATAAATAGAACTGTCTGCACGCCGCCCCAGCCCAAAGCAAAGAGACTGGGAATAGAAAGATTTGCCGAAAGAAGAATAAATAAAACTGAAACAATCAACGCGACTAATTGACTTTTAAACTTCAGGAGAACACGCCTATTAGGAATCTCGGCGGCACGCAGAATAATTCCCATAACCACCACGGCGGTTAAGCCAGATTCGCTTTGGATCTCTTGAGCAATCCCAAAGAGTCCTAATACTGCTGCTACGACTACTGCACTTTTTGTATCTTCCGCAAGAAATGTAGCACGTTGCAAAAACTTACCCAATAACCACCCTGCGATCGCGCCAATAGCTCCACCAATCCCTAGTCGTAAACCTAGATCGCTTACTACTGCAAAGGCTCCCGCCGTAGGATTTAGGGCAATATCTAAGACCACAACGGCTAATACAGAACCGATCGCATCGATTAGTACCCCCTCTCCTTCGAGAATTGTCGCGAGACGGCGATCAAGTCCCACTTCTTCAACAATGGGATTAATGACCGTTGGACCTGTCACGACTACTAAGGAGGCGTATAAAAAAGCGATCGTCCAAGGAAATTCACTTAACCAATACGCGGCAATCCCCCCACCAATCAGAGTGATCAGCGGACCAATGGTAATTAAATTGCGTAAACTGGCGGAAACTTTACCTAGTTCTTGAATTTGTAGATTTAACCCACCATCAAATAAGATTAAAGCCACAGAAATAGAAACAATCGCTTCTAATCCATTCCCCAAAAGACGCGGCTGTACTAAATTAAGTCCATTCCCTCCTAGAGCGACACCAAAAAGTAGTAGGAATACAATGCTCGGCACACGAAAAAAATTTGCAATGACACGAGCAGAAATACCTGCCACAATCGCAATAATGATGATTAAAGAGAGCGCCCCTTTCATAACCTAAATCTCGTTACAGCATTGTGTATTCCTTTAATAAAGTGCCGCACGGAGTGCGGCACTTTAATTATTACGCTGCGCTTTGCGCGGCGTTTCATTACTGGTGTTACTCCAGTGATACAGATAGGGTAAGGTTAAACTGAGACTCAAAGGGTTGTTTCTTATAATCAAGGCTCCAACGCTCTAGCGTACAGGGATCATTAGGTTGGTTTGGGATGAGTTGCAAATTACAAGTACGTGATCGCGGATTGTAACCTACAGAAATTGAAGCGATCGCCCCAATTTGCCGACGATCTAAAGCAGTGGCTAAACGTAAAAAAGTACTCGCTTGACGAATAAATAACTTCAGACGTTCGTTGCCTAGCTTTTGAAAATTATCATGTTTTTTCTTAGGTTCACTCTTACGGTGATAGCGAGCAAGATTAGCGATCGTCTCAATTTCTGATTCGGTATAGCCCAATAACTGACCATTGCGAATTAAATAATAAGAATGCTTATGGTGAGAATCATGACTAACGTGATGCCCAGAATTATGCAGCATAGCTGCCGCCCAAAGTAAATGGCGTTCATCATTCCCCCATTCATGCAAAATCCCCTTGGTTTGATCAAATATACCCAGGGCATGATCAGCGACTTGTTTCGCATACCTAGTATCAATACCATATTTATCAGCGAGTTTGAGAATACTGCGATCGCGAACAGTACTTTGATAGCGCCATCCATCTTCGATATAGCCATGACGGATCATCCAATCCACAACTAAACCTTCGCGTAAAGCACTCTGGCAGAGTGTAATTTTCGAAATTCCTAATAATCTCATTGTTTCTAAAAGAACTAAAGCTCCTGCCAAAATAATTTCAGCTCTCTTTTGGCGAACCATCGTTGTACGTTCTTCTAAATTAGCGCGTCGTAATCGCCAAACGATATTTTCTAAATCTGCAAAGGGAATCTCATAGCCTTGTAAAGGATTGGGAACTAAACCAGTTTTTTCTTTAGAGTGTAATATTGCTAGGGTTTCAATCGTTCCCGATGTTCCGATCGCTTTGAGTGATTTAATATTTTGCTCCTGCAATAGCGATCGCACATCATCAGTCGGTCGCTCAATTGAGCCGAGAACATAACCTAAAAGTCGATCATATTCTGGTTGGGAAATGGGATCAGTTCTGACAAATAAATCCGTCAACCTGACTGCCCCAATCTTGGTGCTACTAAGATAGGTCGGATCTCTACCATCGCCTAAAATCATTTCCGTAGAACCACCGCCGATATCAATCAATAGGTGTGGTTCATCTTGAAGTTCCATCGCTGAAATTACTCCTAAGTAAATGCGCCGTGCTTCCTCCTGCCCTGAAATTACTTCAATATGTAGCCCCAATTCTTCGTAAATGCGACGAATAAATTCTGATCCATTAGGAGCCTCACGAGTGGCACTAGTTGCCACCGCGACAATTTCTTCAACCTTTTGAGTGCGACAGATCTCTTGACATCGTTTCAAAGCTTCTAGCGATCGCCGCATCGCATCCTCAGTCAAATTGCCTGTTTGCGAACAACGCTCTCCCAGCCTGACGGTTGCTTTTTCTGACTCAATTACACTAAAACTAGGAATCGAGGTTTTGATCTGTACAATCACCATATGAATGGAGTTTGTGCCTACATCAATGGCTGCTAGAGTTTTGACATCTGAGGTCATGATCTGTTTCCGCGAAATATCTCAAGTCATCGTAAAGGAAAATCTGCAAGAATAAAAGCAGTCTGTTAATTTCTAAATGTGAAAAGGTGTTTTGCAAGTAGTTTAATAATGCCCGACAACTTCCCCTTGAACTTAAGTGTCAAATTACCGCTAACCGAGACATCGTTTAGTCCTCTTCGCTCACACATTATCTCCAGAAACTAAAGAGATCACATCTTGAATTGCGCGACCGCGATCAACCATTTCGCCCAACTCAGCCGACGCTTACTACAGGACTTACCGCCACAGCGATCACTGCTACCGCAAAGCTTGATACACTCTAATAGAAATCTGGGATTGCCTATGTTATACAATACTAGAGCTTTTCTAATGGTCGAGTTTCAGATATGCAAGTTTGGGTATTGCTGTTTAACGCTAACACTGACAATGAAGGCATTTATACTCTAGAAATTGAAGGCAATAATATCATTGTCGCTTTCGAGCAAGAGGATGATGCGATTCGTTACGCAGGTTTACTAGAGGCGCAGGATTTTCTGTCGCCAACAGTGGAACGCATTGACAGTAGAGATTTAGAGGAATTTTGCAAAGAATCCAACTACGATTTAAACATCGTACCGACCGATGCTTTGTTGGTTCCACCTGAAAAAAATGTTGATAAAACTGACTGGGACAGCGATCGCGAAAAAAAACAGCCAATTAATCAGCCAAATCTAGATAACCTAGAAGATGAAATTGAGGTAGAAGATCCCGTAATTGCCATGATGCGCCGCCGCCTAGAAAATTTACTATAGCTTTTGAGATTGTTTCCTTGCCTTCGGCAGGGAAACAATTTCAAAAGCTGTATAGCATGTTAAAGCTTTAACAGGTATAAAGCAGGTGTAAATATGGGGACTGAACTTACTTCCAATCCTTTAACCAATGTGATCGCCAAATTTGAAACCAACTCGGAAAATGAGGGCTGGTTTAATTATGCGGTTCATGTTTATCCTCACCATACCGACTATTCGGGTGTCGTTTGGCATGGCTCTTATATCAACTGGATGGAAGAGGCGCGGGTAGAATGTTTGCGAACTGTTGGTATGAGCTTTGAAGAATTAGTTGCCGCAGGAGTCGATTTACCAGTGGTGGAGATGTCGTTACGCTACCATCGATCAGCGCGGATGGGTGATAATTTGCTGATCATGACCAAGTTGGTCACAGATAAAATCCGTCTGAACTGGGAATATCAAATTCGTACTGAAACAGATCTATGTGTAACAGCAGTCGTTACGCTTGTAGCGGTAGATTTTGAGAAGCGTAAGTTATTGCGATCGCTACCAAGCTCCTTAGAAGGGGCGATCGCTAGGCTTAAAGGCATTTAACAGGTATCTAATATTTGAGCTACGCCCCGCGCAGCTCAAATCATCGCAAAGCAAAAGAGGAACTTAAAAAAATCATGGCAGATTGGCAAATAATCGCAGGCGGCGTGACCGCAGCAAAAGGCTATAAAGCCGCAGGTATCACCGCAGGACTCAAACCATCGGGCGCTCCCGACCTCACCCTTATTGCCTCCGATGTCCCTGCGATAGCCGCAGGTGTATTTACCAAGTCCTGTGTCAGAGCTGCCTGTGTGGATTTCAACCGCGAAGTATTAGCCAAGGGTGGTAATGTTAGCGCGATCCTTTGTAATGCGGGTCAAGCTAATGCTAGTACGGGCGCAGAGGGTTGGTGCAATGCTGTCGAAACCGCTGAACTGGTGCAGAAAGCTTTAAATACTGCCGATGGAGTTTTGGTTGCCTCAACGGGTGTCATCGGCAAGCAATTGTTAATGGACAAGATGCGGGCTGGCATTGCCAAAATTGCCCCACTGATTTCCCCTGATGGTGGTGAAGCTGCTTCGCGATCAATCATGACCACAGACACAGTTCCCAAAAGCATTGCCCTAGAAACAGTAATTGATGGTAAGCCAGTGCGAATTGGTGGCATTTGTAAAGGTTCGGGGATGATTCACCCCAACATGGCGACAATGCTCGGTTTTGTCACTAGCGATGCTGGGGTAGAGCCGAAGCTTTGGCAAACATTCCTATCGCGCTCCATTGATGCCAGTTTCAATCAAGTTACGGTTGATGGGGATACTAGCACTAACGATATGGTTCTAGCCCTGAATAATGGACAATCGGGTGTATATATTAATGATGAAACCTCTGCGGCTGCTCAGCAATTACAAGCGATGTTGCAAGAGGTTTGTGCAAGCCTAGCTAAAGCGATCGCCCGTGATGGTGAAGGCGCAACCTGTATGATCGAAGTGAATGTGACTGGCGCATCTAGCACCGAAGCGGCTCGCCAAATTGCTAAAACCATTGTTGGTTCATCCTTGGTGAAGTCAGCAATATTTGGTAACGACCCTAACTGGGGCAGAATTGCTGCCGCCGCAGGGCGATCGGGTGTTGATTTTAATCAAGATAGTTTGAATATTCAACTTGGCGATTTTGTGATGATGAGGGATGGCACGCCACAGGAATACAATCGCGCTGCTGCCAGTGACTATCTGAAAAATGATACCGTAATCATCAATGTTGGTGTCGGTGATGGTGTTGGTGTTGGTACTGCATGGGGCTGTGACCTCAGCTACGATTACGTCAAAATCAACGCTGAGTATACTACTTAAAAACTAGAAGGCGGCGTAAAGCGTCGCCTTCTAGTTTTTGGCTATAATTTAGAAAATATTTGGTAAAAAAATGTAATGACAAACCAAAATCCTGAACAAGTAGCGAGAGACAAAGTCGACAATATGTTGATTTTGGCGGGATGGCTGGTGCAGTCAAAAAATAAGGTGAGTTTAGCGGCGAAAAGAAGCGAGGGAACAACTCACCGCCCATGAGAAACAGTCAAAGTATTACGCGGTCAGCAAACTGAAGTATTTAAATAACGATCCTTTGCCCTTTGTTTATGAAAGTACGGGCGCTTTAACAAGGTTTACGGATTATCGTGATCCGAAGCCGCGATCGCGTCCAGTTTTTCACTTTCATCGCCCTGAAACACAATCCAAGGTCAAATTCCAGAGTATCAGAGCCGAGACACCGAAGTAAAACAAAGATTAGAGCAACAGCATAGTTCAGAGCAACTTGCAGGCAGAATGAAACGGAAGGGAGTGGGGGAAATCAGCTATGAGACGATTTATCTGATGATCTATGCCAACTATCAAGAGATGGGAATATATCAACAATATTTAAGGCAAAAGCAGAAACAACGACGACGCAAAAGTCGGAACCAGAAGCGAGGTGGAATAGCTAATCGGGTAGGAATTGAACACCGTCCCATGATTGCTGATTTAAAGACAGAGATTGGATATTGGGAAAGTGATACTGTAATTGGTTGGAATCACGTGGGTGTAGTAGTTACACATGTTGACAAAGCCTCGAAGTACTTACTTGCTGGACTAGCTAAAGACAAGACCATAGTAGAAATAAATAGAGTGACAATGAACTTATTTAAGCCTGTGGGATCAACAATCCGAAAGACAATGACTTTTGATAATGGAAGAGAATTCTGTAGTCATGAGCAGCTATCTCAAACTCTGCAAATAGAGACTTTCTTTGCAAATCCATATCATTCATGGGAACGCAGATTGAATGAACATACTAATGGATTGATTAGAGAGTTCTATCCCAAAAGTACGAACTTCAAAATCGTGAAAGAAGAGAACTTTCAGAAAGTGGTGAATTTGATCAATCACAGACCGAGGAAATCTCTCGACTATCTTACTCGTTGCGAAGTGTTTTTTGCTTCATCAGATACCGTTGCATTTCATCCTTGAATTGGCGTCCCATTTCAACGGTAATGCAAATGCATTACTTTATCAATAATATGGCTATTTGAAGCGCATATCAATATATAGTTGAGAATAGGTTTTGATTAAGAAATGTAATGGCGCAAACACTCGAAGCGGATGTAATTGTAATTGGCTCAGGGATTGGCGGCTTAGTTACCGCAACGCAATTAGCAGCGAAGGGAGCAAATGTAATTGTCCTTGAACGCTACTTGATTGCGGGGGGTAGTGGTGGCTATTTTGAGCGCAATGGCTACCGCTTTGATGTGGGAGCATCGATGATCTTTGGTTTTGGCGATCGCGGTACGACTAATCTCCTCACTCGTGCGTTGGCGGCGGTGAATATGAAAATGGAGACGATTCCCGATCCTGTGCAGATTCATTACCATTTGCCCAATAATCTGGAAATCGAGGTGCATCGTGACTATGAAAAATTTTTACAAGAATTAGGTGATCGCTTTCCCCATGAGCGTGAGGGGATTAGGAAGTTTTACGATGAATGTTGGAAGATTTTTAATTGTTTAAATGCGATCGAGTTGCTGTCTCTCGAAGAATGGCGCTACTTGATGCGGGTATTTTTCCAGAATCCTTTGGCTTGTTTAGGCTTAGCGGCTTATCTGCCCCAGAATGCAGGTGATATCGCTAAGAAATATATTCGCGATCCTGAGTTGTTGCAATTTATCGATATGGAATGCTACTGCTGGTCAGTGGTTCCCGCCGATCGCACCCCCGCGATTAATGCAGGTATGGTCTTTAGCGATCGCCACTATGGGGGCATTAACTATCCAGTCGGTGGCGTGGGCAAGATTGCCGAAAAACTTGCTGAAGGTTTAGACAAAGCGGGCGGAGAAATTCGTTATGGGGCAAGGGTTACACAGATTATTCCTAAATCAAAGTCTGGTAAAGGGGCGATCGGTGTAAAACTAGCGAATGGCGAAGTTCTCTATGCTAAGAAAGTCGTTTCTAATGCGACACGCTGGGATACCTTTGGGAACTTACTCAAGGATGAACCTTTACCCAGTGGTGAAAAAGGTTGGCGATCGCGCTATCAAAAATCTCCTAGTTTCCTGAGTTTACATCTCGGTGTCAAAGCTTCCGCAATTCCTGATGATGCAGCTTGCCACCATATCCTGCTCGAAGATTGGAATGATATGCAAAAAGAACAAGGCACAATTTTTGTATCGATTCCCACGCTGCTCGATCGCTCTCTTGCCCGTGAAGGTTATCATATTGTGCATACTTTCACGCCTAGTTGGATGAGTGAATGGGAAAGTTTATCCCCCTCAGAATATGAAGAGAAGAAGAATGAGTCTGCGAAAAAATTATGCGATCGCCTGTTAGCGATTTTTCCAAAACTAGAAGATTCTCTCGACTATCAGGAAGTTGGTACACCTCGCAGCCATCGCCGCTTCCTTGGTCGTGCCGATGGAACCTATGGACCAATTCCTGCGGGTAAGCCTTTAGGGCTTTTGGGAATGCCTTTTAATCGCACTTCTATTCCTGATTTATATTGCGTCGGTGATAGCACTTTCCCAGGACAGGGTTTAAATGCTGTAGCATTTTCGGGATTTGCCTGCGGGCATTTGGTTGCATCCTCACTAGGGCTTGTATAGCAATTCAATAAATTTTGGCAATGCTCAGTTAATGAGGGATGGGTGCTGAAACGTTCATTTCATACCGACAAAAAAACACCCAAATACGTCGATCACGCTTTAGCTGACCATTGTCTACGTTACTGATTTTCTGTCTTCTTCGTTATACGCCATAGCTCACTACCTACTGATTTACCTAGACTATTATTAGATAATAAAACAGGTGTTAACTTATATTCATTTTTAAGTTCTAATGGTAAACTTGAATCTTCTAATGGTAAACTTGAATCAAATAGAAACACATCACTAAACTGATCAAATACACTCGAAAATCGATAATTGTGATGCACTTGACTAGGCTTAGTAGAGCAAGTATAACACTTTAACTCAGCTAAAATTTCAACTTTAGTATTGATATAGTAGCTTAGAGAAATCAGATTAGCTGTATACCCGAAATCAACTATAAGTGGATGTGAGAATTGATTAACAGCATAGGCAGCCAAATCATGCTGACCATACATTTTAATCCATGATGTTTTTGTCTGTGTGTTAACTGCACAGGAGAAAATGCCTAACATAAAGAATATTATTACTAATAGTATTCTTATATCTCTTTGAAATGAATTGCTAAAAAAAGAGTAAATAATGTTTGTAATAAAGTAGGAAAATGCTATCTGAATACCCAAGTAGGCAGGAATAAAATATCGACTAACTTTAGATCTGCTGTCTCCTAAAATTAAGTCAGGCAAGATTATCGCTATAGCATTTACACCTATTAATATAATAATAAATAACCAAGTTTGCCTCTGAGAATTTTGACAGGTAAAATAAATTCCATAAATTGACAAAAACAAACCTGAGATAATTACAATCAGCAGTAAAATATTTTCTGGTGATATGCGACTAAATGATTCGTCAAAGTTAGATCCAAAGTCTATAAAAAGATGGCTCAAATTTACAAGCCATTCTTTAACTAATATACTATAGAATCCTATTCCAGATAAATTCTTAAAACCTCCAGTTATTTTGTTTACATGAGAAATATTATTAATAATACTTAAAAGCCAAGGTGTAAAAGCCAACATTCCTAATATGGAAGCAGTCAAATATTTAATAAATACTTTGCTTAATCGACGACCTTCGACTATAAAGACATAAATTCCATGTGCGATCGCAACATGAATAGAGAACAAAAATGTATAGCATGAAAGAGCTAAAAATAATGAATAGAGCATCCAAATATAGTTAGACTTTTTTCTCATTGCCCATAGCAAGGTTGCACTTAACAATAAAATCATTGCTGTCCATAAACTATATTGGCGAGCTTCCTGTGCATATAGAATATGAAATGGCGAAATGGCTACAATATCCATTGCCACTAGACCAACCAATGAAGAATTAAACAGTTCTAAACTCAGCCAATAAATCAAAGGAAATACAAACAAACTGGCGACTACCGATAAACTTCTTCTCGCTTCAACCGTATTACCAAAAAAATTTACCCAAACTTTGGACATTAAGAAATATAATGGAGGATGTTGGGGGTCTTCAAGCGCAAGAGAGTTAATCACATCACCAAAACTTTTATTGCTATTACTATATTGATATATTTGAATATCTTTACTATTGATTAGTTCTTTATTATTAATCTGCTGAACTATTTCAGATTCAGTAAAGCCTGAAGCACGTAATGATGTAAATACTTCGTCAAACCAGTAGGTTTTGCTATCAATATTTACAACCCGAAAAATTATGCCTAAAATCAATATAGATAACAATAATAATTTAAATCCTTTAGTGGTTAAGTTACTAGTTTTTGTAATTTCTGTCATCATCATTTTCAGTTGATCGCTCTTAGCGTATTAACATTTAATATAAGTGGAAACAGTACGATTGCCACTAATTAATTTGATTAATCATAGATCGCATTACTCGGTAGAACTTAAAGATAAAACCGACCAATCTTGTTACTGACATTGCTTTACTCCTTTCCTTTAACCTCATGTAAGTAGTATCTAAGTTTTGTAATGTTGTGGCGATGATGTAGTTAGTGCGAACTTGTAATTACGATCACTACGAGATAGGTACAGCGCTTTATGCTGACTTCAAACCTAGAAATATTTTTGAAAGGGGCGCGAAGCGCCCCTTTCAAAAATATTTCTGTACTAAACTAAACCTCAATAGGCTTTGTTTAGCCACTTAGTTAAAAAGGGTCGGAATACCACTAGGACGCAAACCTTTGAAATCTAAAATCTTACGAACTACATCAACAGTGGTCTGGCTATCGTTGATAGAGATCACCGAACTTAGCTGACTGGGTAAAACCTGCATCACGGGAGGTAAATCCTGAGTAAAGACAGGGATTGAACGTTCAAGTAGAGACTGTTCACCCTTAGAGAAAGCATTAGTGTAATTGCACTGTGTCGGAGCTTGAGGTAAGCCTACAACATTAAATAGATTGGTGGGAACACCCTGTGATTTGGTCAGGAATCTAGCAACTGTTTGGGTAACAACGGTTGTAGTTTGAATTTGGGTGAAGTAGTCATAGATCCTAGCATTATCATCAATCCGTCCGACTCGCTGAGAGTCGATACCAGAGACGGTTCGCAATGTACCGTAGCCTGAAGGATCGCTAGGTAAAACCAAGCTGATGGTTGAGAAATCTTTGAGTAACTGTACTTCTGTATAGCCCAATGGACGATTTTGAAGATCAAAAAGTCGGACAACTAGGCGATCGCCGGGATTAAGACCGCGAATAAATGTTGCACGTTGATTAACTGTGAAGCGGTAGTCACCAACAAAGCGCTCTTGGAGAAATCCATTAGAACGCTTAGATTTTAGCGATACACGCGCAATCACTTGAGATAGGCGGTCTGGGGACTGTAAAACTGCAAGGCTAAAATGTCCACGATGGGGATTCTTCCTAGATAGCGCAAGCCCATCACGATATTGGCAATTCTTACGAGCACCTTTGCGATCGTCATCATCATGATCCTTACGATCATTTCTACGATTACCGTTATCACTCTTACGATCTGAACTGTTGCAATCATAGTCATCGTCCTCATCATCATTTTGATTGGAGACAATGGGCTTCAGCCTCTGAGATTGGACAGTCGAGGTTTGGATAGTCGTAGTTTGAGAACTTGTAGTTTGCGAAATAGTTTGTGAATCATTGGAAATGCCCAAATCACGATCAGACATTCCTGAATTATTGGAATTGTTGATTAAGCTTGTATTGGCAGTGATTGAATTATTGCGGCTGGCAAATACTTCCGAAGCTCTGATTGTCGTGATTGATGAAAAAGATTTAATCTCCTCAATTTGAAATCTCAAATCCTTAATACCATTGGGTAAGTCATAGCGAACTGTTGTAATTGCCTTGAGATCGCCCTTGTAAATATCATCTAGGGCAACTTGTTCGCTCAGACTACCTAAAGGGATTGATTCAACGGGAGCAAAATACTGACCTGCCTGTTTCTTGAGCAATCTCGCGCCAGAATTCGTGTAAACTTCACGCCATTCTCCATCACGACGTACATAGAGCTGATAAACCACATTGGCATAGTTTGTGGTTGGTTTATTACCGATATCCAATAGAATACCAATACTTGAAAGGTTGCCCGAATTGTCAAGGAGTTTCAATAGTTTTACTTCTGTTTGCCAGTCTTGTGGAACTTGGGCAACGATTTGGGGAACAGATGGCGCTGCGATCGCTTCTAGAGTAGAGGTAAAAGTTGCAGTGGCAATAGTTGCGGCAAGCAAAGATAAAAAAGTTCTATGAAAAGTATTACCTAGCTGCTTCTGAAAATTCTTCTGAAAAATACTCATTACGATTTATTCCTAGCCTAATTTACTGCATGACCTACTAGAAAACCGATTTTTGTGTCGCGCCGAAGCCACATCACAAAAATCGGTTCCTACTCTTACAAATTAGACGCTCAAATCATTGGTTTGTTTCAAATCACCCAAAATAGATTAGGACATAAAACCAGAAGATGATTTGGTGGTGCTTTGCGCCGCAACTCATTTTCTGGTTTTATAGAAATCTAGATACTTGAATTTGCGCCCAAAAATTTTGTAAGCGATCGCTGATAGTAGCTCTTGGAAATCTTGACTGAGCTTGCCATTTATCTAGCAACAAATGTCCCATTGGCGTAAGACGAAAACTATCGGTGATGCCTTGTCCATCAACTTCACGGCGTAATATACCAACTTGAATTAACCATAATAGTGAATTTTCAGTAATGATTAGATTAGTCGAACTAGTTAGATATTGATTCTTGACACCTTCATTACCAGCGATCGCACGTAAGTTGACACCCTGAGTCGCCATGTCAGCAAATAATTTCACAGTAAATGGCGCACATCGCACAGCAATTTCTGCTCTTTGTAATATGTAAAGTTCAGCTTCAGTGCAATCTTTAAAATCTCTTTTATTATTGTTCTGATTTGATTGGGGCAGAGTTTCGATAGACATTTGATTTTTATTATACTTTTGCTCTCTTAAGTATACCTAGGACAAAACAAAATCCAAAAGATGAATGGCGGCGCGAAGCGCCGCCATTCATCTTTTGGATTTAAAAGTTAATTAACCCCAAAACAAGAATAGAGTTAGTGCTTTACACTAACTCTATTCTTGTTTTGGGAGCTAGGAAGAAACAGAATTAATTATATCTATTGGGATCTTTCTTTTCTTTCTTTTCTGAAGGATCTTTTTTCGGCTTCTTAGCCTCTTTATTGCCCTTTTGTTCTTTTGACATAATTTTCTCCATCGCGTATCAAAAAGGATAGGACAAGTGGATCTCTACACCACTTATTATCCTCATTCTAACTCAATTCTTAATAATCTGTGAGATTACCAATGAGGCTGCCAGTGCGTATTGGCAATCCAATAGGGTGAAGCGAACTTAAGGGTGATCGGTTTATATTTAGGCCAATAGCTAGGAATAGCTAAATATCGAGCTAGAGAGCGATCGCAATGATGCCCAATCCTAAAACGCACTCTCATACGAGCAATGCCTTCGCTATGGGGATAGCTCTAAAAAAAATGTATGAAATGGGACGTAAAGATTTTGTCTCGAAAAATTTTTCTGGACTAAAGCTATCTTGCTGCAAGCTACCAGCCATCAATCTAACCAGTTCCGATCTACGAAATGCTGATCTTGACCTTACAGATTTAAGCGGAGCTATTCTGCGCGGGGCAAATTTAGAGGGAGCGAGTCTTAGCTTTAGTAATCTAAGTAAGGCAGATTTGAGCAATGCTAATTTAAGGGGGGTTAACCTTGGGGGAGCCGACTTGAGTGGAGCCATTCTAAGAGGGGCAATTCTGAGAAACGCGAATTTAAGGGGGGTAAACCTTAGCCATGCACATCTTGAATTTGCTGACCTGCGAGATACAGACTTAACGGGGAGTAACTGCTTTTCTTGCGATCTAAGCTATACCAATCTTGCAAATGCTAATCTGACTGATGCCAATTTAAACAATACTAATCTTTCCTAAAGTAATCTTACTAATGCTTTGCTAGAGAGCGTAAGCTTGAATAACGCAAATTTAGATAGAGCAAATTCACCGAATATTGTGTCAAAACTTTAGTAATTCTGAATCTTCTCAGAAAAAATTGATGTGAAAACTGATGTTACGTGGAAGCTTACAAGACCCTCACCCCTAGCTCCTCTCCCATTAAGGGAGAGGCGAACAAGAAATTATTCTTATTCCCTCTCCCTTAATGGGAGAGGGAGCTGGGGGGTAAGGGAGATATTCGTTCCACGTAACATCAGTAAAAAGATGTTTTTTCTGCGTCATAAAGGGAAGCTGTAATATTTGCAAGAAAAAATATCTATACCTAACATTTAATGCAAAAGTGTGGTAAATTTTAATTGTTGGGAATAGAAAAAATTAAAAACAATGATAGAACTTATAATTGAATGAGTAAGACCAGAGTGAAGGATAGGGGTAATAAATTTTTTTGCGAAATTCACTCACCTTTCAGAACGGTTCATTATTTAGCCGCTTAGATTAATAAATTATTAAACAGAATCCTTCCCACTGATTTTTGGAATTGGATAGCCATAGAAATATAAAAAATATATATGTGTAAATAAATAGTTATAGCTGCTTTCGTGATGTTGTGCTTGCTAAGCATTCATTTTTAGAACCATAACTATTTATCTTGTACATCTTAAAGAATGTCTCTTGTTCATGCTCCCCCGTGAACAAGAGACAGGTCGTAAGGCATATTTGTCGATCTCTTCATATCACGATATCTATGCCTTGCTTTTTACCATATACCAATTTGAGTCTCGTTTAAAACAGAATGGCGGCGCATTGCGCCGCCATTCTGTTTTTAGGTATTTAGCTAGAAACAGCCAGATAATTGATAAAGACGACGTAGAATTGCCATGATTTTTTTATCATAATTTGTATCTTCTGCCCATTTGCCACTAAGCTGACTGAGTAAAGGGGCAGTACCTCTTTTGATCAGGCTAAAGCGCGGATCAACTAAAGGTTGTACTAAAGGTTTAGTAGTTGCATAGGCCTTGAGATGTTGGATCTGTGCTCTTACACCGATACGTCGATCTCTAAAACTATCCCCGCGTATCCCATTCCCGATCGCCCCAATGCCACCAAAATTATTCTGTTCTGGCTTGACATCTCCATCAAACTGCAAAAAACCTGTTTCTAGACACATTTGACAGAAGGCAATGTCATGGTTAACTCCCTCGATCGCTGCCTCTTCTCGATATATGGTCGGTAAATCGCCATAGATATTTAGAGGTGCTTTATTAAGTTGTAAAAGTCGTAAAAGCTGCACTTCGGAAGTAATGCCATCTCCCACAATACGATCAATTTTCCCAGCTATGAGATTTGAGCAGCCTTCTCCACTAGATGGACGTTTGGGAAAAGACAATAAATCTTGAGCCTTAACAGTATTTTGCCATGAGCGATCAATTGTAAAAATCGAGATCGCACTACCCGCAATTTGTAGAAACCGTTTCCTTCTCATATCTATTTTGCTCCATTTGAATTAACAATTCTGCAATGGAAGATTAAAGAGTTAATCTTTATAGATATTATTAAACAAGTCCTGCTGCTTTTGGCAAGGGGGATTTGACGGATATTGAGTTCTTGGATCACTGCAACTGCGAGGATCTTGAGAATAGGCGGATGCCCCACAAGCAAAAGGTATTAGTAAAGCAGAGACAGAAATAATAGATAGTAAAAATTTCATGATTTTCAAGTTTGGTATAGAGTCTGTCTTGTTGTAAATGAATCAATTCAGTTTTATTTAATGTCTCTTCGGTCTACAGATAAACTGACAATATTTATATCTGATTTATAAAAAATATAGGACTTACGCAGCGGGCAGATATAGGGCGTGCTTCGCACGCCCTATATCTGCCTAAAACCCAGTAAATTTGTTACTCTTGCATAAGTCATAAAATATTGATAATTCCGTTGATTTTTGAGCCATTTTGCTTAGTGAATGGAAGTGTAGAGGAGACCTTCCGTAACCGCAGGGATTAAGTCGTGGTCTTGGGTTGATTCTTTAGCTAGATCAAGAAATAAATTCTCAACCTTTTGCATTGATTCCATAATCTGGTACTTAAGTCTGAGGTGATTAGCAGCGAGCCAAAAAAATTGAGATTGCTCTTCGGTAGAATCTGTAATTAACTGTTCAATCTCGTTGAGTAGCTGAGTACAGCGCAACTCTTTATCTGGCTTACTTTGATCTTTGGTAGGTAGATCTGCAATATATTGAGCTTGACTAGGGAGATCTTCTTCAGAAGGTGAGATCAGTAACCGAGGCTCAAAATAGTGGCAATAGATCGACGGAGTGGGGAAGGCATCGCTTTGCATAGTTTTCCTCTCTACCCTTGTACTGATAAGTGAGGATAACCAATATCACTATCCAGTGGTGTAGTCCGTTGTGAATTGCGGCGATCCCCTGAATTTTTGGCTAAATGTGGGGATAAATGATTAGATGAATGCAATTTGGGGTAGGACAAGTCTGCCAGTACTTCCAAAATGCGGCAAAAATCTCTCTGTTTACGTCTGTCGGTTAAAAACTGGGGAACATCCGAATAATTTACAGAACTTTCAAGACAGTGGCGAAGGTTGTCGATCGCCTGCCAAAACTTACATATTTCCTCGTAGGTGCAGGTTAATAAAAACACCTCGATCACATTAAGTAACTGTGAAAAGCGATCAGACACGTTGGGGCTTATAGAAAATGCGGAACCGTTAGTTACCGTATTGGACGATTCAGGTAATAAATTGAGATAAAATTGGGGCAAATGATTGGTGGCGCTCATGTTTCAATGCCTCTGCTTGTGAGGGTAGATGAGGAAAAGTCGTTTTTTGTCGTAAAAAGCTATTTACCTCTTGCCATATGCTCTTATCAGTGATATAAGAATACGTAATTCTTCTGTGTGAGGGTAAGTGAGCTTAAACGATAGGAATTTTAATTCTAATGGCAAACAAATCAATCTTATGAATTTTATTAACAATTAGCATAGGACTTAAATTGTAATTTGCACACCTAAAAAAACAGTATTTTTTGTCAGTAAATGTATGTACAAGTTTAAAAGAATGTCCGATCAAACAAGATATTGACTAACTTTAAATTTGATAAAGATAGCCTAAACATATTAAAAATATGACTTAACTAGCTTACAGATCATCTTTTGTCAATTTACTGAATATTTAATAGATGTTATGGCTAGATTTAAAAACAAGATTTTTTGGATATTTTGTTTGCAAAAACAATCATCATGTGATTAGATCGACAGGCTTTAAATACATGCTGATTTTGCTATAAGCCTTTACAAACAAGCTTGTAGCTAAAAAACAAGAAAAAATAATAGAAATGTAAGTTAATGTCAGACTAAATTAGGATCTGCCAAAAAAACAGACAAATCTATTGCAATTACAAAAATATACGTTATTTATCTAGCGTAGAAAACAAGAATATGTTGATTAAATTATCTGATATTGTCGCAATAAGACATTACTTAATAGACCTGCCAAGATATGGATAGAGATACTTTAAAAAAAGTAGTTTCAAATAGATATTTTTAGTTTGTTGAATTTCTAAAAAAAATATATCTATATATAAGCAATTTAATTCCGAGATATTTACCGAGCCATTAATTAAGAGGAGGAGTTACGAGTATGACTATTGAAGACGCGATCGCTATCGTTGATGCCGCTCTAGAAGGCAAGCGGCTAAGCAACATTCAGGAGCAACTATTTCGCCAAACTTGGGAAGGTAAGACCTACCAAGAGATTGCAGAAAAGTGTGGTTATGATGCTTCTTACATTCGTGATGTGGGTTATCGTCTATGGAAAATGCTGACCAATGGCTTTGGTGAGCACGTTACTAAGCACAATTTGCAAGTCGTAGTGCGTAGTCATGCGAAACGTTTTCAAGGTAATGTGGTTCCCCATAGCATTAGTCAGCCGATCGCTACTAATCCCTTGAGCATCATTAACCCTCACAATGCCAATTCTCACAATAGTGAATTTATAAGTGGTAAACTTGTAAATGAGGCTAATGTTAAGCGTTATGATTGGGGCAATGCGATCGACACTTCGATTTTTTATGGTCGTACTGAAGAATTGGCTCAGGTCAAAAACTGGGTAATCAACGAGCAATGCCGTCTTTTGGGGGTATTTGGTATCGGTGGTATTGGTAAGACTGCCTTTTCGACAAAGTTAGCAGAACAGGTGCAAGGCGAATTTACTTTGATTGCATGGCGATCGCTCCGCAATGTGCCCAAGGTAGAAGTGATGTTGGCAGAATTGGTCGGCTTTTTAAAAAATCAGGCGATCTCAACTTTGCCTCAAGATTTCGGCAGTCTATTATTAATGTTTATCCAAGCCCTTCAGCAGTCACGCTGCTTGATTGTGCTAGATAATGTGGAATCGATCCTTCGTAGTGGCGAAACAGCGGGGCATTATAGTGAAGGTTATGAAGGCTACGGGGAATTGTTTCGTGAAATCGGACAGGTGCGCCATCAGAGTTGTGTGATTTTGACCAGTCGCGAGAAGCCTTCCGATGTGTTGCCTCCCGACAGTAGCGATCGCATGATACGTTCTATTCAATTAACAGGACTCAAGGAAGAAGCAAGACAAATGTTTCGGGAAGAGTTGGCAGTTGCCCCTGAAACTCACAAGTTAATCGATTTCTATCGCGGCAATCCCCTTGTGCTGACAGTGGTATCCCGTTCTATCTACAGCATGTTCGATGGCGATGTGCGGGAATTTCTCGATCAGGATGCCAATGTATTTGGTGATATTCGTAATCTTATTTTTCAGCAATATTCTCGCCTTTCTGATCTAGAGCAACAGGTGATGTATTGGCTTGCGATCGAGCGTGAACCTATCACCACTGAAAATCTGCGTCAAGATATTGTGCCATTGGTTTCTAAGTCACAGATTCTAGAGTCAGTGACTTCTTTACGCTGGAGATCGCTGATTGAGAAGAATAACAATAACTTCACGCTGCAACCTTTGGTCATGGAATATATGACTGAGCGTCTGATTGATATGGCATATCAAGCGATAACTGAGCGTAATCCTAAATTCTTAATGAGCTACGCCCTTGTTCAACATCGAGCTGAAGATTACATCCGCGAAACACAGATTCACTACATTTTACAACCTCTAACCAATCGCCTCTTAGCCCACTATGGCAGTATTGTCATCTTACAGCGTGAATTGCACGGATTACTAGAATCTCTGCGCGATCATCAAACAGCGATTGGTTATGCACAGGGTAATATCATGAACCTATTACGTGCTTCTCAAACTGATCTCACTAAAAGCTTTTGTCGCTTTCCCGAAGAGGTAACCGAACATTCTGATATGCAAATGGTTTAGTTGATGCTAAGGATTTATTAATTGGCGTTACGTGGAAGCTTACAATACCCTCACCCCTAGCCCTTCTCACAGAGGGAGAGAGGAACAAGAAATTAGTCTTACTCCCCCTCTCCCTTAATGGGAGAGGGGGTTGAGGGCGATATCCGTTCCACTTAACATCAGTTATTAACAAAAATCACAGGCAAGATCGCTGTTTGATTGATTTTTTAGAGAGGCAATTGCTGTTAATAGTAAAGAAGTTTTATTTGGCTAACTGAGTCTTTAGTCTATATAGTCTTTCTAATCCCTGTACTAAATTACGGACTTTCTATCGGTCTCAAATGATGTTTAAATCTTTGGAAAGATAGTCTTAGTCTTACTTAGAATTTCTTGAACATCAACATTTTGCCAAAGGACTCGATATAACTGTAACGGTTCTTCTTTCCCTTTCACTTTAATTAAGTCTAATTGCTTTAACGGAAGATTGAGTTCAGAAATTTTGAATCTTGTACTTTCAGAGATAAATACTTCACCTGCTTGGGCAGCGTTACAAATACGGCTCGCCACATTCATTGTATCACCAATATTAGTATATTGAATCAGAGTTTCAGAACCAATATTTCCAGAAGCAACCATTCCTGTATTTAGTCCGATGTGAATCTGAATTTGGAGATCCCGTCCCTGTGATTCCCAGTATTGATTGAGGTGGCGCATTGCCCATTGCATTGCGATCGCTGCATTTACTGCCATTACCGCATCATCTTCTCTTTGGTAAGGTGAACCCCAAACAGCCAAGAGAGCATCAGCGATATACTTCTCTAATGTACCGCCATAGGGAAAGACGATATCTTCAACCATGACTTTGAAATATTCATTCAGAAATTCTAGAACCTTACGCGGCTGCATTTGGGAAGTCATTTCTGTAAAGCCACTAATATCAGCAAATAGAGCCGTTACCTCCGTTTCGACAATCCGATTTAAGTCCCATCCTTCTTCAATTTTTTGACTAACGGCAGCAGGAAAAAATCGCTCTAAATTTGCCCGACGAATTACTTCCAATTGCATATTCCGATAGAGTCTAGCATTTTCGATCGCGATCGCCGCCTGATTTGCCAAACTGCTTAAAAACTCTAAATCTTCTTTATAGTAAGCATGACCACGCGATAGGTTATCCACATACAGCACCCCGATCGCATTATCTCTGGGCTTTAAAGGTGCACACATAGCTGCTTGAATCGATTGTTCAATGATCGACTGAGAACTATCAAAACGGCGATCGCCTGAAGCATCATCACTAATGATAGCATCTCCTTGTTTTAAAACAAAATTAGCAATTTTTCGGCTATAAAAATCTAAATCAGAAGTTGTATTAGGATTACTAAATTTATAAGCTTTTGGCTCCAGTTGACCCGTTTTTTCATTGACTAATAGCAACACCGCCCGATCAACGGACATGATTTTGAGCAATAGTTCCAGAATTTTTTCAGGTAAAGATGCATAGGCTTCTGGCGAAGCTAGTTGTTGACTGACCTCTAGTAAAACTCGCAACTTTGCAGATGTGCGCTGCGCTTCATCATTTCCCTGAATCAGCAATACTGATCCCTTCGGCGCTAACTGTTGCTTTTGCAATAAATCCTGCATATTTACGCGGGATTTTTCAGGTGAAACACGCATCAAAATGGATAGCCCTGAATTGGTTTCTGGAACCTTGTCAGAATCATTAATGGGTTGAACTTCATTAACTAAACGAAATACAACACTACCAAACTGCACTAGATCGTCATGATCGATCTTTTGTTGAATAATCTTGATTTGGTTAACCAAAGTACCATTACTGCTATTCAGGTCAGTAATATAGATACCGTTTTCTGTTACCAGAATTTCAGCATGATGCCGTGAGAGGCTACGCGCATCATCTTCAACGACAATACTATTATCCAAACCTCGCCCAATTGTATTTACGCCCTGTCGTAGGTCGCAAATTCTTTGTTGAGGGGTTCCTTGATTTTGAACGATATATGGCATATTTTTACCTGCTGCGCTTACGACAATATCATTAGCTAAAAAACTAGATTTCGCTCTAGAGACAAGTTAATGTTTGATTCGCTAATTCCACTACAGAAGTAACCACGAAAACTCATATCATTATTAATGAAATAACAGCATTATCACATTTTTATCCATGTCGCCAACTACGCTAGAAGTACAATCTGAACCTCAGGGAACTACTAATGTTGCACCTGATGCGATCGCTGAATTTAATCAATATGTGATGAGTACCTATGCTCGCTTTCCGATCGCCCTAGAGCGTGGTGAAGGCTGTCGAGTCTGGGATAGCACAGGCAAGGAATATTTAGATTTTGTCGCGGGTATTGCTACTTGTACGTTGGGACATGCACATCCTGCAATGGTCAAGGCTGTCACCGATCAAATCCAAACTTTGCATCATGCCTCTAATTTGTTTTATTTTGCGCCCCAAGGTCAACTGGCTAAATGGTTAGTACAAAATTCCTGTGCCGATAAGGCATTTTTCTGTAACTCTGGTGCAGAAGCCAACGAAGGTGCAATCAAACTAGCTCGTAAATATGCCCATACCAAGCTTGGGATTGACGATCCCGTGATTTTGTCAGCAAATGCCAGCTTTCACGGACGTACCCTCGCAACAGTGACCGCAACAGGTCAGCCCAAGTATCACAAAAATTTTGCGCCCCTCGTCTCAGGTTTTGACTACATTACCTACAACGACATCCCTGCTCTCGAAGCGGCGGCAAAAAAATATGAGGGTAGACTAGCCGCGATTCTGCTCGAACCTCTCCAAGGTGAAGGCGGGGTTAATCCCGGCGATCGCGCCTATTTTGCGCGTGTGCGTGAACTATGTGACGAGACCAAAGCGCTACTAATTATTGATGAAGTGCAAGTGGGTATGGGACGCAGTGGAATGCTCTGGGGATACGAAAATCTTGGTATTCAGCCAGATGTTTTTACCTCAGCAAAGGGCTTAGGTGGTGGTATTCCCATCGGTGCATTGTTGAGCAAAGCTCATTGTGCAGTATTTGAGGCAGGTGATCATGCCAGTACTTTTGGTGGCAATCCTTTTGCCTGTGCAGTTGCCATCGCGGTTTGCGACACAATTGTTAAAGATAATCTGATCGCTAATGCTAGGGAGCGTGGTCAACAGCTTAGAACTGGTCTCCAAGCGATCGCGGAGAAATATCCGCAACATATCGACTCAGTACGTGGTTGGGGCTTGATCGATGGTTTAGTACTGCAAGAATCCAGTAATATTCAAGCCCGTGATGTTGTTGCCGCAGGCATTGAGCATGGTTTGTTATTAGTTCCTGCTGGGATAAAAGTAGTACGCTTTGTGCCACCTCTGACAGTTTCAGCAGCAGAAATTGATCAAGCCTTAGCTACTGTTGAACAGGCGATCGCGAGTTTTGCTTCCTAAAAACCAAGAAGCGGGG
>CALRWX020000041.1:0-31845 GCA_943371975.1 Pseudanabaena sp. UWO311 | reverse complement strand
CTTTGTTCGTCCATTTCGCGGTATCCATAAAAAGTATTTGTATCTCTATGTAGCCATGTTCGAGTGGTCTTACAATTTGCGTTGGATTGATTTTGATTTCCTCCGCCGTCTTCTTTTCCCTCCTTTCACCTATTTACCCACATGAGCGTCGTTTTTATGCTCTATGTGCTTGTTGTCAGCCTAAAATAGAACGTATTGGCGGTGAGGAGGTGCGAGACGAGACGATATTTTTTGCTTAATTTTCAGTTCATAGGTTGCGCGAGTTGGTGGATGTTTGTGGAAATAGTATGCAGCTTAGTATGTTACAAGTCTTTACTGGCATATTTTTGGTGGTGATCGGGCGAGTTGCTTGGTTCGCGCAAGTCTGGAATATGTTGATAAATATAGGCTTTCATTGGTTGGCGAAATTTATAAAATCTGTTCAGCAAATCCAAATGTGCTACAATTTGTATGCTTCGCGCAAATGCACCTTGAAAACCAGATATAATATGCGTTAAAAGCACGTGGCGCTTCAAAAACTCTGAAACCCTTTTAGGGATTGAAACCCACCCGGCGCTGAATCTCCAGCGCAGGATTATCAGCTTCAAAAACTCTGAAACCCTTTTAGGGATTGAAACTAATCTATCGACTAGAGATAAGTCAATAGCTTTTAAAAAGCTTCAAAAACTCTGAAACCCTTTTAGGGATTGAAACGTATATTCATCCAAGTACTCAGCCATAAGAGCTGGCAGCTTCAAAAACTCTGAAACCCTTTTAGGGATTGAAACGTTGAAGAAGAGATTGAACTCAGAGGAGTTCATTTTGCTTCAAAAACTCTGAAACCCTTTTAGGGATTGAAACTAAACGACTTACTACACTATGCAAATACATCCGACGCTTCAAAAACTCTGAAACCCTTTTAGGGATTGAAACTAGATAGTCCACAATCTAATCAAGTTATCATCACGCTTCAAAAACTCTGAAACCCTTTTAGGGATTGAAACAAAAGTGTTGCTTTCAGTCCCGATGGGACCATGAGCTTCAAAAACTCTGAAACCCTTTTAGGGATTGAAACATGCGACGATGTATGAGGATACGAATATTCGTAATGCTTCAAAAACTCTGAAACCCTTTTAGGGATTGAAACTGATAATTTAAAGCTTGCACACCAGCTAGTGTGCGCTTCAAAAACTCTGAAACCCTTTTAGGGATTGAAACTCCAAGACCGATTGGGAAGAGCCATATTTCGCTCGCTTCAAAAACTCTGAAACCCTTTTAGGGATTGAAACAAGGCTGGTATCTCGTTGGCAGCGATAGCAGAGTAGGCTTCAAAAACTCTGAAACCCTTTTAGGGATTGAAACGACTATATCCTTAGCTGTTTGCCAATCCCCTCGGACTGCGGCAGCTTCAAAAACTCTGAAACCCTTTTAGGGATTGAAACCGTTATTATTTTCCTAAAACAATTAGGAAAATTGTAGCTTCAAAAACTCTGAAACCCTTTTAGGGATTGAAACAATTAGCCCGCTCGCCAATTAGCCCGCTCGCCAATGCTTCAAAAACTCTGAAACCCTTTTAGGGATTGAAACAAAAGTGTTGCTTTCAGTCCTGATGGAATCATGAGCTTCAAAAACTCTGAAACCCTTTTAGGGATTGAAACCTAAGTGTAGCTTTCAGTCCTGATGGAACCATGAGCTTCAAAAACTCTGAAACCCTTTTAGGGATTGAAACTGAGCTGTATGCGATACAGTGCAAACTGGGATATAGCTTCAAAAACTCTGAAACCCTTTTAGGGATTGAAACCAGAAAATATACGCTATATCCGAAGAAGTATTGCGCTTCAAAAACTCTGAAACCCTTTTAGGGATTGAAACAGGAATGTGAGCAAACTCATCAAGAACAATGCAATTGCTTCAAAAACTCTGAAACCCTTTTAGGGATTGAAACCTAACTACGCTTCTAGCGGCGCTATTCCTACTATAGCTTCAAAAACTCTGAAACCCTTTTAGGGATTGAAACGAAAATATGCAACCTATACAGGTTATGAGTTTAAGCTTCAAAAACTCTGAAACCCTTTTAGGGATTGAAACGATTTGATACATTTCAAAAAATATAAAACAAAATGGCTTCAAAAACTCTGAAACCCTTTTAGGGATTGAAACCATTTACGTCAATGCAATTACTCTAAGGTTTTTAAGCTTCAAAAACTCTGAAACCCTTTTAGGGATTGAAACGATTTGATTTAATAACAGGATAATATAATTTTGCAAGCTTCAAAAACTCTGAAACCCTTTTAGGGATTGAAACAAGATATCAAATTAACGATAATATAAACTACGATTTGCTTCAAAAACTCTGAAACCCTTTTAGGGATTGAAACTGACGACGAGGAAA
The DNA here is from genome assembly GCA_943371975.1 of Pseudanabaena sp. UWO311. GTDB lineage: Bacteria > Cyanobacteriota > Cyanobacteriia > Pseudanabaenales > Pseudanabaenaceae > Pseudanabaena. Next base: position 29,474 of record CALRWX020000041.1, on the reverse strand, counting down.
CTGAGAGGTATGACGACACTTGGCAGCTTCAAAAACTCTGAAACCCTTTTAGGGATTGAAACAATTGTTTAATACCTTCGCTTCAGCGCTGTAGGTTGCTTCAAAAACTCTGAAACCCTTTTAGGGATTGAAACAATTTGCCCTAGCCTGCCAATAGGCTGTCAATTTGGCTTCAAAAACTCTGAAACCCTTTTAGGGATTGAAACTGAATGACTTACTACACTATGCAAATACATCCGAGCTTCAAAAACTCTGAAACCCTTTTAGGGATTGAAACGCCTTGCCCTTGCCTTTTTCCTTGCCATAGCCTTATGCTTCAAAAACTCTGAAACCCTTTTAGGGATTGAAACGCTCCAGAAATTTGGCGCGGCTTTGCGAACAGCAGCTTCAAAAACTCTGAAACCCTTTTAGGGATTGAAACTTGCGCAGTATCCGCCGCCGCTAGTAAGCGTCTTTGCTTCAAAAACTCTGAAACCCTTTTAGGGATTGAAACATCTTATTTTGTTTAATCGTATACAGGACTCACATGCTTCAAAAACTCTGAAACCCTTTTAGGGATTGAAACCCGATTACGGATAGAAATACAGTACTTAGCAGCGCTAGCTTCAAAAACTCTGAAACCCTTTTAGGGATTGAAACGCGCAATTTCCTCGGCTGGATTTGTATATTCGCCGGGGTGCTTCAAAAACTCTGAAACCCTTTTAGGGATTGAAACTCGCCAAATACCTGTTGACCGGCTTGATTAAAAAGGCTTCAAAAACTCTGAAACCCTTTTAGGGATTGAAACTTCGCTATGAAGCATCACGCCTAATTACGGGAGTGGCTTCAAAAACTCTGAAACCCTTTTAGGGATTGAAACAGCAAATCAGCAGCAAATCAGCAGCAAATCAGCAGCTTCAAAAACTCTGAAACCCTTTTAGGGATTGAAACCGGTAACCACATTACCTACATTTACTGTCACTTTCGCTTCAAAAACTCTGAAACCCTTTTAGGGATTGAAACCTAATAGCTTCGATTCATTAAATAAATCACGGGGGAAGCTTCAAAAACTCTGAAACCCTTTTAGGGATTGAAACCCTGCGCGATCGCCTATGACTGAACAGTTAATGCAGCTTCAAAAACTCTGAAACCCTTTTAGGGATTGAAACTGGCAATCGCGCTGCAGGATTAGCTTCAAAAACTCTGAAACCCTTTTAGGGATTGAAACTGTTCATCCCACTTCTCCCATAAATTACAACGTGTGCTTCAAAAACTCTGAAACCCTTTTAGGGATTGAAACCTCGGCTAATGGGCGATCCCATTCATCTGTTGCGTAAGCTTCAAAAACTCTGAAACCCTTTTAGGGATTGAAACTCAATTTGTAGGCAGCTACGACAACCGCACCACCACAGGCTTCAAAAACTCTGAAACCCTTTTAGGGATTGAAACAAATATTTAGCGGAGTTAATGCAATGACAGAATTATTCGATCGCGCTTCAAAAACTCTGAAACCCTTTTAGGGATTGAAACATTTTTATAATCAAAAAATGGCTAAAGGATGTGGCGGCTTCAAAAACTCTGAAACCCTTTTAGGGATTGAAACTTGGATAGATTATGTGGAGATAAACTGGAAAGGTGGCTTCAAAAACTCTGAAACCCTTTTAGGGATTGAAACGCATTGGGGTATAAACTCTGGCGAGGTCGGATTTAAAGGATTGCGTCCGCGTGTACATAGGTTGCTTTTTTAGGCTCGGTTTCATCGTAAGAGTCCACTGTTAGCGCCAGTATCACCTGTGATTGGTCTCCGTTTACGCCCTGTTCCCAGCTTCACCATGTAAAAGTCGAGTTTACTCAGTGTAGGCACATAAAGAGTCAGTCTTGAGTTTAGACGATAGGACTTTCACTTACATAGTCTGGACAAGTTAAGCTAGTCTTGGGAGACTTAGCTCTAGTGGTTATTTACGGACTGTTTACCGTGAATCCCGCTAAACGAATCGCACCCATATTTGTACTGTATACCTAAAGAATTACATGCTGCTCTACATACGATATTTGAATTTTATCCTCACATCTAACGGAAAGCTTTAATCATTTCTATTTAAATTATTTTTTCCCAAACATGACTAAAGGTATCCCCGAAAAGTGTAAAAAGTGTGCGATGCTCTCTGCATCTCAGGCTCAAGAACTGCATGGTGACTTGGGCGATCGCTGTTGGAATCCTGCGGTTTGCTATAGTCGCCGTTCCTATGCCCGTCATCGCGATCGCCGAAATCTGATACGCTCCAACAAACGTGGTGATTTCGATGAAAAATTAGTTGTGAATACTGATGAATTTGCCTCAATTTTTTGGGCGGTGTTAGTTGTTTATCGACAGTCGGGAACAGATACACCAATTCATGCGATCGCTGTTCAAGTCTGGAAAGGACAGGAAAAGTTTGCGGCGGTTTCACCGATTCATTGTGCGGGGATGGTTGCGACACAAGTGCATACTTATGTTCAGAAAGTATTGGTTTTGCTAGAGTCAAATTATGGGATTAAGAAATTTGCAAGTCAAGAACGTCTCGATCCTTGGCTTTGTCCTTTGCGTCCTTGTCCTTGTCATCCCAATTAATTTTTAGAGATGCGATTAATTTTTAGAGATGCGATGAAAGTTAAACAGCTTGAGTTGGATTTATGGGATGTCATTTCGACTGCGAGACAGACTCCTGAAGATGCGAATTTTCTAATGGTGTTTAAACTTTTAGATTTGACTCTGGTTGATCTTGATACGCGATCGCAGTTACGAATAGCAGGGGAGGCAGTTAGTCAAATTACAGATTTGTTTTGCGATCGCTCTAATTTTTTATTTGAGGAGTTACATTCTCGTGCGGTAATGGGGGAGCCGATCATGGCTGATGATACTTTTGATCGTTATGTGCGTCAGTCTATGGTCGTCGATTTTGACCAGTTTATTGAGCCTTTGCCGAGTTTACCGAGGAAGACTCCTGAACGGGCAAAGAATGGTAATTCGATTGTTGGCGAAATTGATAAAGAAGTTTTAATTCAAGCTTTGGAGCAAGAAAGTTTGCTTAGTTTTGAGGAGGAGTTTAAACAAGCGATTAGTAATGCTCACACTGAAAATGTTTCAGTGTGGATTGAGGTGATCGCGCATTGCATTACAAATAATTCTTCTCCTATGCGCTTGATAGACTTACATTCTGCTTTGCCTTTACCAGTCGTAGAAATTTGGTTAGGTTTACTTTTAGGTGATTTCAAACTTGTGCAACGAGGAAGCTTTTATGATTCAAGAGAGATTTGGATTAGCTAAGATGAAAATTGCCCATGCACAGCTAACCAGATACAAGGTGGTTCAATACTGGTGTATTCAACACGATGCTTTGTATGCGCGGGAATGAGTAGATAATCTCCTACTTTTAGTTGTATTTTCTTATCGTCTGCATAGAAAAATTCGGCTTCACCTTGAAGTAAGATTACCCATTCATCAAGTTCTTGATCATACCATTGCCCAGAAGGAGTAGTTTGTCCTGTGGAAATAATGCGCTCAATCTGGATATTTTTACCAGCAACAATTTGCTCAAATTTTTCTAGCTGAGATACTTCCTGAGAAATTTCGTATATGTTAGGCATAACCTCAATGAGTTTTACTCATCTTGTATTAAAGTTTCGATTTCTACTAGTAGCTTGGCAAGCTTTTTAGTTTTTTTAGGATTATCCCAAACCTTTGATTTTTTCATCGAGGCGAAAGTATTACTTATCAAATCCTTGAGAGAAGGCTCTGTTACTATCGTATTTTTAACAGAGTTAATGGCAGCAATCCTAGCTTTAATTTGAGAGAGAGTCAGATCTTGAGCGATAGACTCTTCAAGTAATTCTTGCCGTTGAGCTTCGTCTCGGATACGGGCGATCGCTCTTGCTTTGGTAAATTCTAATTTACCCTGACACAATGTTTCTAAAACATCATCAGGCATATTTAATAGCGGCAAACGATTTGTGCGAAAGGATTCAGCGTTAAATCTACCAACACTAGCCAGCAAAGATTCGATCACTTCAAGTTGACAGGTAACTTTATCCGTCAACTCTAATCCACGTTTTTTAGCATTGGCAGATTGGTTTAAGGTGGACGTAATATCACTGACCTCAATATCAAGGGAAAGCGATAATAACTCTAGAATAGCCTCAGTTTCTTCAACAGGATTTAAGTCTTCACGCTGTAAATTTTCAACGAGAGCTATTTGGATCGCTTCTCTATCCGTAACATCTTTACTGATAATGGGTACTGCATCTAGTCCAAGTATTTGGGCAGCCCGAAATCTTCTTTCCCCAGCAATTAATTCATACTGCCCATTTGCCAAAGGACGAACTAATAGCGGTTCTAAAATGCCATGTTCTTTGATCGATTGCACAAGTTGCTGCATCTTTTGCGGATCGAAATATCGTCGCGGCTGCTTAATTGGTAATTGAATCAGATCCATTTTAACTGTCTGATTACTTGCTGGGGTCAGTTCGTCCAATAAGCGAACATTGCTAATTTGATACGCGGGGAAAGGTCGCTTACTAGCCATTAAATTGTCTCCAATGAATCTGTAATTTGATTTAATATATCGATAACTGGATGCTTTGGTGAATGTAATCCTAAAGGTTCATGCATTTGCGCCGAGTCGGGGAAAGCGATCGTCCTTGGGATGGGAGGATAGACGGTGGCAATTGATGATAGTTGGGTCTGAATAGTACTAAGACTTGTTTTTGCTTGCAGAGTTTGTCCTTCGTGCATGGTTGGTATAAAACCTGCAATTTTAAGGTTACGGTTAGCCCTTTGTCGGACACGAGCAACGGTTTCTAGTAACAAATTACAACCAACTAGACTTTTATAATGGGTTTGAATAGGCACTAAAACATGGGTAGCCGCAATCAGACTGATATAACTAAGGATGGCGAGACTGGGAGGACAGTCGATCAGGATAAAATCATACTCTTCTTGTACTGTAGCGATCGCATCTTTGAGACGCACTTCTCGAAATTCAGCTAAGACCAACTCCATCTCGGCGGCACTCAACTGAATGTTCGATGGCACTAAATCCATCCCATGAATATTGTGATGAATTGGTAAGCTTTCATACTGGGTGATGGACTGATAAATAGTCTTGTCTAGTTGGTAGATATCAAGTCCTAGAAATGATGTTAATGATGATTGCGGATCCATATCTACGAGGAGGACTTTGCGATCGCGTTGGGCGAGTTGGTATCCCAGATTCATGGTTAGACTGGTTTTGCCAACCCCACCAGACTGATTAAATAGGGCAATAATCTTGGTCACAGGATATCTTGGTAAACAACACTTAAGCAGTGTAACTTATGTTTGGAATTTATTTTATAAACTGTGCTACTTTTAAAATAAATTTAATGATTCCAGGCTGATTTATGCTTATAAGTACTTATGTTTAACGATCTCTTTGTGACAATTTATAAGTTGACGGGTAACGTTATCCGTCAGTTGCCTCAAGCATCAAAAGTTGGGTAAGCATGACCAATCGCGATTGTATTTCTCAAATAGGCGATCGCATAGAGTAAAATACACATAGCCAGTATATGTTTATCAAATATATACTGGCTATAAATATCTGAGTGATGCATTGTCGATTAGGTAAGTGTTGCTATGGAATACCAATTTAACTTTAATATTGAGAAAGGAATAGAGTCGTTACTCTATATATTAAATCTGTTGGAAAAAACAGTTCAGCCAACAATTCATAGTGTTTCTAAAGTTTTATACTTTGCAGATAAGGAGCATTTAGAAAAATATGGAAAGTTTATTTGTGGTGATAGCTATTATGCAATGAAGCATGGTCCTGTTCCAAGTCAAATTTATAATCTATTGCAATTAGTTCGTGGAGATTTGTCTCCGAGCTTTCAGCCGTCACAAGAAATATCTGAGCAGGTTCTTCAGGCTTTTAAGATAGTTGATAAACATGACATCAAAAAGCTGAGACAGGCTAATACTGACTTTTTGAGTGATTCTGATATGGAATGCCTAAATCATTCAGTAACAAAATATGGAAGTTTATCTTTTGCAAAGCTGACAGAGTTAAGTCACGATCGCGCATGGGAATCTGCGGATGAGAATGATCTAATGGATGTGGAAGATATCATCAAAACTTTTGATGATTCTATAGAAATTCTTGAGCATTTGCAAAATCCGCATCCTTAAATTAGAATTTTATGCCAAAACGGTGGGAAATATTATATGAGTAAGGCAGAAATAGGGGATCTCTTTTCTTGTTTTTGGTTGTGCTTACACTAAGGATTTTTTGATTTTCTCAGGTAGCAGAGAAACAACAAAATCGAAAAGCTCTTCTGATTTAATTAGTGCATCCTCTAATTCTTCTGGGTTTGGTTCCATCACATCGCTTGGGTATCGGAACTCTGTAGCGTAAGGAGTTAGTATTTCTGAGATTTCTTGATAATTCTCGAAATTTGGGTCGATCCTAATCGCTAATTGAATAAGCAAACGAATATCATGGGTTCTCGGAAATTCTTGGTTCTGTAAGATCAAAAAACCTTTTACGGCTTTTTCGGCTGATTGTTGGCAATGATAGATTGCTATATCTGCATAGATTTCTGGCTCGATGCTCAGTTTCTTAGCGGCGAGTAGGTCGTGTTGAGCTTTGATAAGCCAATTTTGCACCAATTCATCTTTATTATCCATAAAGGCATCTTCCTTTATGTAATATTTGATGTTCTAAAGATAATGGAATCTGTGCAAATTTTTCTATTTCTTTTCTGGTTTTTACTAAAATATCTAAGGGATAAGGAATTTCTCTTAAGCATCGGTATGCAATAGCAGATCGTTTGGTAGAGGAGAGGTTGCTGTCGGTGATAATGACTAGTAAATCGAGATCGCTGGCTTCGTGAGGAGTTCCCCAAACATGGGAGCCAAATAAAAAAATATTTTCTGGTCTAAATTCATTTACAAGTCGATTGGTAATATCTAAGAGTAATTGCTCTATTTGCAAATTTGTTTGAGTCCCAACTTGAATGGGGTTCAGGAGATCGCTTAGTGGAGTAATTATTTCTTGGCTATATTGCTGCTGGACTACCATTGATTTAGTCTTTACCTTAGGTTCCATAACTATAGCTCAGAAGCCAAAAAATTGCCAGATGATCGCCTTTTGTCATCATCAAGCGCGATCGCTAATAGAGTCTTGTAGACAAAAGCGATCGCATCAAATATCAAAAATTGAGTAAGGGAGATAGGCGATCACATAACATATAAGTATTTACAAATAGCAAACATTGGCGTAATGAACTGACATTGATTTTAATTTTGGGCAAAAATATGGAAAACTTAGATGAATACAGAAAATGGGAATGGCTGTCAGAGCCAACTAAAATCGATAATTCTTATAGTAAAGTTGGGGAATCAGTAGTTAGTTGGCTGGGACGTTCCACTATTAAACGAGCGCAGCTGTTCAGACAGTTTTTGAGGAGAAACTTAGGGGAGATTCCATCAGAGTATCAAGAGCATTTCATAAAAGCATTGCAAACTAGATGGGATAGTGCCTTTCTTGAATTTATACTAGCTAGAACTATTCAAGTTCTAGGCGGAAAGTTTTGTATAGAGTTAGAAAATTCAGACGGTAAGTGTCCAGATTTCCTTGTTAGCTTTGGTGGGCATCAACTAATTATTGAAGTTGTTTCGCCCAGTTTCGATAGTGAAGGAGACGAAGAGAGAAAAAGAGACGAACTACTTATTGAATTTATAAATGCAAATACTCCAACCAGTTGGCGTATTTGCGTGATTCAACTACCTAATATTGGCTATGCAGACTCTAAAAAAGAATTTAAGCGAACATTTTTACAAATGTGTGACGAATTACCAGATAAGCCTCAAGAAGAATGGGATTATAAAAGTAAAAAGTTGGAATCGGGACTATTACATCTAGTTTTTTTCCCACAGGAACAGAGAAATTCAAGTCGTATGTACTCTATTGGGTGTGCAGAGAATAGAATAAAATATGCTGCCAAGAAAAAACGTAAACAGGTAAGAGGTGAATCTCTGCCTGTCTTATTGGCAATACATGGCTCAGGTTATGGGGTAAAATTTGATGATTTTGATCGAGCTTTGTTTGGCTACAAAACTATAATTGAACATACTAGCAATAATCTTCAGAAGGCTATAGTCAAACCAGATGGAATATTCCTAGAGTCTGGCAAAGAAGATAAAAGTCCCACGTTTGCAGGCATTCTAGCTTTTAAGAGAGTAGATCTTTTTCGCCATCCTGATCCTGTTATCTACCATCACCCAAGATTCTTTGGGGAATTACCAGAAGAGATTATGATCTTTGAACAAAGAAGGTTGCGAGACTCGTCTATAAACATTCAACCTCCAAAACGCAAAAATGTTTTAGCAGAACTTGGTTTTACAAGTAGTGATTGTCTGTAATACTTTCCTATACAAAGCAGCAATCATTCTCCTTAATACTCAATTTCAAAATCAACGTTGTCAAAGATTATAGACTATAAAATAAAGATGATTAACCCATCGAGAAAAGAATATGGCTGAAACTATTACTTTACAAATACCAGAAGCACTGTACCAACGCCTAGCGATCGCCGCAGGAGCAACACAGAGATCGCTAGAAGACATAATTTTACAAGCCTTACAAATTGGTAGTCCCCCAACATGGAAAGACGTACCCGAAGAATTTCAAACCGACCTTGCCAGCTTAGATCGACTTGACGACGATTCACTATGGCAAATTGCCCGTAGCCAAAAAACTCAATTAGAAATGGAACGCTACGACACCCTATTGTCCAAACAACAAAATACGACACTTACTGATTCCGAAAGATTGGAATTAGATAACCTGCGTAAAGATAGCGATCACTTCATGTTACGCAAATCCCAAGCCGCCGCAATCCTAAAATGGCGCGGACATAACGTTTCCAGACTAGAAGGGTAGATTTTGTGTCAGGCTATATTTCCCAAAATCTGCGATCGCAAATAGAATCAATTGACCGTAAGCGTTGCTGCTATTGCCTCACAACCGAAGCAAATAGCGGTATGCCCATGACAATCGATCATATTCAACCAGTTTCAAAAGGAGGACTGAATACCCTTGAAAACTTATGCCTTGCCTGTCGAACCTGCAACGAATATAAATCTGATGCCACAGAAGCGATCGATCCATTAACAGGCGAACTTGTAGCCTTGTTTAATTCACGACAACAAAATTGGAAGAACCATTTTCAATGGAATAATGATGCTTCTCAAGTTGAAGGTTTAACAGCGATCGGACGTGCAACAGTTATCGCTTTGCGGATGAATAACACCGTCATTGTCGCTACTCGTAAACGTTGGTTTGCGATTGGTTGGCATCCACCAGATTGAAGCAAGTCGTTATCCTGTATCGCCAACAATTAGGGACTGAATTTTGTCTGCCGATCGCGCTCCAGCCTTTCTAACTCAGCTTGCAAGCTAGCAATTTGCGATGCAGATTTACTCCTACGCAAAATAGGCGTTTCTAACAAAGCTTTGAGATAGCCTATCCTGCTGCCAATGACCGAGATAGGCTCAGATGTTGGTGGTTCATAAGGTTGTAAACAGTCAGCATTAGCTGTGCGAGTAGATGGATTTTGATAGATCGCGTCCTTAGAAATTTGAGATTTTGTCAGACTAAGCCTACCATGTGTCTCGATCCACATCGGATCGCTAGTTTTTAGCGGAGACTTGAAAAAGTCCGTTGAGACCTGAAAATCAACATCGGCAGATTTTGGCAATTCTTGCCCTCGCAGGGGCGTTTCAGTGCAGCTTAACGCTTTATATGGAAGTTTTTCTGTAACAGTTCTTTCTGTCTGGGTTTCAGCTTGTTCGTTCGGGGGGGAGATCGTGGGGGGAAATGGCACGGAATTGGTTGTATTTGTGCTGTTACGCGATTCGGTGAATTCTGGATGCCATAGCTGTTTGTTTTCGTATAGGGTTTCTACAGATACTTTTGCTGTTTTGGCGATCGCCTGTGCCATACCTCGGATTGTTTCTGGTATTTCTCCTGTTTTATTTAGTTCGTTTACAGTTGTTCGGATGCGTTCGAGTCTTTCGGCTTGTTTCTGGGCTTTTTGGTTTTCTGTGTTTTCTTTTTCGCCTTTACTTTCGATGTTTGTTTGTTCTCCTTTTTTACTTCCCCATGGGAAATGATGCTTCATACACCATTTTGCGATGTCTTTAGCTTTTTGCTCGAGTCTCTTGATATCGCCACAAAATTTCGTGAATCCCGTGGCAGCTCTTGCTGTTTTGGTGATGTATTCGGAGATCGCTTCGTCTTCTTCACAGCCTAGGAAGACTCGGGCGTATTTGCCCATTAGATATAACAATTGGTTGGATTGTCCTTGTCCTGTCCATCCTTGTTGGATTTGTTTTTCGAGGTCTTCTCGCCATTTAATTAGTTTGCGGTTGTCTTTGGGTGGTTGATAGTTGGCTTTGGCTTCGGCGATCGCTTGGTTTAGTAGATCGATGTCTTGCTGTTCTTGTAAGGTCAGCCATGTTTCGACAAATTGGTTAAGGTCTCGTCCGATAATCTGGAGGTCGTTGTTAAGTTGGTAACTGCCTGTTTGCAGGGGTAGTCTATGTCCGTTGTATTCTGAGTCATATTTTTTCGTGTTCGGGAAACTTTCAATAACTCCTGATGCGATTTCGCAGTTGTTTTTTTGCAGGCAGATCTTGATCGCGCAGGCGAGACCGAAACTGGGTACTTCTTGCCACAGGGGATAGTAAATATGCAGTCCTTCGCTATGCGAACTCTGCACGATTAGGGGTCTGACTAGTCCTATGTCTTCTAGTGCTTGGAGGACAGTTTTAAATTTTTCGTGGTTGTTGCTGGGGTGGTAGGGGCTGCTTTTGTCGATGTCGATGAGGGCGTATTCGGTTTGGTTGTCAAATCTTACGCCGATTAGGGTTTCGTTGTCTGCCCAATGGTCGTATAGTCGCCTTCCTGTGATGGGATAGCGTGTTTCGGTTTTCCATTCAGGTTTGCTTGTTCGGTCTATGTTTTTGGCGTATATAAAGTTCCACGAATATGGAAAAAAGCTCGCAAAGGTTTTCGCGGTTAGCTCTGTTGTCGTTAGGGCTTTTGCATCTAAGCCTTTTGTCGTAAATTTTAGATCGGCTGCATCATAAATACGATCTTTTCGAGAGGTCACGCTGATTGACCTCCTTTTTGCTTGCCAAGGCAGATCGCTTTCTCGATCTGCCTTGGCAAGTCTCGCAATTTTAATAACATCTAAGTTGTCCTGATTGTAAGGGTTGTAGCGATTTCAATCAGGAAATGAACAGACTTTTTGAATTCAGTCCAACAATTAATTATTGTTTTTTATTGTTTTTTATTGTTTTTTTTTGCAAAAAATTCAAAAAATTCGCAACAAAAACTATTGCTAAACTCCTATCTTGCGCTAAGATATAGAGAAGCACTAAACAAAATTGCCCTTCGTAAAGCAACATCTGTCCATTTCCGAATATTAAATTTAAAAACCTTCGGGTCATCAACAAGCTAGTGGTTCCACACACTGGCTTTTTTGGTGTTGAAGGGGGAAACTAGTTAAGTAATCTCCTATAGATAAAAAACCTCCATCAAATCATACAGCGATCGCTCTAGATATGATCTATAAAAGATCAAAATTTGCTTGAAGTAATACTCAGTTTTGCATTAGGGTCGCCATACTGTCATCTGTGACACTATTTTGTATCAATCCGTGATTTCAATATGCATACTATTTCAGTACTTACCCCAGTTTACTGACTATCATAACTTAGCATAATACTTGAGCAAGTGCAGCAGTAGTGTTTTCACCATCGCCAGAGGTGGAGGTAGCAAGGGGATAATGAGACATAGAACTGACTAAAGGAAAAAAATTATTGCAACGCATGGGGATTCATGATGTCACCGTTGAGCAATTTGAAGGAGAACTGACCGATCATTACAACCCATCTGCCAAAGCAGAGCGACTATCAGAGTCGGTATACGCATCGACATCCCTAGCCGCCGCCGCGATCGCTGCCCATAAATTTTGCAAGGTGAAGAAAATCGGGGCGCTCGGAGTGTCTTAAATGCGGCAGCTTGGACGTATATAGCGACAGCAATTTATTCAGCATTGCAACTGGTGCAATTGTTATTGATGAGAGGCGATCGCTAAATTATAATTGCTTTCAAAAAAAATAAGAGGCAGCGCATCGCGCTGCTTTTTACGTTTGGAGTAATAATTTTGCCAACTCAGAAAACCCAGCAAACTCGGAAGCTTGAGTCAGGTACTTGGGTAAATGCAACATTTGATCTTGATAATGGCGAACATTTGCCACACCGACCGAGATGGGAAATAGATCAGCATCAAACATCGCTTCATCATTAGGACTATCGCCAACGGTTAGCACTTGGTGCGAATTAAGTTCAGGGAAATTATTATTTAGAACCGACAGCAAGCGGCACTGGTCAGCTAAAGCGCGATCGTCGTATTTGCATCTTTTTTTTTATCGCCATGAAATGAGGGTTTCAGCACTCATCTCTCATTAACGGACCATTGCCCAGGTATCCTTTAGCTAACCATCATAGGTTCCATTACTTACATTTTTCTACAGTTCCATCGGGCATCGTCGCACCACAAAAATTTGCATCCTGCAACACCGCACCTCGCAAATTCGCGCCCGTGAGATTTGCTCCTGAGAGATTTGCCCGTTGTAAATTTGCCCCGACAAAATCCGCACCCCGCAAGTCAGACTGACTGAGATTTGCGTCCAATAGTCGCGCCCCTCGCAAACGTGCTAATCGTAAATTTGCTCCCGCCAAGTCTTCACCCCTGAGATTGCGCTCCTCGCCGCCACGATTGACGATATCCCAGACAATCCGCCACTTGCGATCAAGTATAGTTTCCTCATTGATGATGCTTTCTCTCAGATTCGCAAGGCGGAGATTAGCTCCTTCCAAATTGGCATCAGACAACTGCGCCCCCGCAAAATCTGCTTCCGTGAGATTAGCTTTCATTAAATCGGCATAGCGCAAATTTGCCTCATTGAACTTAGCCCGGACGAGATTACTACGGCGGAGATTGGTAATAAAGAGATAGGCTTGCGTGAAGTTCACATCTTCCATATTGATACCAGCCAGATTTGCTTTCTCAAAGTTGCCGCCCGATAAATCTGCCCCAACAAGGGTTTGAGCATCGAGACGCTGATTCACAACTTTCCAGACGAGAAACCATTTTGGATCAAAGAAAGTGTCACTATCAATTTTGCTCGATCGCAAATCAGTATGAAATAAATTTGCCCCTGTAAAGGAAGTTCCCTCCAGGCTTGCACCCTCTAGATTAGCTCTGGTGAGATTTACTTCAGTCAAGTTGGCACGGCGTAAATTCGCTCTTTTTAATCGTGAGTTGGTGAAATCAGCTTTCTCTAATTCTGCAAGTCCTAAATTTGCTCTTTCAAGATTAGCATTATCGATTTTAGCTCCATTTAACTTTGCAAATTGGAGATCGGCACTTTTCAAAGAAGCTTGACTGAGGTTTGCGCGTTCGAGATTGGCATATTTAAGATTAGCTCGAAATAAATTTGCCCCTTCAAGCTTGGCTTCGAGTAAATTAGTATTTAAAAAATCGGCTCCCGATAGTAGAGCAAATCGCAGATCTACCCCCAACATATTAGCTCGCATAAATTTTGCCCCATCGAGCTTTGCCCCTCGCAGATCAGCTTTGCGGAGATCGGCATCCCTGACATTAGCGCCGATCAAGTCTGCCCCTGCAAGTCTGGCATCAGGGAGATCACACTCTGAGCATTCCTTGGTTTTAATGAGCTGTTCAACATGGCTTGGATTTGCCGCTAATACTGAGGTTGCCGTGGTGATGGCGATGATTGTCGAAATAGCGATCGCCTTTTTGTCTATACCCATCCTTTTACTTCCGTATCCATCATTGGTTTTTCGAGTTTAATATATTCAATTTTTGCCGCTTGCAGGATATGTTTCATTTGCACAGGTTCATTATGATCCGCCGCAATAAAAGCCGAATTGAGAGCAATATTGCGAATATTACCACCTGCTACGCTGAGTTTAGCAAGTTTGAGATAATCAAGTTCGCGGATTGGTGTTTGCTTCGGAAAAGCGCGTCGCCAGATTTCGGCACGCTGCTCCGCATCTGGAAATGGGAATTGGACTACAAAGCGTAATCTCCTTAAGAAGGCTTGATCAAGAGAATTTTTTAGGTTAGTGGTTAACACTGCTAGTCCGCGATAGGCTTCCATGCGTTGCAAAAGATAGCTTACGCCGACATTGGCATGGCGATCGTGGCTGTCTTTAACTTCAGTCCGTTTACCAAAGAGGGCATCAGCTTCATCAAATAGTAAAATTACACCTCCACCTTCAGCGGCATCAAAAATCCGTTTGAGATTTTTCTCCGTTTCGCCGATGTACTTATCGATGACAGAACTTAAATCAATGCGATAGACATCAAGCTGTAGCTCATTACCTAAAACCTCGGCTGCCATAGTTTTACCCGTACCGCTTGAGCCTGCAAATAGAGCACTAATCCCTAATCCTCGCCGACTCCTCCCTGCAAAGCCCCATGTTTCATAGACAGTCAATCGCTGGCGGACATGGGCAGCAATATCGTGAAGCACAAATTTTTCTTTGGAAGGTAAAATCAGATCTTCCCAAGTCGCCGTCGTTTCTACACCTTGCGCCAGTTCATCCAGCCTCGGTCGAGATTGGGAACGACAGGCATTCCATAAAGAATGCTCAAAGGAATGTTCAGATTCCTGTTGATGTAGACTCTTCGCCTTGAGAGCCGCATTGTAGATAAGGGTTGGTGAGAGATTGAAATAGGAAACGAGTTTGGTAATGGAACCATTGAGAGCAATAGCAAGATCATCATCAAGATCGGTGAGGGCTTCTTCCCAGAGGGTTTGTTGTTCTTGCACGGAAGGCGATCGCACTTCAAAGGTAATGATCGTGCGTTGATGTTGGCGACGACGGGATTGGGTGCTGATAATCATCGGACAATTGAGGTTTTCAATCAGATAGCTAATCGCCTTATCCTGACTAGGATTTGGAGCTTCATCATGATCGCAGTCCAAGAATACGGCAATATTATTCAAAATATATTCGCGATCGCATAGCAACGTAATTACCTGTAGATTACTTAAATCTTGGGGCAGAATGGTTGCAGGTATTTTATAAAGAATGAGATCAAGATTTTTACAAATATCCAACGCGATCGACATTTTGCTAGAAACATCTTCGCCACATAGCTGTAATACAGGTAAAAGATTAGATTCATTCGGACTATTGCTTTGATTTGAGGCACTGATCCATGTAGTGATCGCCTGATTGACGATTTGTTGCTGTGAATCAATGGTGACAGAGTTTGCGTTGATCGGGGTCAACAGACTTAGCAAACGTTCATCTAGGTGCTGTTCACCCATCAAGTAATGCAAAATCCTTTCATTGAGGCGTAAGGTACTTGCGGTAAGCGCATTCCCCCCGCCAATCTCGACTAAATGCCAACGACGGAGTGGTGCTGCGGGAGATAGTGCCGACCAATCAGAATGCTCAAGCACTGACATCGCTAGGCTAAAGGTGGGATAGTTTTGCTTCGGATCACCGGCAACTTCTGCACAGAGGCTTCCCCATAATGCATCAAATTCCATACCTGCACAGAGGATTAATACATTACGTTCAAATGCAGACAAACTAAAGTTTTCACATAGTTTGTGAAGATGGCTGCCCCTTAACGGAGAATTTATTGACCGAATCGGAGCAGGTACAGCAGTTTCTCCTTTCTGTTCAGCAACTTTTTGCACTAAGGCATGACGTATTTTTGCGATCGCCGCAAATAGATCGCTTTGACTGAGCTTCAGCAAATCAGTTTCGGAAAAGTTGGTCACAGGGGTTGGTGAAGAGATGGTCATGGTTCAATCACTGTCTTGATCAATTGCTCCAAATAATCTGCCGCTTCTCTTACTGGCAAGAGGATTATCTGACCTTTTTGCAAAATTTCATATTTGCCCCCTCGAAATCCATGCCCAGCGATTAAACCCATCGAAACTGCCATATTCCCAACTTCAGTGAGCGTGTTAATGCCTATACTTTCCACTTCTAGATCTAGTTGCTGTTTGAGATGTTTTTCATTCATTCTTGTTAATCCTGATTTTAATAGTTTTTTTTTGTGCTGTTTTAGGGCAAATAATGACTTTAGATAATTAGCGAGTACTGTATGATTTGCCTATTATTGACTATAAACTTTAACAACTTGTGATTACTTAAACTTTTTACAAGACGTTGAGTTGTAAAGTTGGTATAAACGCCACAAAGTAACGCTTAGATTAAGCCCTAAATCAATACAATCCTGCAAATTATGAGGAGTAAACCAAATATACTTGCTTCAAATAGCGACAATAACAACGATTTAGAGCAAAATGTAGGATTGAGTATGGTGGATATCTTGACACTATCCTCACCCCAGCAACAGCAAATTATCAACTGGATTATGCGTCATCGCAATTCCAGTCTTGAGGCGATCGCTATAGGTATTGAGGCAAATCCCGCAGACACGCTACCCGAAATTGAAGATCTAATTAGTCAAGGGTTCTTAGAAGTAAGTGACCATCAAGGGGTAAATTACTACACCATTGATTTTGGTCACCCACAGAGTATTCCTAACAAGGAGAGGATGCCATCGGCTTCGGGAGAACTTCGCCCACTCTCAATTATTCTTAACCCATCGGGTACAGTCTCCATCAGCACAGGAGATAACTTTGAGCTATGCGTCACCGTCACCAATCAAGGTGATCGTAGTGCAGTTATTACTGTAGATATCGATCAAGACTCTAGTTCGATTTATGCTTGGTGTGCTGCGCCCTCAGAGCGCCTCGCCTTGAGTGTGGGGCAAAGCAGTGAAGTGGTTTTTTCGATCCAAGTCCCACCCACAGCACCTCCTAAGGAATATAGTTATACGATCATCATCGATGCGCCCCAACATTATCCAGAAGATACGCCAATTCAGTATAAAGGTCGCGTCATTGTTACCCCATCGACTCAAGAAATAGTTAGGGTTAACGATCCCACCTTTGCCACCATTCCCCGCACTACTTCCAGTAATCCGCATCAAATGCGTACAGGAGAGATTTGGCAAATTCTGATCTCTGTGAATAATCGCTCAGACAGGGTTGATCGCTTTCGTGTCACTTTACCAGATCTCGATCCTAAATGGGTATCGATCTACTATCCTGAAGGGCTAGCCCTCGTAGGAATTGTCGAAGCCACGGAAGGCTTGCCCCTCAATCCTAATACCCAAGGACAAATCAACTTAATTTTGAAGCCGCCGATGGATGTTTGGGCAGGGATTTATTCCCCAACCGTTCGTGTGCATTCAGAAAATAATCCTGATCTAGCTCTATTAGACATTGTTTATTTTGAAATTCTGCCCAGTTACCAACTGGATATCCAATTGGTAACTTTGTTAACGAGGATAGCAAATCTGCCGTCACTCTATGAAATGCGCTTTAAGAGTAGTAGTAATATTGCCCGTGAGATTGTTGTGCGAGCCAGTAGTCCAGAGCAGGAGGGGCTATTAACCTACAGCTTTAATGTTGAAGAAACTAAGATTGCTCCATATGGCTCTACAAGAATTAATCTTGAAGTACTACCTACTAAAAAATGTACCCCCCGATTCTTAAGCGATCGCTATCTCAATTTTATTGTTGAAGTCGAAGATAAACAGGGAATAACCCTAACTAGCGATCGCTACATAGGTAATTTACTATTACCTGCTCGCCCTTGGTGGCAGTTTGCGTTAGTCATCATCAGCATCTTAGGGATCATTGGCACAGTTATCTTTCTGATTTGGTGGATCTTCTTCCGTCCTGCCGAAGTACCTGTAGTCGTGGAATTTACTTCCGAATCAACCAACTATCGAGAAGTTAGTAACGAAGCAATTCGTCTGCGTTGGCGGATCACCAATCCCGAGTTAGTCAAGGAAATCAAAGTAGAAGGATTTTCCGAAGATCAAACTACCCTCAGTCAACCTGTCGTTTATAACTTCAGTAAGGGAATTCCTTCTGAACTCAAAGAATATTGCATTATTGATCGCGAGTTACTCTGTCAAAATGTTCCCACCGACGCTCGTAAGCCTAGCCAATATATCTTTCAGATGAATCTGGCTTCTAAAAATCCGAAAACAGGAATTCTGCCCCTAGCCAAAACCAGCAAGATTACTGTCGAACCTATTCCCCAAGCCCAGATCTTAGAGTTTGCCTCGAATAAGCCTGTCTATACCGAGTCAAAGCCTGTTTTACCAACCCTTGCGCCACCCTCTATAGCAAAGACTAATCAGAAAAAATTAGATAATGCACCCACATCTAAACCTTCGCCTCCAACTACTACAAACAATTCTGCTAACAAACAACCTAATAATTCCTCCGCCAATAGTCCTTCGCCTGAATTTGTCGCTGCCAAAACTAAAGAGACTATTTTTATTTCTGAAGTTCTAGAAAAACGAGTATTTTTTACAGCATTAGGAATTGCAGAAAGTCCAGCGAATTTAAGATTAGTTAAACCCAAACCCGATCTTGATAATGAAGTGCGATTGAATTGGCGTTTATCGAATGTCAGCCAAATCAAAGAATTGACTCTAGTCGGTCGATCACCAGAAGGTGAAATCAAAAGTCCCCCCTTAAAGTATCTCCTCACCAAAGGTATACCGCGATCGCTGCGTCCCTACTGCACTATTTCCAATGATGAGATGATTTGCAAAAATATCCCCACCGAGGCAAAGGCATCAGGTAATTATATTTTTGAATTAGCGATCACTCCTCTCAAGTCTCCCATCGATCCCAAAGCTGGGCCTGTGATCAGGAAAACGGAGATTGTCAAAATTCTCCCTTACCCTGCCAAAATCCTAGAACTCAAGGTCAATGGACAGGAAGCCTTACCCCAATATTCCTTTAATCTCAATCCTGACATCCCCACCATCCTCATTCTAACTTGGAAAGTAGAAGCATCAGCCGCCGCCAAAATTGATCTCTTGCCTGCCCCTGGAAATGTCGCCGCTATTGGTCAACTATTCCTACCCCTCAGTCCTAAATCTGCCGAAGTAACCTATACCTTAAAAGTTACTAATCCCGATGGACAAATCGTTATGCGTTCCTTCATTGTTCAAACAATCGCCCCGCCCCCAGTACCCAAGTCTGAGGGGACACCACCGATTGCTTTACCTCCTGAGATCCCTGCGATCGACTCTCCTCTCATACCTGCTTCACCAAATCAGCGATCGGGAGGTTCTCTTTCTCCATCGGAGCTCCGACCTAGCCAAAGATAGAATAGACCACACAAACAAGGGGCTTAAGCCCCTTGTTCTTAAAATATTAGTTAAACCAACAGATTTAGTTACTCATGCTCCAAACAGAATTTCAATTACCAAAGGGCTTATATATTGATGGTGAGTTACACCAACAAGGCAAAATCAAGCTCTTGACTGCCAAAGATGAATTAATCATGCGGGATTTATCTAACCGCAATCCCAATATTGATTTCGTGTTTTTAGTACTAGCTCAAGCGATCGCCAAATTAGGTAATCTCGCTCAGGTCAGCCCCCAGCAACTAGAACAACTCTTCCTTCCCGATTTCCTATATTTACAAGATTTATTTAGCCAACTGCAACCACAAAACCTAAGCACATCGGGGGAATCATAGGCTACCCCTCCGAGAGGTTATATGAGGAGGTAGCCTTCATTGCTTTTTACTTCCATTGGTCAAGGGAAGATATACTCAACCTCAACCATGCCGAACGCCTCCGTTGGGTCAATGAAATCATACGTTTACGCTAGGCTCAATCCCCAGATAATCGACAATCACGATTATTCAGCTTACCGTCAGACATAATCGTGCGACAAAAGATGCTTTTTTGAGCATTAATATCCTTCAATAGAGCGGCGTTAAACTTTGCCCCTCTCAGGTCTGCCCCACGAAAGTCCACATTCTCTAGATCCGCATTGGTAAAGTTTGCCCAGCGCAGATTAGCATCCTGAAAGCTAGCATCTTTTAAGTAAGATCCGATCAAGTTTGCCCCTATTAAGTTTGCCTTTCTCAAATTTGCCGATCGCATTTTTGCCAAACTCAGGTTTGCACCATTGAGCTTCGCCTCAACGAGATTGGCATTACTTAACTCGCATTCATAGCAGGCTCTGGTCTCCAGTAATTGATCAACAGGATTAGCGATCGCTCCTTGAGTAATTACTAGAGATAGGGGTAACGCGATCGCGCTAGATAAAAAGCAATAACGTAACATAGGAAATCCTAAAGGAATTGTTGAAAGTATGGTTCAGAAGCTACTCCCTTCCCACTCAAAGAATAGGCATTATAGAGTGAATAATTGGTGTGCGCAGCTCCGCCGCGCACACCAATTATTCAGAAGGGAGTATCACAGCCTAAATTAAAAAGCCGATCTGTTTTTTGACCCAATACTCTTCCGCCGCCTGTTCCAGCTAAAGTCCAAATTTCTTTATTTGTTAAATGAATATCTACAGCATAAACAGGTAATGAAGCAGTCTCAAGAACTTTGCCGCTAGTTTCACCAGTCCGTTTAGCATTTTGAGTTAGTGTCCATAGCTTTGCATTTCCATCGTCGCCACCACTGAGCAAATAACAGCCTTCTGGACTAAATGCAAGAGATCGCACGGGTTTCCCTCCATGAGCGGTTTGCCAACTATCAACTAATTGGCAAGGGAGATTACTTTGTAAACAAGTACTTAGATCCCAGACAGCAATAGCTCCTTGATTATCAGCAGTTGCCAGTAAGTTTCGTCTTCGATCTGGTACGGAAATACTTTGAATATAATCATCCTGCCCACCCACTTTAGGATAATTAATGGTTTTAACAGAGTCTTTAACCCAGTTCCATAACAACAGTTGGTTATAACGCCCAGCGATCGCTAACACATTATCATCTTGACCAACTAAGGCGATTGAAGAGATCGCAAAATCAAATTTTTTAACTTGACTGGGTTGCGTTGGTGGATTTTTAAAGAGATCTTGAAGATCCCATCTGAGGATAGTGCCACTGCCATGACCGCTAAATAGAGTTCTTGAATCAAGGGTATAGGCTAATCCAAATACGCGATCGTCAGCTTGAGTACTAAACTTTGCTAGAGGTCGATTGGTTTCGTTATTTGCATCCCAAATCTGAATTTCTCCATTTTCTAATCCAGCCGCTAAAATATCGTTATTCACAGGGCGGAAGCGAGCAATTCGTACTGCTTTCTTAGCATTGCCAATAACTCCCATATCCTGATTGGTTAGAGGAACAAAGAACCCTGCTACGAACCATTTCCGCAGAGTACGATCATTAGAACTACTAACTGCAAATGCGCCTTTCCCATCATACTGTATAGAAGTAACTGGAGCTTGATGAGGAGGAAATGGACTGTAAGGATTGAGAAAAGAAAAATACCAAGAGACGAATAAAGTTGCTCCAGTCAAGATGATAATGAATATAAGCGGAACTATTGGCTTAACTAATAATTCAATTGACTGCAAGTCCTCGCTAGTATTAACTTTAGGGTCTTGCCAGTTAGCTTTAACGAATAAATTCAATTTCTTGGTTTTTCCATACAACGGTCGAGGCTTATCAATTTGCAGATTGAAATTTATCTCGCTAAATGGCTCAACTTCTGCATTGTCAGGGGTAATTTCATAGGAAAAGTCCCCATTCTTGTTAACATCTTCTACATCAAAATTAAGTTTATGGGCAAGGTTACTAGCATTATTTGCAACTAGAGTAAATATAGCTGGCGATGATTGCCAAAATTTCCACCATGATTTCCATGATAATCTAGGAGGAATTGTGAGGAATTTTGGAGAACAGACATATTTCAATGATCCTTTTGGCAGTACCTCTAAGCTACATTCAGAATGAGAAGGAAAACCATTAGAATGAACGACATCAATTATGAATGGATAAATCTTAGAAACCGACACGCGATCGAAGGGTAATGTACATACAAATGCTGTCTTAAATATTCCTCCAGGCTTAATTGTAAATTGTTGTATATGTCCCTTGGGAAACCATGATTCAGGCAAATCCTTGCAAGTCAAAGTGACATTTGTACTCAGTTGGGTTGGGTTGCCAATCACTATTGGAATTTCCACCTTCTCTAGCGGTGTAACTTGTAGCTTCTGTGATGGTACTTCTAATTTTAATTGCGATCGCGTTCCGCCCCCCTGCAGATTAATTCGGATGATTTCACGACTTTCTTCACGTAATTCTATCGAAACAGCTTGTACTGTGACATTCATAATGCCCGTAAAACCGGGAATAGGAGTTTCAATAATATCAACTACAAATTCTACCAAGTCCCCCGGAGGAATTTTGACACTTACATCTGGAGAGATTTTATACCACTCATATCCAACCGTTTGCACATCTGCTCCAGCCGCGATTAGTTCAATTTGAAAACTGGCAAATTGATCGCTGTTATTGATTATGACTACAGGGAAAGAATTTTTCTCAGAGCCAATTTTAAAATTTAACTCTTTCTGAGGTATCTCTAAGCCAATTTGATTTGCTAGCATTGGTATATTTCTCCTATTTGCTGCGAGCGGATCTAGAACGGCTCAAAATTGATTGCAATGAATTATTTTGTCCCGAGGATGCACTCATTGCAATTTTTTTAGCTTTGTCATTTTCTTCTCGTAATTTTTTTAATTGGCTTTTCATTCCCTGATTGCGGTCAGAAATTGTACTGCCCATTACTTGAATTACCCTTGCCATTTGTCCCAGCTCATCATTACGTGTTGTAATTTTAGTTAAACCATCAGGATCAAAAGAATCCGTTTCGATTTCTTTAGCCGCAATCATTAGTTTTTTGATCGGGAGTAGTAGCCATGATGCAATCAGTAATCCAATGAGAATATTGATTGCTAGCATAATTACAATAATGATCAAAGTGATGCGGTTATTATTATCAATTTCCTGCATAAAAATGTACTTAGGCACGATGATGCCAACTGTCCAATTTAGCTGTAGATCTTCGGAGAGTTTACGGGTGCTAACGATATATTTCTCGCCATTAGACTCAAATTCAAAAGTCTGGGCGGTTTTCAAGTTGTTAAACCCGCCAAACTGTTCCTGTACCATCAAACCAACTTTGAGTAGTTTGGGATCTTTACTCTTGGACATTTCCAATTGCTTAATAATATTGCCTTCTTTTTGAAAAAGGGGTTCATCGGATGTGGATGAAACTAAGCTGCCATTTTCTCCGACTAGAAACAAATTCCATGGCTTCGAAGGACGCATCTCCAGCATAAACTGCTTGATCTGTTTCATGGAAACATTAAGGCCTACCACACCCAGCAAAGCACCTTCAGCACTATAGATTGGTGTGGCTTTAGTCGTAGTTAGTTCGCCATCAGTCGCACTGACAAAAATCGAACTCCAAATACTTCTTCTAGATTTTTTTGCTTCTACATACCAAGGTCGGGTGCGATGGTCATACACTTCATTATTAAGCAGTTTAACTTGTTCACCATTTTGGCTTAGTTCATAGTTGGATCGATTGGGCGCGGTACTATCATTACGAATCTGCAATAGAAATTTGGACCTTGATGGATCTTGGGGGGTAAGTCCCACAAAGGATCCTTGTTCATTGCCATAATAGAAAGTGTTATTAATGCCAAGCTCCCGTGATTTATCAAAAATATCTTTCTGAACTTGGGTAATATTGTTAGGATTAACACCCCCATTTCTTAGAGCCGTTACTAAAGCCTGATTAATCTTTACTGAATCTTCGAAATAGGAACGAATTTGCTCCGCAACTCGATAGGTTAAGCTATCACAAAGCTGGAGAGTTAATTTCCGCACCGACCCTTCACCAGCAACAAAGGAGATCCAACTGGTAATACCAACGGTAAGAGTGAGTTGGATACTGAGTACTATGGGAAAGACTTTACGAATGGAAGACATAAATAGATAACCTTAATAAACTATTAATAATTCTACGATCAGCTTATAACCCTAACTAGCAGTCATATTCGTAATACGGCGTTGATCACTTGTGACTGTAGGATCGCTACTGTACTTAGGATTAATCCGCAATGAACTAGCGATCTCATGGCGTTGAGCCGCATAGTTCAGAAGATTAATTCCTAACTCTTGGAAAGACCGAATCTGATCCCTTGAAAGTTCTTGGGTATCTATTAGTCCACCCCAAATCGAAGAAAGGGAACCAAACACTATAACAATGCCGCCACCTACTAAAACTTGAATAGGATGTTCGATAATGATAGGTAGATTGCTAAATAGAAATGGTTGACTCCTAAGAAGATGACTTCTCTCTAGTTCAGAAAAGGTTTGCAACGGTGCTTCTATTGGTAAGTTACCCTTAAAAGAGTCTAGCAACTCATCGATTTGGGTTTGAATGTCGATCGCAATCGCTTCTAGTTCTTCCTTTAGCTCGGTCTGTACAGCAGGATCTGAGGCATCATTGAATCTAGGAGTAATTTGTGGTGGCAGATTCTTTTTTAGCTTAGTATTTGCACTTTGCAGTTCAAATTGAATTGCTAGAAGATCTTCTAGCTTTGTATTATGAATTGATATCTCAATAAAAATTGATCCGCCATTAGCTAGATATTCTCTTAAAGAAAGTTGAGTGGTTTCATTTAGAGTATTTGCTTGAGAGCTATGCAAGTAAATTAAGTTATAGGGAGTTAGACGTTCGGGTGTAAGCTCTGTTTGAATATTTAGTTCTGGAATTGAGTCTGCCATACCAAGGCTAGGAGCTAAACTATTTAGGGCTTGTCCTAGAAATTTAAAATTTTGTTTGACTGCTGCTGCTAAATTACTATCATCACTAAAACAGGCTATGCGAACTAGGTTTTGTGGTCGTAATTTAGCTTGCAAACGGTGACGTATATCTAACTCGGATAAATTCGGCACAAATAGATCCGCAGGCTTTTGAATTTCCAAAACACCTTCAGCGATCGAGATCCGACAAATTTCGATATCAGTATCCGCAAGGGAATCAGATTTTTCGTTGACTCGAAAAGTCTCCACAAGGACTTCGTTACTGTTCGATCTCTTAAGTTTGCTAGGATCGACATAGCTGAGTACGAGATATACAGTTTGAATTTCTTCCTCGTAAGCTAACGTAGAAATCCGAAAATCTAATGGTGTAGGTACGACAATAAAATTGCCATTGAGATCGATCGCGATACCAGGTTGAATCTGTACCCAACGTCCATCGCGAAATTTTGCTGGTAAGTCCGCAGGAGCTTCAATTGGTGCAACGCCCAAACCACAGATAATACCAGGGAGAAACAGGGATTGAAACTGTACATTTTGGCGTTGCTGATGATATTCGTGAGCCAGTCGCCAGCGCTCACTATTAATCAACAAGCCATCGGATACCTGTAACCGCTCAAAGGACTGAATTTCGGGATAGGGAAAGTCATTCATACAAAATCTAAATGTAAATAATTTCTAAATCTCAAAACGGCGTGAAATCACTAGATAGGAAGTGGTACAAAGCTCCACTTCCTATCTAGTGATTTCTAAATTGTAGGTACAAAAAGCAGGTTTTTCCTGTTCGATAATCCGATGAATTAGCGATAAATCGAGTCTGTTTTGTAAATCGTTACGAATCCTCACAATGAAATGAAAAGGTCTACCCCCTCCTATCGATGCGTTCAGCGTTAGACATGCTTCTCCAATCACAAAGCCACGCCCTGTAATTTCAAGAATGCTAATGTGTTTTTCAAGCTCAGGTAAATGCTCATCAAGAGGCAGTCCAGTAAACAAATGTATATAAAAACGTAAGCCGCGACGGGTTCCCCGCCAACGATAGATTTGCATCGCTTGCTTGATTAGATAGCGTTGACGCTGCATATCAAGGTTAGGAATTAACTCCCACCCCACCCAATGGGCTAGAAATGGCAACATCGGCTCTGAAGCAAGCATCGGATCGAGATATGCCCATAGTGTATCGGAAATTTGAACATCAGGCTCAAAGCACTCTTCAAAAATTTTGAGCATTCGTCCTACAAAATCAACCTCTCGATAGACATCGGGCAGAAAGTCTAAATAAAGGCTGGTCGGTCGAACATAAAGCCGAAAGGGTTCAATATCAAATAGTTCTAGGCGGGAGGTTAATTCTGTATCTGAATTATTGCTGGCATAGCCCCCGTAAACCTGCAATAGCCCATGATAGTTAATTGTGAGAGGTTGCCCCTGCACGATCGCTTCTTGCCCCTCAAAAAAGTCCGCAGGAACTTGGAAATATAAAACGGCTTCCATTTCAGCATGGGGTGGCAGCTCGTTCCCTTCCATCCCAATGTGACACCATTCACCAGGGAAATTTCCCTCTACACGCAAGTCGGTTAATAGCGACCGGCTGCTTGAATTTTTCAGCTTAACAACAATTTCGCTGGGTTCACTAGGATGAATCAGCAGTTTACAATTATTTGGCGATCTGCCTCTATTCACCTCTAAAGTCCCTTCTTGCTTCCCACTGCTCAGATCAGCGCTGGCAAGAGTTTCTTCATTTGCCTCAGGGGATTTCATCGAGATCATGCTAACACTTAAAGCTTGCAGCTTACTTTTTTGAGCCATAGGTTTAAGCCATAGGATTTTCTTAGGTAAAGGGTGATTTTGCTGATATAAGCAAAATCAAAACTTCTATAAAATGTTAATTACATGGCTAGATCGGAACCTTGGATTATGCCAAGAACATATTAAACCCGTTGGGCTAGGGTCAATAATTGTTTGTGGTGAAAGTCTGCGAAACCAATTGCCATTTTCATAGTACAGTTCAAATAACTGTACCGCACCTAAAAATCTCACTCCCTGTACATTTTGTAATAATTTTACAATATCAGAAGGATAGACAGGCCGACCAAATTCCCAGCCTTGTCCCTGCACACCTCCAGTCATGGGATTGAGAAAGCGATAAAGCATAACTTTTAATTTATGGATGATCTCCTGCTGCACTTCGGGATTACTGTAGTTTGGCTCTAGGGAAATTTCTGTCTGAACGCATACACCTATATAGGTTGGTTGCTCCAGTTGAATTGTCACGCCCAACATTTTACGTTCATCGAGATAGTTCAAGATGCGATCGCTGAGTTGAGGAGTCAAGACAAATTGTTCAGGAGCAATACCCTGTCCCTTCTCAATACCCTCAGTTCTGACTCGTGGCACAATCATTAGCTTAACAATACCTGCTTCTTCCTTTTTCTTGGCAGGTGTACAGAGAACCCTTGCTACAGTCCCTTCTCCTGCGATGAGAGTGAGATATTCAAAGTCTGATCGATTCACAGCGCGATCGCGAGTCTTCAACATTTTAGGAACGCGAATGACCACATCATCAAGGGATTCAGCATCTGCACCGTTGCAGGCCGATAGATGATTGGTGAGACTTGCCACGTAGGGAATCGCATTTTTAGCGCTTTGAATACTTCCCTTTTGGACATTACCGCGAAAGCCTCCACCTGTGCGATATTTCACCATTTGGATAATAGAACCTTTGGGCGGTACAGCTCCATACTGGATGCCGATAGATCGCGAAGCTGTCGTTTGACTCGATTCGCTATCTGCACTAGTCCCATTGGGCAACACCCTTTGCATTGGCTCGCCTTGGAGCCTCATTCTTTGCAAAACATGTTGACTCTGGTAGTTCGGCGTTTGTACAAAAGGTCCAAACTGGATCATCCCAGATGTGGAATCAATCACATAATGTAAATCATTGGCTCCCGATTCCGAAAAATTCTCCACCTCATGCCATATTTGCGGTAAGCCTACAGGCGATGTAATCAGTAAATATTCATCCCCTTTTCTCGGTAGCACAGGCTTATTTAGTAAATAGAAAACCTGTCCCGCTTTGCCATGACTCTCGCCTACAACTTCATTAGTAATCGCATTACATTGTGTCACGGTGACAGCGCCACCGATCGCACGGGCACTCATGCCGATAATATATGGCGATCGGTTATAGCCTGATTGATTGGCAATCAGTTCGACATAGCTACATCGGAGCCATCGCCCACGATAGTTAGAAAACTGCGATACATTCCAAGTTAGAGGCACATGCAAGATCACGTCCGCTCCTTGTAAAGGATTTGTCCCCTCATTTGCTAATTCACTAAAGCTAAAACCCTTAGTGCGATCATCACTATCCTTTAGTAAGACAGGCTGCCAAATATATCCGTCCCATGCCTCCCAATACCTTGGGGGATTATTGGGATTAATACCTGTAGTAGTTGCTGATTCCCCTTTGAATTTGAGCGCAATTACGTTGCCGTCAATAGGCTGCTCTTCATCGAAGACTACATAAAAACAATTGTTTGGTTGGGGGGGATCGCTAAATAGTGCTATTGCTTGACCAGACCACTCATGTTCATTATCTTGTGTCCATACATCCTGTAATAGATCCCGTAAATATTCTGGTTTTTCCTCTGAAGTGGGTGCGGCTAAGAGATGAGTAATGCGTGGCTTGGCAATCACAAGGGGCTGATCGGTAGTAAAGATAATTGCCTCTTCATCTTCTGTGCGTAACGTTGCTACTTCAATGCCCTCAGGGATAGTATAGGCTTCAGGTAAAGAAGCGCTCAAATAAAAAGTTACTTCTGTCTGTGCTGGGGCGGGTGGTTGAAGCTGAATGCCTAATAACTCTAAGAAGGCAACGTAATTACGTCGCGGAACCTGATTAAACCGCAGCAACATTTGATCGGTTAACCAAGCAAATAGTTCGATCAAGGTCACGCCTGGATCGCTAGGGTTGTAATTTGTCCATTCAGGGCAATATCTGGGAATCCTCAGTAGACATTCATTCACTAACTCTGCAAATGTGCGATCGTCAAGATCAGACTTTGGCAAATTAGGGAGAAAATCAAACTCTTTTGTCATTACACAAAACTCTCTAGTGAATTATGCCTTGCCGAATTTTACTAGTTAGAGCTACATTTAGCGATGAATTACTAAATTATTTAAAAAAGCTTAGATCTGATCTAGATGTAGCAATCCTAAATGAGTTCAGACAGGCTTCGGCTTCGCTCAACCAGCTAGGAATGATGGCTGAGTGAAGCCGAAGCCACAAATGACTTAGGATTTGCTAGAGCATCACAACTCAAAAACACCACTTTTGCCATCTTAATTACTACTGGTGGGTGGTAGTAAATAAAAAGGATAAACCATACTACGGGTATCATGCCCATCTTTGAGGTTATATAAAATTTTAAGATCTAGACGACCTTTAATCGGATCTGGTTCTGCAAAAACCCCCGTAACTTTCATACGTGGCTCCCATCGATTTAGCGCTTCTTCCACATAAATCCTTGCCAGCAAAATCGTCTGCGGATTCATCGGCGCAAAGGTCAGATCCGATAAACGGCTACCAAAATTAGGCCGATATACTCTCTCACCTAGCTTAGTATTCAAAATTGTTGCGATCGATTCTTCCAAATTGAGATCGCCACCAT
>CALRWX020000040.1:0-32983 GCA_943371975.1 Pseudanabaena sp. UWO311 | reverse complement strand
CCCCCCAAAAATCTAAATCGCGGAGACTAACCGATGTATCCACAAAGAATTGAACCACAAGTAGGACAAGAATCTGTATGGGATTATCCTCGTCCTGCCATTTTAGAAAACACTGACAAATACATTCGCATCATTTGTAATGGGATCATCCTTGCTGAAACCCAACATGCCAAAAGGGTTCTTGAAACTAGCCATCCGCCCTGCTATTACATTCCTATAAATGACATTAAAATGGAATACCTAATCGAAACGTCACGCCACACAAGGTGCGAGTGGAAAGGTATCAGCCAATATTATGACTTGGCGATCGGTGATAAATATATCAAAAATGCTGCATGGAGATATTCCATCCCCACAGTAAATTTTGTCGAGATTCAAAACTCTTTAAGTTTTTATGGCAGCCTCATGGAGGCTTGCTATGTGAATAATGAATTGATCACCCCCCAAGCAGGTGATTTTTATGGTGGCTGGATTACATCCGATATTGTCGGTCCCTTTAAAGGGGAAGTAGGGACGTTGGGATGGTAAAAAGAAGGAGTCAACGCTTTGCATTGACTCCTTCTTAACGCGTTTTAACGCTCATGAATTGGAACATAGGTAACATCATGCAAGCCCGTATACATCTGCGTCGGACGGAACAAGCGATTATCAGATAGTTGTTCTTTCCAATGGGCTAACCATCCCGGAACACGGGCGATCGCAAAAATTGTGGTGAACAAATTACTAGGAATACCCAATTTCTTGTAAACCAAACCTGAATAGAAATCAACGTTAGGATGAATACCTTTACTGGCAAGCTTATCATAGGCTTGCTTTTCTAGTTCTAAGGCTATGTCATAGTAAGGATCATGTCCAAACTTATCAAATAACTCATGGACTAACCCTTGAAGAATGATCGCACGAGGATCTTTGACTTTATAAATGCGATGCCCAAATCCCATCAGCTTCTCTTTACGCTGAATTTTACCCTCTAGATAATCAGTCACATTATCGATTGAGCCAATTTCTTCGAGCATATTTATTACCTCTTCATTGGCTCCACCATGCAAAGGTCCCGCCAGAGTGCCGATCGCTGAAGTCATCACCGCATAGGGATCGGTCAAAGTTGAAGCTGTCACCAAAGCAGCAAAGGTCGAAGCATTAACTGTATGCTCAGCGTGCAAAGTCAAACATACGTCAAAAACCTTTGCCGCAAGAGGATCAGGTACTTTCTCATTCAACATATAGAGAAAGTTGGAGGCATAACCCAAATCATCACGGGGCATCACAGGATCATTACCTTGACGCATCATATGGAAAGCTGCCACCATCGTTGGCACTTTCGCCAATAGGCGCACCGTAGCCTGATAGATATAGTCTAGGTCATGAAAATTTCCTAAAGGATAAAACATCCCCAGTGCGGCAACACTTGTTTGCAGGGCATCCATGGGATGGGCATTATCAGGAAACGACTTAATCATGTCGCGAATACGATATTTGATTCTTCTTCTATGGGTAAGATCGTGTTCAAATTCATTTAGTTGAATTGATTTGGGTAATTCGCCGAAGATTAATAAGTAACTGGTTTCAAGGAAATTACTATGCTTGCAAAGATCCTCGATACGGATACCCCGATATTCAAGTAAGCCTACCTGACCATCAACATAACTTATATTTGACTGGGTGGCGGGAACTCCCTCTAAACCAGGCTTATATTCTCCGATTGCCATATACTTAGCTACCTTACAAGATTGAGTTTGTTGACTTTTGGGATTATTTTATCCTTATGATTATGCATTGAGCGCAGTAAGAATGTACAAAAAGCTGCACTTTAAGTCATTACTTCCTCAAAATTAGTATGAGCGTAAGCATTGCTGCAGCTCACACCAGTTTAAAATAAAAACTAGGCAATATTCATTTGACTTAACCATGAAAATTTTTGTGGTGCAGTAAAGCCACGCCACAAAAATTTTCTCTTGATTTTACTGCTAGTCTGTAAGTAACTAGACTCCAGAATCTATGGTCTTATTGGAATGGGTTGTTACCATATTTACCGAAGAGAGTAGCTTCACCTTTGATAACGGCTTTACCGAGGTTAAAAGCTGCCCATAAAACTACTAAGGCAACAGGTCCTAATACTACTAATACTCTCCAATCCATATCTTTATACCTAAATTAAATACAAATAGAAATTGCTTTTATCATCCATTATAAGGTAAAGAAGGGTATAAGATTCTTGTCTACTTTTTTATGACTTCGTGATATATGTCATCTGTCTACTTTATAAATTTGTATGGAATACTGGCAAGCTTTTGTTTTAGGGATTGTGCAGGGGCTGACCGAGTTTTTGCCAATTAGCAGTTCAGCACATCTCAAGGTTGTTCCCTCAGTTTTGGGCTGGAAGGATGCTGGAGTATCCTTTGATGCAGTTATCCAGCTTGGAAGCATTGTCGCAGTGGTTAGCTATTTTTGGAAGGATCTCAGTAATATTACACTTGGGAGTATTGAAGCAATCCGCAAGCAGAAATACACATCTCAAGAATTTAAGCTGGCTATGGCGATCACCTTGGGGACAATCCCTATTTTATTTGGGGGCTTACTGATTAAAGTTTTTGTCAAAGATTACGATAAATCGCCTTTACGAAGTTTGACCGCGATCGCGATCGCCTCAATTGTGATGTCCAGCCTACTCGCCTTTGCCGAGATTTTTGGACAAAGAGGTGATCAAAAAGAAAAGCGCCATTTTCAAAGAGTCCGTGTCTTTGATGGCATCTTAATGGGCTTGGCACAGGCTCTGGCGATTATTCCTGGGGTATCGCGTTCTGGATCTACTTTGACCGCAGGTTTATTTCTTGGTTTAGATCGGGTTGCGGCAACTAGATTTTCATTTTTGTTAGGTATTCCTGCAATTATGATCGCGGGTTTAGTAGAGTTTATTAGTATTGTCAAAAAAGGTTTTGGTGATGTGGGGATAGCTGAGTTAGGGATTGGGTTATTCTCCTCGGTGATTTTTTCTTACTTAGCGATCGCATGGCTATTGAAATTCTTTCAAACCCATACTACATGGGTGTTTGTGGGTTATCGCTTATTGTTTGGGGCGTTCTTACTGACAGGTGTAGGCTTAGGTTGGTTTAAATAAAAACCAAAATTTAGAGAAGTCACACTT
This sequence comes from Pseudanabaena sp. UWO311, assembly GCA_943371975.1. Lineage (GTDB taxonomy): Bacteria > Cyanobacteriota > Cyanobacteriia > Pseudanabaenales > Pseudanabaenaceae > Pseudanabaena. Next base: position 29,838 of record CALRWX020000040.1, on the reverse strand, counting down.
CGTCTGACTTCTCTAAATTTTGGTAAAACCTAAAAGAGATTTGCGCCGCAAATCTCTTTTAGGTTTTACCAAAAAAGTTTTCGCTCTAGCGAAAACTTTTTTGTTTTTTCCTGTATAGTTATAGATCGCACGATCTTTCATGCTCGGATCGGGTTGTTTGAAAAATTGGTAACTTCACTTACCAATACCTGTACGGCATCTACTGAATATTTAAACACCATGAGTTACGCAATCATTGAAACAGGCGGTAAGCAATATCGCGTCGAAGTCGGCAGATTTTATGACGTTGAGCTACTTGAAGCCGAACCAGAAAGTAAATTGACCATTGATAAAGTATTGTTTGCCAATCTTGACGGCACTATTTCCATTGGTCAGCCATTAGTTGATAGCGCTAGTGTAGAAGTTACTGTATTGCGCCATTTAAAGGCAAAGAAAGTAATCGTTTACAAAATGCGTCCCAAGAAAAAAACTCGTAGAAAGAATGGTCATCGTCAGCCCTTGACCCGTATCTTGGTTGAATCAATCAACTTAATTGGTAGCGCTGCTTAAAACCCAAGTAAAAGTCATATATTGGCTTTTGCTTTTAATATTGTTTTTTTAGAGGATACAAACAAATGGCACATAAGAAGGGTACAGGTAGTACAAGAAACGGTCGTGACTCTAATGCTAAGCGCCTCGGTGTAAAGCGTTACGGCGGCCAAGTTGTTACTGCTGGCAGTATTATTGTTCGTCAGCGTGGCACTAAGTTCCATCCTGGCAACAACGTTGGTCGCGGTAGTGATGACACATTATATGCAACCGTTGATGGCGTTGTAACTTTTGAGCGTTTTGGTAAAACCCGCAAGAAAATTAGCGTTTATGCCCCTGTAGCTGTAGAAGCTATAGAAGTTGCTTAGTACATACGAGTATCAATAAAAAAGCAGCGCATTGCGCTGCTTTTTTATTGATTATTTTTAATAGATTCGTAATGCTGCAAGATATTTTGCAGCTTAGCGATCTCAATAGGTTTACTGAGGTAGTCATTCATACCTGCTCGTTGGCAAATATCTTGATCGTCGTGGGTTGCATTGGCAGTCATAGCGACGATGATTACAGGAATTAGCTTAGATTCCAACTCTTGTGTACGGATATATTTAGTTGCTTCTAAACCATCCATTTCGGACATCTGAATATCCATGAGGATAAGATCATAGGATTTATTGGCGATCGCTTGGATCACTTCCAGACCATTTTCCACCACATCAGCCACATATCCCAAATGCTTGAGTACCCGTAAAGCTACCTTTTGATTAACAAGGTTATCTTCGGCTAACAATATATTTAAGGGACTTGGGACTGATAAAGTATCCATAAATTATGGTTGTTGTTGTTTATAGGCTAAAGCCATTGGCGATCGCCTTTTGCTTAACCCATGATTTGCGGTACGCGGAAAAAGTCTTCTTCCCGATCAGGAGCGCAGTTTAGTAGCAACTCGCGATCGTTAAAGGGTTGCAAGATATCGGGACGAGTAATATTTACTGTATTCACTGCTCTAGTGGTTGGCTCGACCCCTTCTAGTAAAGGATCGAGTTCATTTAGCTGCTGAAAATAGTCCAAGATGCTATCTAGTTGTTTGGTGAAAGAGATTTCTTCTGCTTCTGTTAGTTGTAAACGTCCTAAACGGGCAACGTGACGGACTTGCTCTCGATCGATCATGATATTTATATAAAAACAAATAAATTTAAATAAACTGGGTTAGAAGAAAAGATTAATATCGGCTCTGCCAGTAGTTTTAAGCCAGTTTTGCGCTTCGATGTAGTTATTTGGGGCAAGACGGATGGCTCTAACCCAATGATCAGCAGCAATGTTGAAATACTCTTCAGCTTGTTCTTCATCTTGAGCATTTTCGCCTTTGTGATGATAGATCACGGCAACGTTATTTAAAGCTTGAGGCATCCGAGGATTAAGATCGATTGCCTGCTCATAAAATTCTAAAGACCTGTCATGCTCACCATTACTGGCATGAATTAAGCCCATGTTGTAATAGATATAGCTGCGATCGTAGGCGTTTTCCTCAAGTTTGAGTGCTTCTTCGTAGTTGCTCAAAGCTTCAGCATATTCGCCATCGCCTTGGGCAGACATGCCATCGCGGTAATAGGCAAAAGCTTCTTTTTCTTTCTGACTGGCAGGAAAGAGTTTTAAAATCGTGTCGGCAATAACGGTAAAGGTTTGATCGACGAAGTTGTCATTACGTTGCGATCTAGGCATAGTTCTTTGTATTTTTGCAATTTTTGCAATTCTAAGGTTGCAGTCAGTTGTTAACCAGCATATCAAATAAAGATGTAGGGAGAATTCATGAATTCTCCCTACATCTAACTCAAAAGTCTATGGCGCACCGTGCGCCATAGACTTTTGGATTATTAGCTACAGGCACTTGTATAAAATCTGAGGGCAAATTGCCAAAATTTGTTGGAGGCATACATTAAAGCGATCGCTAATAATCCAGAGCCAATAATCCATATAGCTTCACCGCGACCTAACAGAGCTTCAGAAGGTACGGTGGTTAAAAAAGCGATCGGCACAACAAATGTAAAAAACAAACGATAAGAGGTGGGGTAGGCTGCCATCGGATATCTTCCCGCCTCCATTAAGCCGCGTAGTACTTCCGTAACGTTATAAATTTTTACAAACCAAATGCTAGTTGCCCCCAGCATAAACCAAATGCTGTAGAGACTAACAAAGCCAAAAGTGAGGGGAATTAAACTCAATAGATAATTGCTGAGTCCTAATCCGAGCTTATTGCCTGCATATAACAAAAGACAAAATCCAAAAATTAAGTTGGGAAATCCCCAAGGAGAAATTACTCTGGCGGAAAGCCAAAACTGACTACTGATCGGTTTTAAAAGCACAAAATCTAAAGTGCCATTCTCAACATGCCCCACAATTTTACTGAGATTAGGAGCCAAAAACGTCGCTGAGAAACCTTCCAAGATCGTAAATATACCAAGTACAATAATCGCCTCTTCCCAGCGCCATCCCGCAAAGGTGTAACCATTGCGGTAAAACAAAAACAAACCAAATAAGCTGCCTACTAAGTTGCCAATACTGCTTAAGGCGGCTATCGCAAAATTAATTCGATATTCCAGTTCGGCAGCGATCGCCGTTGACCAAAATAGCTTGAGGGTAAAAAGATATCTACTCATAATCAAGTTTTGCACTAGAAATAGCCAAGAACGAAGACAACACCCCTGGCTATTTCTAGTTTGAGCAATTAATTTAGGATCTAGGCGTAGCCACCACGTCCACCTCTAGAGGGGCGATCGTTAGTACGTTCAGCTCTAGGTTTAGCCTTATTAACGCGCAGAGTGCGTCCTAGCCATTCAGCTTCGTTAAGCGCAGCGATCGCCGCTTCTTCCTGAGCATCATCCTCCATATCCACAAAGGCGAAGCCCCGAACCCGACCTGTTTCTTGGTCAGTAGGCAATTGCACACGCTTTACAGTGCCGTAATCAGAAAAGACGCTTGTCAAATCTTCTTTAGCAGCTTGATAAGACAAATTTCCAACGTAAATAGTCACAGTCAGTTCGCTCCAGAAAAGAGATCGATATAATAATTTAGCCAGTCTTCGGAAAAGACTCGCTCGATACGAGATCTCACAAATCCAACCTAAATTTCAGCTTTGATATCAGTTTACCGTTTACCCGCAACAATTTGCGTAGGCTGTATTACAAAGCTTTGTATAAGTGATGATAATAAGAGCTTCAAAGTGGCTAAAAAACAAATTCTTTGCCAGAAGCGGTATTTATGATGGTTAGAGATCGCTAACGAACTAAATTGTGGAGATTTAGCCGCAAAATTTCATTCTAAAGATATAGGTTGAATTACTTAGCTGTTAGTCGAATTCTGACAACTAGGAATTACTAGGTTTCGTGGAGTATGATGGCAGATGTCTAAAAATATCCTCTGTTTAATCTAGCTGAAAGTAAAGTCATATAGCGTTTGAAATCAAGTATGGGGTTGTTTTCCCGCCTTCGGCGGGGAAACAACCCCATGAGCCTCACTTGATTGAAAAGCGCTCTAACAGCTGTACAAAAAGCTATACAAAAAGCTATACAAAAATATGGGTAAACAAAGCCGCCTGCTTGCCTTCGTATTGGCAATCTTATTAGGGGCTGTGTATCTAATCGTGATTCATCCGCCTAAATTAGGGCTGGATCTGCGAGGTGGTGCACAGCTTACACTTCAAGCAAAAATTAATCCTGAACAAGGGATTAAGGAAATTACGCCGCGCATCATGGAAACGGCTAAGTTTGTGGTGGAGCAACGTATTAATGGCTTGGGGGTTTCTGAAGCTACAATTTTGCTGTCTGGTAATAATCAACTGATCGTGCAGTTACCAGGGGTCAATGACCCTGCTCAGGCTGAGCGCGTATTGGGTACAACGGCTCAACTTGATTTTCGCAAGCAAAAGAAAGGTACGGAAAGTGAGCTAAGAGCAAGATTGCAAATTCTACAGGCGGCGAAGGTTCAGCGTGAACTTCTCAAAGATTCTAGTGATCAAAAGGCGATCGCCGAAAATGACACAGCTTATAAAAAGAGCATTGAAGATCTCAAAGGCATCTTTGAGCGTACAGGCTTAACGGGCAATATGCTCAAAGATGCCGTTGCTTCACCCACTGGCAATGGTCCCGACTCTTGGCAAGTTGCTTTGACCTTTGATGACAACGGCGGCGACTTATTTGCCAAAACTACTGGTGAAATTGGTGGTACTGGACGATCTTTAGGGATTTTCCTAGATGATAAATTGATTAGCTCACCATCTGTTGGCCCCGAATTTCAAGGTAAAGGCATTACAGGTGGTCGCGCCGTCATTACGGGTAACTTTACCCTAGACGCGGCCACTGAATTAGCTTTACAGTTACGGGCAGGTGCTTTGCCTGTACCTGTAGAAATTGTAGAAAACCGCACTGTCGGTGCAACTCTTGGGGCAGAAAGCATTCTCAGTAGTATCTATGCTGGAGTTGCAGGGCTATTACTCGTCATAGTTTTCATGGTGGTTTACTATCATGCTTTAGGTGTAGTTGCCGATATTGCGCTGATTACCTACGCAGTGATTACCTATGCGGCTTTTAGCCTTTTAGGTGTGGTGCTGACCTTGCCCGGAATTGCAGGATTTATCTTGAGTATTGGTATTGCCGTAGATGCCAACGTCCTCATTTTTGAAAGGACGAGAGAAGAACTCAGGGCTGGACGCACCTTATATAAGTCCGTTGAAGCGGGTTTCTATCGTGCATGGGCAAGTATTCTTGATAGCCATGTCACCACCTTGATTTCTTGCTTTGCCCTATTTTGGCTTGGTTCAGGATTTGTCAAGGGATTCGCGGTTACCCTCGGCGTTGGAGTATTGGTTAGCGTATTTACGGCTGTGACCCTCAGCCGATCGCTGATGTTAGCAATGATTAGTAATCCTAGTTTCCGCAAGCCATCATATTACGGTGTGAAATCCTTTGGCAAAATCTCCACAGTGAATTCTGAAGTAGTTACGGAAGAATCAGAGCAAGATCGTGAAAACGATAATACAAAAGATAATAAAAGTGGTGCAGTCCTATGAAATTAGATGTAATTAAACATGGTCGTCGTTACATCACAATTTCGACGGCGGTGATTTTGGCGGGTATTGTGGCGATGTTCGTTTCTTGGCAGCAATTAGGATCGCCATTGAGATTGGGAATTGATTTTACGGGCGGATCTAGCGTCACCCTTGGATTGGCTTGTAAAGATGGCAACTGTGGCAAGGCGATCGATGTTGCGGCTGTTAGGCAACAGGTCGAAACTAAAGGATTTGCGAATAGTGTCGTGCAGTTAGTTGAGGGCAAGGATCTCAAAGGTGTATCTGTACGCACTGCTCATCTCTCTACGGAGGAACGCGAAAAGCTGAAGGTAACACTGACGGAGGCGCTGAAACAATATGGTGAAGTCGATCCTAAGAAGTCACAAATTGATGAGGTGGGGCCAGCAGTAGGTCAACAGGTATTGCAAAATGGCTTACTAGCCCTTTTCTTGTCCTTTACTTTTATTGGTATTTATTTAGCATTTCGTTTTCAGCCAGATTACGCAAGCTTTGCGATTATCGCTTTATTTCACGACATCCTCGTTACCGCAGGTGTATTCGCTTTTCTAGGATTAACCCTTGACATTGAGATTGATAGTTTGTTCATTGTAGCGATGCTGACGATTTGCGGATTTTCAGTTAATGATACGGTGGTGATCTACGATCGCATTCGTGAAAATGTAAGACTTGATGAGGGTGCGACTAGTTTTAATGATCTTGTCAATGCTTCGGTGAATCAGACTTTAGCACGATCGATTAATACGACACTCACTGCAACTTTACCGCTAATTGCGATTTTCTTATTTGGTGGAGCAACCCTACGCTTCTTCTCACTCTCCTTAATTATCGGTTTCTTGTCTGGGGCTTATTCCAGTATTTTCAACGCTAGTATTTTGTTGGCATGGTGGCGCGGTCGCAGAGCTTCGCCTTTGAATCAACCACCACTTGAGACAAGCTGATCTCTAGAAAAGCTCCCATTTGGGAGCTTTTCTAGCAGCAATAGCCACTTTTATTAGCACAAACCAAAATCCAAATAATGTGAGGCGGCGCTTTGCTCCGCCCCACATTATTTGGGTTTTATGTCTTAACAAGACTGACTACAGCTATAACATAAACTTCTAAGTTGAAAACTGTGCTTAGTTATGAATGATAAAGATATCGATAATGCTGCTAATATTTCTGATGATCTGACTGACGAGATAAATGAGCAACTGCTAGAGCGCCAAGTCCAACGTCTTATTGAAGTACAAACCTATTTACGATGGTTGTTTAATGGGCTTTTATGGCTGACGGTAGGAACAGTGAGTATTTGGGCTTTGCGATCAGATATCGAGTTATGGTTTGCCGCTTTTACATGGGTAGCAGTACGTATAACTTTGGTTTATAACCGCTTGCCAATGTTGGGATTGGGGATATGCGTTGCCATGACTCTGGCAACTTTGGTATGGCAGAGTTCAATAATTTTATGGGGAATTAATCAACGAGAAAGGCGATCACTAATTAATCAAGTCAAAAGTATTAAGCAAAAAGGTAAAAGCCATCCACTGTGGCGCTATGTGTGCGAAGAAAAATATAACTAAAGAGAGTCAGGGCAAAGCCCTGACTCTCTTTAGTTATAACCAATCATCATCGTCTTCATAGGAAACTCTTGTATTCGGACGACGGCGATCGCTTCTTTCGTCTTCATCTTTGCCACGCTTATTACGACTAGCAAAACTACCGATGCTTTCAAGAATACCTCCAAAGAGATCGTCATCCTCATCATCGTAATATTCATCTTCTTCGGCATAAAGTTCGCCCGATAATGCGTAAAGAGCTTCTTGCAACTCCACTTGAGCGCGATCAATTAGGGCATCATCTTCTTTGGAAATAGCATCCTTGAGTTTTTTAATTGAGCCTTCGATTTGTTTGCGGCGTTCATAGCTAAGTTTGTAGCCATAATTGAGGGCGAGATCCTTAAGTTGGCGCTCGGCTCCTATCGCGAGATTGTCAGCACGATTTAATTTCTCAATACGTTCCTTCTTTGCTCGATCACGATCGGCATATTGCTCTGCCTCTGTGACCATGCGTTCTACTTCTTTTTCGTCAAGTGTCGAAGCGCCCTTAATGGTGACACGGCGCTCGACACCCGTGCGGCGATCGCTTGCTGTCACTGCCAAAATGCCATCGGTATTTAAGTCAAAGGTGACATCCACCTGCGCTACGCCACGCGGCTGGGGATCAAGCCCACTAAGTTTAAAACGACCCAAGGATTTGTTGTATTCCGCTAGATCCCGTTCGCCCTGAATTACATGAATTTCTACAGAGGTTTGATTGTCTTCGGCAGTAGTGAATAATTCCATTTTTCGACAGGGAATTGTCGTATTTCTAGGAATCAAACGTTTTACTACACCGCCCGACGTTTCTACACCTAATGATAAAGGCGTGACATCCAGCAATAAAACATCTTTAATCTCCCCCGATAAAATTGCTGCTTGTATGACAGCACCGATCGCCACCACTTCATCAGGATTAACACTTTGGCTCGGAGGTTTACCGATCGCCCGTTCTACCATTTCCTGCACTGCGGGAATTCTTGTAGAACCACCAACTAAAACTACTTCATCAATTTGGCGAGGACTAATTTGAGCATCGCGCAACACGCGATCAAGAGGAATTTGCAAACGCTCTAACAAATCAGCACTGAGACGCTCAAACTGCGATCGTTTTAAACTAGTTTCTAAATGTAGAGGACCTTCCGCTGTCGCCGTAATAAATGGCAAGTTAATCTCAGTGACACCTACCGTCGAAAGCTCAATCTTCGCTTTTTCAGATGCCTCAGTTAACCGTTGCAAAGCTTGGCGCTCTTTGCGAAGATCCACACCATCGGATTTGAGAAATTCTTCAGCTAAGTAATTCACAATTTGGCGATCAAAATCATCACCACCCAACTGGGTATCGCCCGTGGTTGCCTTGACCTCAAACAAGCCATCACTGACTTCTAGTACCGACACGTCAAATGTGCCACCACCGAGATCAAACACTAAAATTTTCTTGTTAGATTTCTTGTCTAAGCCATAGGCTAAGGAAGCAGCAGTCGGTTCATTTAAAATCCGCTTTACTTCGATCCCCGCAATTTTGCCAGCATCCTTAGTGGCTTGTCTTTGGGAATCATTAAAGTAAGCAGGAACGGTAATTACAGCACCCGTGACGGGTTCACCTAGGTAACGGCTCGCTTCATCAACGAGTTTACGGATTACCATCGCTGAAATTTCTTCAGGTGCAAAATCTTTTTCTAGACGGGAGCTACGTAACTTAATATTACCTTGATCGTCACGACGCACTGTATAGGGGACGCGCTTAGTGTCTGCCGATAGTTCGCTATGCTTGCGTCCGATAAAACGTTTTACCGAATAAAAAGTATTGTCAGGATTCAGCACCGCTTGACGACGTGCCATCTGCCCAACAAGACGCTCACCATCTTTAGTAAAGCTCACAACTGAGGGAGTGGTTCGGCTACCTTCTGAGTTCGCAATTACTATAGGCTTGCCACCTTCCATAACGGCTACCACAGAGTTTGTCGTACCCAAATCAATACCTACAATTTTGCCCATGCTTGACGTATATCCCTCTTCGCTTCCCAAGACTGCTTAGTAAACAGCTTATTAATATTTATTTTGCTTTACTGTATCAATATCCTAGCTCTAAACATACCGCTATATACAAAGGGCTCATACCCTATTAACGCTAAGTGTAGTGCAAGAAATTTTGTAAAAACCTTGCAAAGCAAGGTTTTTACAAAATTTCTTGCATAAGATCAAGTGCATTTAGCCGAAAACTTTATTCTTCCACGCTGCGATCGCGTCAGTTAGCTCTTTACGGGTATTAGCAAGCAGTAAATAGCGATAAACAAACCAAATTGAATACCCAAAACCAACCAATTCAAAAACACTAGGTAGTATAGGTAATTTATTTAAAAATTCTAAAAGTGCAGAAATCGCTATCAATGTAGGGATTGCGACAATTACTGCAAGTGCGATCCTAACGTTAGATTTTTTACCTTCACCGAAATATTCTTCCCAAGTTGCTCTGACTTGTTTCCAAATATCAGTAGTAATTTGGGGAGTATGTTGTGGGATATCAACTTCAGTGCTAAGTTCTGTTATGAATTTAGCTGGTTCAGATGCAGATACTAAGCCAGTAGTATCTGTCTCCGTAGTTTCTTGATTATTAATTTGCGGCTTTGCTACTGCTACTTCGACAGGTTCAACTAAACTGCCTGCGGTGGCTTCAACAGTAGTTTCTTGGGATTCCATGATTTGCTCGAAATTTTAAATTAGCTAATTGTTAATACTATGGTGAAATTTTAACAACATTTGTATCGCTTAGCCTAACCTATAGCAATGTAAGTTTGGCAGGTTTAGAGGGTCTTTTTGCTCTGTAACACTAGAGAATTAGCATTTTTAGCTTCATTTAGTTTGACGATAAATTGTGATAACTTTCGGGGCTGAGGCGATCGCTTTGGTAATAGTGGGGGCATCATCAAGACGGATGGTGACATATACATTAGAACTTTGATCATTAAAGCGAATTTGCCAACGCTGCGCTTTTCCTTCAATTAAAGCAGGAGCATTTTCTGGCAAAGTAACCTTATATAGTCCAAATTGCTTTGCCTTGCCTCCAGATGTAAAGATCGTCAATTTTAGAAGAACTTACTGGTGTAGCTTGAGCAGTCTCTGGAGGATTAACGGATAGGAGAAATGTAGGTCGGGCAGATAGAGTTTTTGCCCCATCAATAGTGTAATCCTCTTAAAATATTTTTCTAATATCGTAGTTGCAATATTCTAGATCCATACGTTAGGGTAGCAAGCTCCCCAACTACAGAAATATTTATATTTAATCCAGTAGGGGGAAGTCTTAAAGCGACCTTTCCCTGCTGGATTGAAAACTGCTTTATAAAACTATGCAGTTATACACATAAAACATTTGCGGCAATTAGATATACAACTAAAGCCTATTGAGTTTTGAAGTAATCCAGAGAAATTTTTGAAAATGTGGCTTCGCAATGCTTTCAAAAATTTCTCTGGATTTTAATTCAACGTAAATCGCTGTAATAAGAATACTTGATTTTCTTAAACAAAATTAAAGATGAGTAAATGCTATTGCAAGGAATAATTACTGTAGGTTCTCGTTTCCTCCAACTAATCCTAGTAAAAACATATACATGTATCTAAAGATTAAGAATAGAGGGAACCACTAGGTTCAGGATTTCGTCTTTTGCTATCTATTAGTCAGTAATATCAGTTTTCTCTTCATGTCAGTTTGTCCTTACATTACAAACAATCATCTTCCCAAAGTTATATATATTTGCTTACGAAGATCGAACATAATGCCTCAAAGGATTTTGTCATCTGTTTAAGCTTCATTCAATTCGTGACCTAAAGTCTAAGTGTCTGTCAAATATATTAGTTGGGATTAATTTTTGAAGTTATTGTTTGAGCAAGTACTCGAACCTTTGTGAAACCTAAATTAGTTGGTACTCTACTTCTTTTTCGACTATCTACGAATTATTAAATCGAGATACAAATAATGAGTGTAAATACCTAGCTAAAATTATATCAAATCCTTAGAGAGATAGTGATAGCCGCCCTTTGACTTTTTTGGTGAATTCGTAATAATATGTAATACCAGACGCAAGAGATAAAAAGGTTAACCTTCTATTTTACAAAATAGCCTTAATACTAATAACGCTTCACCGCCAATCTTTATAAAACTTAAAGATTATGATTATAAGCTGTAAGGCTCTATAACCTACAATCTGCAAGCTAAGTTATGAGGTTTTATTAAGTCTTTTTTCGATCTCCGCCTTCTGGTCTTGGAGAAGCACTCTTAGAAAACGCTTAGTTTAAAACATTAGGAGCGATATGTCTGAAGAACCATTGACCCAACCCACATCACATCCAGTGGATAGGCAAGCTAACAAGCAGGTCGGTCTGTCTGCTGACATGGTTCGCACGTATTTGCATGAAATCGGTAAGATTCCTCTCCTTAGTAATGAAGAGGAAATTATCTATGGCAAGCAGGTGCAGCAGATGATGGCGCTGTTTGAGGTGCAAGAAAAACTTGCCCAAGATAGCGATCGCTTACCAACAGAGCAGGAATGGTCTGAAGCTGTAGGCTTAGATCCCGCAATTTTACATAGTCATATTCGCATTGGCACTAGAGCTAAACGCAAAATGATTGAGGCAAACCTCCGTTTGGTGGTTTCGGTCGCAAAGAAATATCAAAAACGCAACTTAGAACTTCTGGATCTAGTACAGGAAGGAACTCTTGGATTAGAGCGTGCAGTAGATAAGTTTGATCCAACTAAGGGGTTTAAGTTTTCTACCTATGCCTATTGGTGGATTCGTCAGGCTATTACTAGAGCGATCGCTCAGCAAGCAAGAACGATTCGCTTACCAGTTCATATTACTGAAAAGCTCAACAAAATCAAAAAGGCACAGCGTCAGCTATCACAAGATCTCGGACGAGTAGCCACTGTCGCTGAGATTGCCTATGAGTTAAAAATCAAAACTGATCAAGTTAGAGAATGTCTATCCCTATCGCGTCAGCCCATTTCTCTTGACTTACGCATTGGTGATAATCAAGATACGGAACTTGCAGAACTCTTAGAAGATACAGGTCGTTCTCCTGATATTTATGTTGAGCGCGAATCCTTGCGTACTGATATTCAGAGCTTATTAAAAGAACTACCTGAAAAACAGCGTCAAGTTATGGTGTTGCGCTATGGCTTGGATGATGGACAGGAGATGTCCCTCGCAAGCATTAGTAAGCGAATGGATCTCAGTCGTGAGCAGGTCAGACAGTTGGAACGTCAAGCGATGGATTATCTTCGCAAGCGTAAAGCGAGAATGCAGGAATATCTAGCTAGTTAAAAATGAGGAGGTGCTTTGCATCTCCTCATTTTTTAGAAATTGCATCGCCAAGCGATGTAATTTCTTTTATATCCATAGAGAAATTGTTTGGTTAGTTACCCTTAAAAGTTTGCAATAATCTAAAGTTAGTTCTTAAGTACCTCGGCATAATTAAAATCCAGATCTAAAACCTGCGGCGTACGCGGCGCGTGCGCCGCAGGTTTTAGGGTTTTATATTTAATTAAGCCTATTTACTTAGATATTTTAATTACTTACTAAACCCACAAATTGCTATGCCGCTCAAATCTACAACCCGTCATATTCAGATTTATGCTGCCGTCGTGGATCAGGACAATGATGAACTCATCGATAGTGAAAATACGCTGACTTTAGATGTCGATCCTGATAATGAACTGAACTGGACTGATGGCGCTATCCAAAAGGTATATCGCAAGTTTGATGAGCTTGTGGCGGACTATAAGGGGGCTGACCTCACTGATTACAACCTACGCCGCATTGGTTCAGATTTAGAGCATTTTGTGCGATCGCTACTACAACAAGGTGAAGTTACCTATAATCTCAACCATCGATCGCTGAACTACAGCATGGGCTTACCCCAGATTGTGAATACTGAAGCTCAATAAAATTCCTCTACAATCTTTAGCTATATTTCAAAAATTATGTCGGAAACAACTACACCAACCTCTGAAGAACCTAAAGCAAAGCCTGCGGCTAAGCCTAAAGCGGAAAAGTCCCCTGCGATCGAAGAACTACCTTTTGATGAATTTATTGCCACCCATTATTTGCCAGCTTTGACTAAAGCTTTTGGTAAAAATGGTGTTAATGATCTCCAATTGGAATTTAGTAATTCTCAAGTACGCGGTATTTGGGCAGAGGGTTTACGTCAATTTACTGTGTATTTCTCAAAGTCAGATATTAATGCTCAAAAGGCTTTTTCTTGTGCCGATGCTGGGCGATCGCCTAGTACTATTGAGCCATTTTTGATCGATGAGCGCAAAGCGCCCCGTGATTTATTGGTGTTTGGGGTGATTCAACGTTTAACTGCTCAAAAGTGGCTACAAGCCAACTAAAAATAAAAAGGGGCGCAAAGCGCCCCTTTTCGTTTATGGGTATGGATTTTTTGGAACAATGACTAGTGAGCTATTTTTAATATCAATCTTCATCCCAATTTTGTCTAATTCTTGAGCAATAGTTTCGACGGTTTTTTTATCAGTCGCATTTTTTAAAACTAGTGACCAAGCTCCTACCTGCGCTTTGGTTAAGTCGCGCTCTTCTTCTAACCATTGCGCCGATTGACGAGATAACTCCGCTACTAATTTAGGGTCATCAATGGTTCTGGCGTTGGGCTTTACTTGCTCAGCCCACGCAGCAGCTTGGAGATAAGACTCTCTCGCACCCTTGGCATCCCCTAAAAATAGCAGTTGGTCGGTGGCTTTATAGCGCCAAACTGTGTAAGCTGTTGGTTGAATATCTGGGTTAAGCGATCGCAGCCCCTTGGAATATATACTAATCGCATCACGAGGAGATCCTGCAAATATCGATACACTAGCTGATGTATATAGATAGCTACTGAGAAATCGCGGATCACGATCGACAATATTTTCAAAATAACGCGGACTGAGACTATAGCCTGTTTGAAAACTAGTTCTGGAGATATCATCACCAAAATACTGCAAAAATTGCAAAAAAGTAAAATTGGCAATCATATTATTAAAGCCCAGTCCGCGTGACGGTAATTGGCGAATCAGCTTCAGGCGAGCTTCTTCGTCTTTGACTGCCTTACGAGTCTCTTCTAGGGTTTGGCCACTCAAGCGTTGATTTAGTTTAGGAAGTTGCAAACTTAGGGTGATCGCTGATAAAAGGGTGATCGCACCTAAATTAATAGCAAGATTACGGAATCGCATCTGACTTAATTGCCTTCAGAAATGAATGTATCTTTACCAAGACTATCAATCAGTTTATTGCTTGGTGTGCCGTCAGCAGGAGTAATCGTGTAAAAGTTTTGCGCCCGCACGATCGCATTACGAGTTTCGGCATTCAATCCGCCATCAGCTTTGCCATTATAAAATCCTCGCTTAGTCAATAGGTTTTGCAATGTCAAAACCTGTGCATTATTCGTGCTGACCTGTGGTGCTGGAGTAGCAGGTGTAGGTTGAACTTGAGGTTTAGCTGTTTCCTGTGGTTTGGGTTGGACTTGAATTTGAGGCGTTACTTGAGGCTGCGTAACTTTAGCCTGTGGTTGGGGGGGCTGAACCTTGGGTTGTAAATCTGGCTGTGGAGTTGCCTGTGGTTTAGTTTCAACGCGCACAGTAGGCGCAGGTGTAACAGTTCTTACGGTAATCTGTTGCTTTGGTGAACCTGATTCGATGGCTGCAATGGTTTGAGAGCCAATAACTCCATCGGGCGTTAAACCATAGGCTTTCTGCGCGGCGATGATCGCAGCTTGTGTTTTTGGACCAAGAAATCCTGTAATCGGGCCTGAATAAAATCCGCGATCAGTCAACAAATTTTGCAGATTGGCAACACTTTCATCGTTGCTAGATGAGTTAGTCTTAGCTGCTTGTGTAGTAGTTTGATTGGTTGTTGACTTTGTGGATGTAGATGTTTTAGTGTTTTTTTCTAGGGCAGCCACAGTTTGAGTGCCTGCAATACCATCAGGAGTTAAACCATAGGCATTTTGAGCAGCAACAATTGCTGCCTTTGTCTGAGCACCTTTAACGCCATCGATCGCACCATTATAAAAACCACGTTTCGCCAGTAGCTGTTGTATTGCAGCAACATTGCTATCACTCACTCTAGTCTCAGTCGTATCTTTGGTAGTAGACTCACGATTCTGAAGAGAAACATTAACTTTGCGACTGCCAGAGTCTAAAGCAGCAATGGTTTGAGAACCAGCAATGCCATCGGCTGTTAAGCCATAATTTTTCTGGGCAGCAATGATCGCGGCACTGGTTTGATTGCCTATAACGCCATCGATCGCACCACTATAAAAACCACGTTTGCTCAGTAACTCTTGGAGGTTAGCAACTTCAGCGCTTTTAGTCGTGGTAGTAGTTGTAGCACTGATGGGCTTAACGGTTGCGGTGTTGCCATCCGCTTCGAGCGCCGCTAGAGTCTCAGAACCTGCAATACCATCTGGAATGAGATTGTAGGCTTTTTGGGCAGCAACGATCGCGGCTCTGGTCTGGTTGCCCATGATGCCATCGACCGCACCATTATAAAAACCACGATCTACCAGCAATTTCTGAAGGTTCATCACCGACGAACTAGGAACTGCACTAGCAACAGTGACTTGATTTTCATCTGTGGTAGAGGCCTTTTCGAGAGCAGTGATCGTGATGCTGCCGACAATGCCATCGGCGGGGAGTCCCAAAGATTTTTGAGCACGAATAATAGCATTTTTAGTTGATGCCCCAGCTACTCCATCGATCAGCCCTGGGTCAAAGCCATTTTTAGCTAGTAATGTTTGGACATACTTCACATCTGACGAAGGCGTAGCTTCTGCTAGGGCTGTTAGGGTTGAGCCTAAACCAATCAAAACCGTCGTTGTACTAACCAGAATTATATTCAGGCTGAGTTTGCTAGATTTAGTGGTTAATTTTTTGAGCCAAGCTTGGAAAGTGTTGTCAATATTCACTTTGTCAGGAATATTTGATTTTGTCGCGATCGCTTGCTCATCACGAGTAAATTCTTCTTGAATATAAGCTAGGAGTTCCATAATTTAGACCTTTTTGAAATTTGCTAGAGGGAGTAGTTAATTAGATTTCTAGGAGAAGAAAAATTCGGGAATTAAGAAGAATTTGTACTGGGCTGTAGCTGAGGTGAGAAATCTTGATTAGAAGGCGTATTTTGATTAGTGCTCTTTGACTGAGGGTTGTTAGGAGCACTAGAGGGAGGGCTGACCTCTTGAGTATTGGCATCATTAGGATCGGGCACATTTTGAGCAGTGCTTGAGTCAAGGTTCTGCCCCTTGAGAGATGCCATTAATTCTGGGGTTATCTCGCCCGTAGCTTTGTGTCCATAGGCATTTTGGGCATTGAAAATACTTTCTCTGGTCTGAAGATTTAATCTTCCGTTGATATCGGAGTCATAAAAACCACGAGCCTTAAGTAGTTGTTGTATTTCTAAAACATCCTTAGCTACAGGCGATCGGTCAAAGGCTGGTAGAGAAAGAGGAACATTTGTTCCACCTGCTAACAACGCCCGAATTGTTAAAGGTCCTGCAAATCCGTCCGTAGGGAGGTTATAGGCTTCTTGCGCCCTTAGAATTGCTTCGGTGGTAGTTTTCCCTAGTCGTCCATCGATTTCACCTTGATAAAAGCCCCTTTGCTTTAGCAAAATCTGCAAATTACCGACTTCAGAGCCTACTATGTTCTGTGCTTTATTTGACTGGGAAATCAGTTGAGGAAATGGCTGAGCATCTCTCAATCTCCTGTTAGATCTCACGATGGTTATT
This sequence comes from Pseudanabaena sp. UWO311, assembly GCA_943371975.1. Taxonomy (GTDB): domain Bacteria; phylum Cyanobacteriota; class Cyanobacteriia; order Pseudanabaenales; family Pseudanabaenaceae; genus Pseudanabaena. The sequence continues at coordinate 12,878 of CALRWX020000040.1, read as the reverse complement.
TGCCGATCGCTGCTTATCAAATCTTGATCTGTTAATTGATTAGTTCTGTCGTTTGATAGTGGGATAACTGGAGTCTTGCCAGAAGAATTTCTGAGTAGTGCTAGAGTTTCCCCACCTGGGATACCATCGACAACAAGATCTCTTTGAGACTTTTGAAACTCGACCACGGCTCTTTTGGTATGTCTGCCATAGACTCCATCAATTTCACCTGCGGCAAAACCCCTTTGAACTAGTAAAGTCTGAACTTCCAAGATATAACTGGTATTACACAGATATAAGGCTTCACACCAAGGGGCAGCATTTACCGATGGCTCCAGAAATTGACGCGCCTGCACTGAATAACTCAACCCTAAGTTAAAACTATTTATCCCAGTAATAGCGATCGCCGATAGTAAATACGAGCGCCACTTCACCGTTGTTGAATTCCAGACAGGCTGATCTATTTGCCATTGCTCATGGTCAATTTCACCCCAAGTAAGCAGATTGCCGTCTAAATTGGTTTGATTGGCTTGTTCATTGGCCCAAGCATCATGAATGTAAGCTGAAAGTTCCATAGCTACCACTTCAAAGTAAGGATCGCTTGATTACCGTCTAACTTATTTTAAACGATTTTTTCTGACTTATTACGTCAAAAAAATGTATATATTCCAAAAAGATGATTTTTAAAACCCAAATAAAGGTCGGCAGCGCTTTGCACTACCGATCTTTATTTGGGATATTTATTAGGATCTTCGGCAGCGATCGCGATTTTTTTCTGGATGTCTTGGTCGTACTTAATACCTATTTGCACCACATTGCCCTGCTGTGGCTCAGATGTTGGACGCGATCGCTCAATGCCCCGACGACGTTCTGAAGTTTGTTCTTCGCTGGTATCCTACGTCACAACTTCATAGAGAATCGCTTGTTTATTTGCCTCAGTACCTCGCCTGAGCACCCTTCCTAAACGCTGGATATATTCACGGGCGGAACCCTTACCCGATAGCAGGATGGCAATATGGGCATCAGGCACATTAACACCTTCATTTAAAACATGGGAAGTAACTAAGGTTTTTCCCTTCTCGAAAGAATGTCAAAATTTCGTGACGCTCCTTGACTGGGGTTTGATGGGTGAGCGCAGGAATTAACAAATCTTTAGAAATGCGATAGGCCTTAGCATTGTCGTTGGTAAAAATTAAGATGCGTTCAGGAAAATGCTGCGCGAGTAAATCTGCAAGAACTCTTAGCTTTGACTCAGTACCGAGCGATAATTCTTTGGATTCACGATGGGCAAGCATTGCTCGACGACCTGCTTGCGATCGCGCACTTGCTTGAACAAATCTTTGCCATCCTTCCAAACTGCTGAGAGATATTTTAGACTCTTTAAAAATTGATTGCGGCTTTGAATGAGCTCATTGTAGCGATCGCGTTCTTTTTCGGAAAGGGAAACTTTAATCTGGACAATTTTATGCTCAGTGAGGGCTTGCCCCGAAAGTTCTTCGGCGGATTTTCGATAAACTTCTTCCCCGATCAGAAGTTCTAAATCTGCATGTTTGCCATCGCTGCGCTCAGGGGTCGCCGTTAAGCCTAGTCGATAGCGGGCGATCGCATATTCTGCAATCACGCGAAAGAAATCCGTTGGTAAATGGTGACATTCATCAAATACGAACAAGCCATAGAGATTGCCTAATGCTTCTGCTTGAATGGCAGCGCTATCATAGGTTGCTACTAAAATCGCAGTACGATTGCGGGAGCATCCTCCCAATAAACTAATCTCCACATCAGGAAAAGCTGCAAGCAAATGGGCGTAGCACTGATGCATCAAATCGAGAGTTGGTACAACAATCAAGGTGCTACGATTGGCGACTTGCATGGCAAGTTGCGCGAGATAAGTCTTACCTGCGGCTGTTGGCAAGACAACAACTCCTTGTTTCCCGATTCTTTGCCATGCTGCTAGCGCATCACTCTGATGTGGACAGGGTTCCATTTGAGCATGAGCAGTTAAATTAATCTCACGATATCCCCTTGATTTGTCCTCGATCACGATGCCTTCCGATCACAGGGTCAAAATTAACTCACGATAGCGATTTGCAGGAATGCGAAACTTCTCAATGCGATCGTCCCATGTGGCAAATTCAATCCATGCTTTACCCTTGGGTGGTGGATGTAGGATTAAGGTTCCGCGTTCATAGGTTAGCAGGGGAATACGAGGCATATAACGACAAGGCACTTTAGCTAAATATAGCAACAAATTAGTATAAAGGATTGTTTTCCCGCCTTTGGCGGGAAAACAATCCTTGGCTTGAAAAGCGCTATATTTCACAATGTATTTCACAATGTATTTCACAATGTATTTGGCAATGTATTTGGCAAAAAATATATGAAGGATAATCACAAACTTGATCGGCTGATCGCGATCGCCCAAAATTTCTCTCGGCAAAAGCAAGTTGCGAAGGTGAAACCCTTTGGTAGTGGCAATATTAATGATACTTTTTTAGTCTCTTTAGAGGGGATTGAACAGGAAGGAGAAGGCCAATCTTTTATCTTGCAACGTCTCAATACGAAAGTATTTCGTGAACCAAAGTTGGTGATGCAGAATATAAGAATTTATGGCGATCATGTGCGCGAACGCCTCGTAACTCAACCCCTAGATCGAGAATGGTTAATTCCTAAAATATTGACCACCCAGCAAGGTCTAGACTATTGGCAAACTGAAGAGGGAGACTTTTGGCGATCGCTAAGTTTGATTAATAATTCGCAATCCTTTGATGCGATCGTAAGTACAGATCTGGCAAGGGAAGTTGGTTATGCCTTGGGGACTTTCCACACTCTGACCAGTGATTTAGATCCAAATCGACTAGCTGACACCTTAGAGGGATTCCACATTACGCCGTGCTATTTGCAACAGTATGAAGAAGTTCTTGCTAAAAGTATTGAGAAAGGGAGTCTTCAACAATCATCTGAAGTTAGCTATTGTTTGAAGGTTGTCAGCTATCGCAAGGGTTTAGCTCATATCTTAGAAGATGCTAAAGCTTCAGGCAAATTACTATTGCGAACGATGCATGGCGATCCAAAAGTAAATAATATTTTGTTGGATCAGCACACTAATTTAGCGGTGAGCATGATCGATTTAGATACGGTGAAATCAGGATTAATCCATTATGATCTTGGAGATTGTTTGCGATCTGGCTGTAATCCTGCGGGGGAGGAGATAGAGGAATGGGAAAGCGTAGAATTTGATACGGAACTTTGTGAAGCGATTTTACAGGGATATCTCTCAATAGCGAGATCATTTCTTACAGAATATGATTATGACTATATTTACGAGGCTATTCGGGTGATTACCTTTGAATTAGGCTTGCGATTTTTGACTGATTATTTGGCGGGAAATGTCTACTTTAACGTTAAATATCCTGAACATAATTTGGTGCGATCGCTAGTGCAGTTTCGTTTGCTAGAGAGTATTGAGACAAAAAAATCAACTATTAATCAAATTACCAAAAATTTCTCTAAAAAATAATTGGTGATGGGCAGCAAAGCCGCCCATCACCAATTATTTTTTAGAGTTAAAGTAATCGCTAAACGAAAACCTGTAGCGCGATCGCCTTGATTAGCGGCATTGTGATAACGCTTTGCTGAACGGCAATAATGGGCAGGATCGCGCCATGAACCACCCCGCACGACCCTACAACTGCGATCACCACCTTGTGTCCATGCCGATCCATCCTTCGGCAATAGGTCATAATCCTCATGCCAGTTGTCCGCACACCATTCCCACACATTTCCATGCATATCATGCAGCCCAAAACCATTAGCGGGATAGCTACCCACCTCGGTTGTGGCAGCATTAGTTCCATTGTAGTTAGCCAGATTTGAAGCGATCGCTTCTCCAAAACAGAAAGAAGTCATAGTCCCAGCCCGACAAGCATATTCCCATTCCGTTTCACTGGGTAATCGATAGGTTCTACCAGTATGTTCCATTAATGTGCGACAAAAAGCTTGAACATCATCCCATGAAATCGATTCCACAGGGCGATCGGCATTTCCAATAAAAATAGCAGGATTATTATCCATAACGACCTTCCATTGTCGTTGGGTGATCGGAAAGCGTGACATAAAGAAAGCAGGCAGATTGATCGTCTGACGCGGGTTTTCGTTGTCGCTGCGATCTATCTCATTAGCTGGTGAACCAATTGAGAACTTTCCTGCATGGATATAGACCATCTCTAAACTGATCGCTTTGCCCTGAATATTGCCGAGGGTTTCAAAATAAGAGCGTCCGATTTTTTGTTTGGTGTTAATCTGCAATTGATTTTTACTAAATTTACCAATGCCAACCCGATTGAGGCTCACTGTCGCCATCTCAAAGGAAAATTGAGATAATGCTGGCGCGATCACTGATACGGGTTGTGATTTTGGTGTGGAGATGGGAGTAATACGAGCTTTGGAGCTGACACCTTGTTTAACTTGATAGGTAGGTCGCGCTAGGCGAGTTACAGAGGCTGGATAGTCAGTAGTGATTAAATTTTTGAGATCATTTAAAACTGCTTGAGCCGTTTGATACCGCTGACTAGGAGCAACTAAAATCATGCGATCAAGAATATTACCCAAGGTACGGTTAATAGAATGATTTTCTAAAAAATTGCGCCAGATCCAATTTCCATCCATATCCATCAACTCAAAGGGCGAAACGTTGGTGAGTAGGTGAATACAGGTAACTCCTAAACTATAGATATCACTCGCAAAAATAGCTTTGCCACGTAATTGTTCGGGTGCAACATAGACGGCACTACCAATGCCTGTACCCGTCTGCCCTGATGCTGAGACATACTTCGCTGCACCAAAATCAACTAATACGTGGCTACTCGCTGCAACGGAGCCAGAGGTACTAGGCGATCGCCGCCGAATAATATTCTCAGGCTTGATATCACGATGAATAACATTACGCTCATGGATAAATTGCAAAATCGGCAATAGGTCGGATAATAATAGGCGGATTTTAGCTTCACTAAAGGCTCCCTGTTGTTGCAGTTCCTTGAAAAGATCCTGCCCATCCACAAATTCTTGAATTAAATATTGCCTACCTTCATGTTCAAGATGGGCAAATAAGGTCGGTATTTGCGGATGTTTACCCAGATCATCAAGGCGAATTGCTTCTTGGTGAAATAGTTCAGCAGCTTTCACCGCACTGCTAAGATCCGCAGGAAAAAACTGTTTAATCACACAGGGTGGACAGGAAGGCAAGGCTTCATCAACACCAATAAAAGTACGACCAAAACCACCTTGCCCCAAGATTCGCTCTGCCCGATAGCGATCCCCAATTTTTAACTTAGAGCCACATTCTTGACAGAAGCTAAGCAATCGATCTAGATTTTGAAGGTTACAGCTAGGATTGAGGCATTGACTCATGTTTATTGATTTTAATTGATTTTATTGGTTAGGAAGAGAATCCATTTTGGCAAAACCGATTACCTGCATTTTTCCTTCCGTGAATTCTAGTTTGAGAACTCGTGCTGTAATTCCCTTACTTTCCAATTGACGCAAATCTAACACTTTATTTAAACCTTGGGCAAAAGCTTGGGCAATTTTTTCGGGAACAGGTGTTCCTTCCAATTCAATGCGAGGATTCACAATTTGTAATTTTGTTCCGCCGATGGTCTTCAATTCCGCATTAACTGACACCTTTAGCTGAGTAGGTTTTGGTTGTGTTGGTTTAGGCTGTGACTGCAATGTTGCAGCTAAGCGAATCCGATTGCTTTCTAAAAAAGTGACTTCTGGATTGATTAAATCAAGAATTTCAGGATTCCGATTAGTTCCCGTAATGTCAATGCTGAGGCTTTTAAAGGAAGATTGAATGCTTGGCGATCGCAAAGCAGTATTGATATCTGTAGAAAGTAAAACTACCCTCACGGCTGCCTGCAATGGACGACGCAAGACAATTTTGCCAGATTGCAACCCATTGATATCAATACTAATCGGATCAGTCTCTAGATCAATTTGATCAATTCGCAGAAAATCTAAAACATAGACCCCACGACCTGCGACCCGAATGCGATCGACATTACCCAATAAAATCTGATAGTTAGGAGCATTATCTACACGCACTTCTAAAGCATCTGCTCGTACAATTTGCCCACGCAAAAAGTCCGTTGCGATTTTATCGATCGCAATTCCGGGTGCGCCAGCTATACCTAGAATCGTCGTGAGTAACCCAGCAAATAATTCCATAACGCACAGATGATTAGCCTTTCAATCATAAACTAAAATTCAAGAGCGTCACTTTTATTGACGATAAATTCAAATCCAATGCTTTCATAACCCGATAATGTGAAAGTATCGCAAAGTATTACTTTCACATTATCTATACTATTTCAGGAGTATGGCACTATGCAAATTCGGTCGGCAGTAGAGAAAGATTTACCCGCAATTATTGAGATTTATAATGCGGCGATCCCAAGTCGTCTTGCCACTGCCGACCTCGAACCGATCTCCGTCGAGAGCCGCCGCGCTTGGTTTAGATCGCATGGCGATCGCTATCCTGTTTGGGTGATGACTATTGGTAGTCACGATATTCACAGCGATCAAAATGAACAGATTGTTGGCTGGCTTAGTTTACAAATGTTCTACGGTCGCCCCGCCTATCACAAAACTGCCGAAGTCAGTATTTATATCGATCCTAATTATCAAGGTCAAGGCATTGGCAAAAAATTACTAGACTATGCGATCGCCCAATGTCCCAAGCTAAATATTTCTAAACTAGTGGGCTTTGTCTTTGCTCACAATGTCTTTAGTCACCGTTTGTTTGGTAGCTTTGGCTTTAAAGAATGGGGCTTCTTACCACACATTGCTGAATTAGATGGTACTGAACAAAGTTTAAGCATTCTTGGCAAAGAAATTTAACAAAACTATGCCGCGCTTTGCGCGGCATAGTTTTGTTATTATCTCGTTTCGGTTGATGGTGTATTACGTTTTGGTGAAGGAATGAGATATGCAATCACTGCACCTCCTACAAAACCAGCTACGTTCCGCACAATGGGAACCCACTCATTAGTGCGTGTGAGAACTGGACCTAAGCCAAAGGAGATAAACAACATTCCCCAAAGTGGTGTGAAAATTAGCGCCCATTTCCAAGCAAAGATCTCTCCATCTTTACGAGGATGACCTGCAAAGCCAAATACTAAGCCGCCGACAATAGAAGTAATTAAGGTGAGAACCCATTGTTCTTGTGGGATTCCGGGGACGACAGCACAACCATCTTGCTCTAGGCAATTAGCGATCGCATTAATTGATGACAAAATTGATTGGTCATAGCCCTGTTCGCGCACATAAAATTGATTGCCGTAGCGCGATTGTAGTTCAATCCAAAAACCTCGTGATAGCAATGGATAAACTTCATCACCAACGCTAAAATTCAATAAATTACGCCCGCGTGAATCTGCAACTAGCATCACACTGTGATCGTCTAATCCCCAAAAGTCTTTAACTGCTCGACCGGGGGTACGATCTACCTGTGTTAAAACACGCAATTTCCAACCCGTACTTTCTTCAAACTTAGTTAATTTTTGATCGAGCGCCAATTCCTCAGAATCAGTCAAAAATTTTCCAAGATCAATCACATTTGTATATTTTTCTGGCAATAGCTCTGGGGCTTCATAGGCATGAGCTTCAGTAATATGAGTAAAGGTGATCGCTAGGGGTAGAAATAAAGCGATCGCGATCACACCAAATCGCCCTATAAGCCGTATAAATTTCTGTGTCGATATCTGTTGATTGGGCTTAATCATGATTTTTATTAAAAATTAAATTGGTTTTTAGGAATAGGAATAGATGGCACAAAGTGCCGCCGATGCTATCCTTTTGGTAATAAACTGTTAGCTAAAGGCTGATCTTAATATTTCTTAATATCTTAACAAGAGTATATAGTTAAAAATACTCCTTCTCCGTATTATTTTCCTATGGCAAGCCCAATTCAGTGGTATCCAGGTCATATCGCCAAAGCTGAAAAGCAGTTGTTAGAACAACTAAAATTGGTAGACGTGGTCATTGAAGTGCGTGATTCACGTATTTTGATGTCTAGTAAGCACCCGAAAATCGAAAAATGGGTGGAAGGAAAATCACATATTCTTGTGTGCAATCGCATTGATGCCATCTCCTCAACGGCAAAATCGCAATGGACACGTTGGTTTACCGAGCAAGATCGCATGGCATACTTCACCGATGCTCAGGTGGGCAAAGGCATGGTGGATCTACTGAAAGCAGCTCAGGTAGCAGGGGAAAAGGTTAATGAAAGAAGAAAAGGGAGAGGAATGTTACCACGTCCTGTTAGAGCAGTAGTCGTGGGCTTTCCTAATGTTGGTAAGTCAGCATTGATAAATCGTTTGCTCAAGAAAAAAGTAGTTGCGAGCGCCAATAAACCAGGGGTAACGCGCCAGTTACGCTGGATCAGAATTTCCAATGAAATTGAGTTGCTAGATACCCCCGGTGTAATTCCACCGCTATTACATGATCAAGAAGCCGCTTTAAAATTGGCTATTTGTGACGATATCGGACAAGCAGCTTACGACAATGTATTAGTAGCGGCGGCAGCTGTAGATTTGTTGATACAGCTTAATGCCAAATTGAGTAGCCGATATATCATCGATCCAGCGACTGTAACTTCAGGGATTGAATATATTCATCAAGTTGCAGATTTAAATAAATTTCAAGGCGATTTAGATAAGGTGGCGAGGCTGATTTTGTATGATTTCCGTAAAGGTAAATTGGGGGCGATCGCCTTAGAAATGCCCCCCTATTAGCAATTTATAGATGTACAGTATGCCTTAACTGACCAGTGCCTAGGTTGGTTAAGAGGGGGCAAAGCACCCTCTTAACCAACCTATTTAACTAAAAATAACAAAGTGCTAATTACTAAAAAGATAATTGCCCAGACTAAGCCCCAAAAGGCGGGATGGCTAGAAACCTTGTTACCGTTGGCACTAGATAGAAGTTCCAAATCCATCCAAGAACCAATACCACGACGGAACCAACCCTTAGCCTTAGTCTCAGAACCAATTAATCCTTGAACACGCTTCATGCCAAAGAAAAAATTCCCTAGCGGTCCCCAACGCGAGGCGTAGAGCAAATACATCATGCCCGACTTGTCTTGTAACTTCAGGTCAGAGCCAAATACATAACCCGCATCACCGCGACCGATCAGAGTTCCTTCTAACTGCACAGGTTGACCACGCAAAGGACTAGCATAGGCATCGGACATCAGGGTGATTACGTCAGTTGCAGCAGCATTTTGGGAACTGGGATACATAATCGATCGCTTAAAGAGCATCACAGAACCTAGCAATAGTAAGGGAATCGCCACAAATGCCTTTAAGCCGCCAATGCTGTTAACCAGAACTGCGCCGATCGCTAAGCCGAGAATAATAGCGATCAGCTCAGCACTATAGAGCAGAATATCTTGATAGAAAGTTCCATAGAGGCGGCTTTTATCAAGGCGATTACCTTCTGCAACTACATGCCCCATGTCAAATTCCATATCCAAGCCTAACTGCTCTGCATAGTTACTGAGAGCGCGAACTCGCTTACCAGTCAGGGGATGCGTAGAGTTTAGCTCCATCCACCAACCCCAAGGATTGAATAAATCCCAGAGAAATAGACGACCAATTTTTTCGGGCGAAGAGGAAATTTGATAGGCTGTGCCAGTCGTCGCCGCCGCCTTAGCATCATAAATTCCAAGAGCACGAGTACCCTGCATCAAACGGCTTGGTTCCTTCGATTGTTCAGTCTCTTGGACGATACCATAGGCAATTTTTACCAAAGCACGTGATAAGGCATTGGGATTACCTGTTTGCTCTGCTGCGAAATGGTCGGCGAAATATTCTCTAGACCGCGATAGATAAAGTAGTAAATATGTACCAACGATATAGAAGCCATAGGCAACAAAAGCAGTAAACGCGGCGGCATTTTCTACCCGATCATCATTAACTTTTTTGCCAATCTCGCGAATGGTGACATAGAGCAGATAGGTAATTTGTACCAAGGTCGAAGCAACGGTCATCACCGCAAAATCCCAATGTACGATATGCCCTAGTTCATGAGCATAAACAGTTGCTGCTTCGTCATCATCAAGATATTTAAACAAACCTGCACTGACTACGAGACGGGCGCTATTGGGCAAGGCCCCGTAGGTAAAAGCCGTAGGGTTATTATCATCAATAATTCCCAAGCGTGGCTGAGTAATTTTCTTGAGATTGCATATGCGGCGAATCGCATGGGCTGATTCGGGGCTGAGGCGCTCGATTTCTTCGATCCTGACCCATCGGGTGTGATAGAGACAGCCTTGGGTCAAATCCATGATCCAAGGTGATACAAAGAAAATGATCGCATTAACGATAATTGTGACAATTACCGCAGTTCCGAATCCAAGGATCGGATTTGGACTATTGACAATAAAAATTGTGGCAGTCACTAATGAAAATACGATCCCCACAAGTAAGGCGATCGTAATACTAGAAGCAAGGGCAAGATTGTCCGCAATTTTGGCACTTGCGAGAATTACTCCAGCCTGAGCCGCTCTGCCTGCCTTATGGGGAAGTTCTGATTCTGGTATGGACATACAATCCTCTCTAAACTATTGAGTATTAGTCCCGTACTGCAATGTTTTTGTCGCTACGTGCATCCCAAAAACATCGCCTTAATTCAATATCAACATAATAGGTGATCCACCTATTGACTATTTAGTTAAAACACAAAAAATAAAAATCTCAATTAGCCAAACAAAAAATGGCGCAGCCATTTTTTGTTTGGCTAATTAGCAAGACTTGAATAATGTCTTCACGGTACAATAACTAGAAGGCACAATACAAAACTATGACGATAAGCAAAACTCTCAACAAAATTCACCTAAAAGGCGTAAAAGCTTATGGATATGTAGGATATTTACCCGAAGAGAATGTGCTAGGTCAATGGTTTGAGGTTGATGCAACTCTATGGGTTGATTTTGAGAAGTCCACTCAAAGTGATGACATCGAAGACACTGTCAATTACATATCTTGTATTCGGAAGATTGAAACATTAATTCAAACTCAGAAATTCAAATTAATTGAAAGATTAGCTGGGGCGATCTCGGAAGTCCTCCTTGAAGATATAAAAATTGAGCAGGTCGAAGTCAAAATCATTAAGCATCCACCAATTCCTAACTTCTTAGGTTCAGTCGCTGTCGAAATTGTGCGATCGCGGGGTCAAATTAGTTCTGTTAGTACCGTAAATCCTACAATCAAGCTAGAACCATTACCTGAAGATCAACCCAAAACCAGCCTAAAAGTCAAAGTAGTCAACGATTCTCAAACATCAAGCATTAATCATCAATCATCAAATTCTGAAAAGCCTAAAATTATTAGCATCCATACCGATGGTGCTTGTTCTAAAAATCCAGGTCCGGGGGGATGGGGAGTCGTCGTTCATTTTTCTGATGGTAGTACCAAAGAAATCGGTGGAGGTATCCGCGAAACGACCAATAACCAAATGGAATTGCAAGGTGCGATCGCCGCTTTAGAATTTCTCGCATCTCACAAACAATCCACCCCTGTTGATCTTTATACCGATAGCAAATATGTCCTTGATGGGATTACTAAATGGATTAAGGGTTGGAAAAAGAATGGTTGGAAAACTAAGGATAATAAGCCCGTCAAAAATCAAGAATTTTGGCAACAACTTGATCCTCTAAATTCTTCTAATATTCGCTGGCATTGGGTAGAAGGACATTCTGGCGATCCTGATAACGAGAGATGTGATGCGATCGCTCGCAGCTATACCGCCAAGTATGCATAAGGAGCGTGTTAGAATTTCTTCTAAGCTCTACCAGAAAATTACAGATACATAAGAGGATGCCAATAAATGCCCTCCCCCTTTCCTGGCATGAATCCTTATTTAGAAAATCCTGAACTATGGTCGGCTGTGCATAGTCGATTAATTGTGGCGATCGCTGATGTCCTCGCTGAAACTATTAGCCAAGACTATCGTATTGAAATCGAGAAGCGTACTTATTGGAGTGATGAAACGGGAGACGATCTGCTAATTGGGATACCAGATGTTTCTTTGCTGAGTCGAAGTAAAACAAGCAGCGAAAAAGATAGTGCAACCGCAGTTGTCGAACGCGCAGCGATCGCCCCAACTCGCATTCTCTTGCCAACCTATGAGGAAGTTAGCGAACGTTATCTAGAAATTCGTGAAGTCCAAACTGGAAAAGTGATCACTGCGATCGAGATACTTTCTCCTAAAAACAAAAAGACAGGTGAGGGACGTGAAGCTTATCTCCGCAAAAGAAGGCGAGTTTTACAAACCCAAACTCATTTTGTGGAAATTGATCTCTTAAGAACTAATCCATCCTTTTTACAAGGACAACTTCCTGCGTCTGATTATCATATTTTGGTCAGTCGCAGTCATGATCGCCCTGCGGCTGATTTATATGCATTTTCAATTCGCGATCGCATTCCTAATTTCTCTATTCCGCTACGCTTAGGTGAATTAGAACCAACACTAGACCTGCAAGTTTTAGTGGATCAGGTTTATCAGCGCGGACGATATGACTTAGCGATCGATTACAAATCAGGTATAAACTATGATCTGATATCGCTCGAAACACGCGCCGATTGTTATGTTGATAAAGAATGGCACTAAGTTATCTATATTAGATTAGTATAAAACAAACAAATTTAGCTGTTATTTTTTCTTCTATTTGTGTTATTTAAAATGTATGGGTAACAATACTACGGACAAATTGGGGCAGAGATGGAGCCGTAGTTACAAAGTTTGTGGAAATTAGGGTGTAATTTAATTGAAGTAAGGTCTAAATCTAACAGGGAAATAAAGCGTTCAAGGAGATGGCGATTGAAAGCTGAGCGTTTATA
>CALRWX020000039.1:0-33995 GCA_943371975.1 Pseudanabaena sp. UWO311 | reverse complement strand
AGTCTTGTTCTTTCCTAAGCCCACATGAGGTCTTACCCAGTTGTGAACTAAGCGTTGCACCGTGACTGCTCGTTGCAATCCTTCGGTATTCTTAGCATACAGGTTTTGTCTACGGCGATAAGCGCTACATCTCCTTCTCAAAGCACTGTTGTTTGCTTCATTGTGATTGGCATGAACGTCACTCTTGTCGCTGATAAGTAGCTAGGCATAAGAAAACTCAAAATAGGAAGTATCAAAGCCAAGAGAATTGTAGCGGGAAAGAAGAGCATCTTCAATACCCCACATTAAATTATCCTCAGAGTCAAACATTTGCCCAGAAAGATGGTCACGCTTTAAATGCAACCACTCCAATTCAATGGGATTCATCTCAGAGCAGTTTTCTAGCAGTCTTTTGTCTTCTTCTAGACTCAGTTTTATCTTTAGGGCTGCGGGCATCTTTTTGACGTGTCTCTGTACATTTTTATCTTAACTTTTCTTCTGCCTAGCTACTTAATAGAAGCAATCTATTCCGAGAAGTTTCTGGTCAGTTATAATCCCAGATAAGGATCTAGATGGCAGTCCCTCAACCACGTTATAGCAAAGAAGAATTTGCCCAACGAGGCGATCTAATTTATCAAATTTATCAAACTCAAATCCACTCAGAGGTCGAAGCAGGTAATCATGGTAAAATACCAGCGAAATCTATAAGGTTATACTAGACTAAAAACTATGAAACCTTCTCAAAATCCTTGCCCTGATCCACCTTCTCACCAAGTCCATTTTGCGGTGATTACTGTCAGTGATACCCGCACGCCTGAAACTGATAAAAGCGGTAACTTTATCAAACAGTCAATGACAAATGCAGGGCATATTCTTGAATTCTATACCCTAGTCAAAGATGAACCCGATGAGATTCGCGAACAGATGCATAAGTTAGTGGAGATCGCCGATCTTGATGCAATTATTCTTAATGGTGGGACGGGGATTGCACCACGAGATACCACTTACGACGCGATCGCAGCTTTGCTTGAGAAGACACTACCAGGCTTTGGGGAAATGTTTCGATATCTGAGTTGGCAAGAGGTCGGCTCTAGGGCGATCGCCTCAAGATCAGAGGCAGGAATCTATCGAGGGAAATTAGTATTTTCGCTCCCTGGTTCGAGTAATGCGGTAAAACTAGCGATCGAGCAACTAATTTTGCCGGAAATTATTCATCTTGTGCGTCAATTAAAAGGATTGCATTAATTTGCATTAAATATTTTTGTTAGCGGCGCAAACCACCGCTAACAAGATCACCTAGATTCAAATAAGATTTGCCATAAAAGCTTTTATCAATTTGGTGATCTGCTGCCATAAGCCTGATAATAATAAAGCTTAAGATATATTTTACGAATAAACATTTCCCGATTTTTTAACTTTTATTCATAAAATATATTTTTAAGTACAGAACAGCTAAGAACAGAAAAAACCCAGCATGACCTTCATTTGTACGATTAGCCAAGCGATCGCCATTACATCAGCAACAGTAGCGAATATTGATAAAAATACCCAAGCAACCACGGAAATTAGGGGGGTTGTTTCCGATAGTCGCAAGATTAAGGCTGGCGAGTTGTTTGTGGCATTAACAGGCGAAAATTTTGATGGTCATGGATTTGTCGCTACTGCAATCGCGCAGGGTGCAGTGGCGGCGATCGTCAGTCACGAATGGGCAAATTCAGCATCGGCAGAGGGTTTGCCTATTATCGCAGTTAGCAATACACTCTCCGCTTATCAGGATCTGGCAAGGTGGTGGCGATCGCAGTTTTTACGCCCCATAGTGTCGGTAACAGGCTCAGTCGGTAAAACAACGACAAAAGAAATCATTGCTAGTATGTTGGCTTGCTATGTTACACCCCATAAGCAAGTACATAAAAGTCAAGCAAATCACAATAATGATATTGGCGTTGCTCAAACCCTACTAGCGATCGCCTCTGAGAAACATGACTTTGTAGTAGTGGAAATGGGCATGCGCGGTTTAGGTGAAATCGAGCGTCTCGCAAAGACAGCTTTACCGACGGTAAGCGTGATTACTAATGTAGGAACGGCGCATATTGGTAGATTGGGTTCGCGGGGAGCGATCGCCCAAGCAAAATGTGAACTGTTAGCGGATACTCCTAAGGATGGCACTGCTGTTCTCAATGCTAGTAATTCCCTCTTATTAGAAACCGCTAATAAGGTATGGCATGGTAAAACGATTACCTATGGATTAGGAATCGGTGATGTTAACGGCGAATTAATTGGCGATCACTTACATGTGGATAGTTTCACATGGGAGTTACCCTTACCCGGTCGTCATAATGCCTTAAATTTTTTGGCAGGTTTAGCAGTTCTCAAAGCTCTAAATCTTGATTGGAAGCAAACAATCCAAGGAATTGGCAAATTAGATCTTCCCTTTGGGAGAGCGCAATTGTATCAATTACCTCAGAATGTGACCATTCTCGATGAAACCTATAACGCTTCACCAGAGGGAATGCTGGCGGCGTTGCGACAACTCTCGGATATGCCTGCTAAACGTCATTGGGCAGTCCTTGGCACGATGAAAGAATTGGGCGATATGTCCGCTCAGTTACACCAAGAAGTCGGTAAAACAATCAGCCAATTGGGAATAGAAGGGGCGATCATTTTGGCAGATGGTGAGGCTGATGCAATTCTTGCTGGGGCAAATGGTTCTCTAAAATATGCGATCGCCTGCCATTCCTACGACGACATTACCCAAACTCTCTTACAAAAAGTAGAAAGCGGCGATCGGATTCTCTTCAAAGCATCGCGATCAGTCGGTATGGATCGCGTTGTTGAAGCATTTCGTAAAACATGGCAGTAATGCGTCTCATGTTGCTTAAAACATATATAGCAACTCTAAGTTATTTGTGGCTTCGGCTTCGCTCAGCCATCAGTTCGCGCTGGCTGAGCGAAGCCGAAGCCTGTATCAACTCATTCCGTAGACATATAGTTGGCGATTTGCGACATAACTATATGTCTACGGAATGGAAATAGTAAAAATTGAACCATGCGGTTCGTTGTTCAGCACAGTAATACTACCACCATGAGCCTCGATCGCTAACTTACAAAAAGCTAAACCTAAACCCAACTGTGGTGTATTAGGTATAACCTTACCAATCTCATATTTTTCAAAAATTATAGACCTTATATCTTCACTAATCCCTACCCCCATATCTGCCACGCTAATATTTACCCCTCCTGTTTCAGGATATTCAACACTAACGATTATTTTACTATTAGCTGGAGAGAACTTAATTGCATTGGATAGTAAATTATCGAGAATCCTCCGAAATACTGACAAATCGAGATTGACAAGCTTATATTCTGGTAAATTCAGACATAATTCCAATTTCTTTGGGGTAGCGAGCGCCTCAAAATCTTCAATTAGAGATAAACACATTTGATTAAGATTGCCACTTGTATATTTAAGAACCATCTTTCCTGCTTGTATCTTCGCCATTAGTAACAAACTATCAATGAGAGATTGCAGACGATGCGCTCCTCGCACAATTCGTTCAACTTTTTCGGGCTTACGGCTTTCAGGGGAAGATGGATCGCTTAAAAGATCGGCAGAAAGCAAGATCGTCGTTAGGGGATTGCGTAAATCATGCACAATCATATGTACCATATCTTCTTGCTTCTGTAATAGCATTTGCAGATCATCATACTGTTGCTTAATGCGAATCATTGATTTAATTCTTGCCCTTAACTCCAATCCATTAACGGGCTTACTCACAAAATCACTTGCGCCAGCATCTAGACATCGCGCCATATCTTCCTTAGAAGTTAAGGCTGTGACCATAATGATCGGAATCGATTTCCACAGTGGATTTGCTTTAATTCTTTTACAAACTTCTATTCCATTTAACTCAGGCATCATTACATCTAACAAGATGACATCAGGTTGAAATATTTCTAATCTCTCTAATGCTTTATATCCACTAGAAGCATAATTGAGATCGTAATTTTCACTATCTAAAAGAGCCTCAATCACATCAAAATTATTCGGCTCATCATCAATAATTAAAATAGAAGAATTATCTTTCATGTTCTAGGCAGATAGACAAATAACTTTTAAGTTGTTGTTTGATAATAGCTATTAATTAGCAAGTTTAACTGGTTTTGTCAGATATTCATCGGCTCCTGCTTATCGCAAATGCTAAACTCCTACAGTATCTGCATTACAAATTTTTTCCTTTTCCCTTATCTCTTTGTTCTGCGAGTAGCGAGAATAAAAACTTGGTTTTGGGCATCTTCTATTGATGAAGCAAATTTTTCTGTTCATCAATAGAAGATGCCATGATGAAAATGAATAGGATTCCTACAATAGTTACTGCTCCTGTAACTAAATATTGACTTGAATACTTCTTATGAGATATTCACTGCTAGATCCCCCCGATCGCCATGATAGATCTCAACCCACTTAAAAACAGTTCCTTAGCATTAAGAGCGCGATTACCCTCTCCCGCAATGACATAATAACGCCGTCTTGCGCCAGTTAGCTCCTCTGGAGTTTCATCACCCCACCGCGAAGTCACAAAACCCTTTTTCTCAAGCCTCTTCAGCGTGGGATATAGCGAACTAAACTCGATCTTGCGCTTGCCACCACTGGCTTTTCCGATCGCATCAATAATTTCTAAACAATAAAGCTTGCGATCGCGTACCGCATATAGCACCATCTCCTCAGTGGGCGTAATGTCTAGGGGATCATCAGACTTTTTACGTGCCATAATCTGACATACGTACAACCTGCAACTGATTATACATTAATTGGATATAGATTGTATATCACAAAAATATTTTGTAATGCGATCGCTATAAAATCTAGTGCAATCGCCGACCTTTTAACATACGTTATAACGCACTTTTTTAACGTTTATGATTAATGCGTTGCGATGCCCTAACAGATGTAGAAGTAAACTTAAATGAGGAGCTAATTTATTCATGAATTTTGAAGCCGAATTAAATCTGACACTTCGCGCACGTTATCCTTTGATTTATATACCTTCTGCCGAAGAAGAACGAGTTGAAGCCATAATTACCAATGTCGCAAAATCTTTGGGGCGCAGCATATTTATATGGGACTTTGTTGATGGATATCAATCTAATCCTACGGATGCAGGAATGGGAAAGCGCAATCCTTTGCAAGCCTTAGAATTTGTTGATAAGATTCCTAAAAGTGCAGTTTTTGTATTACGGGACTTCGATCGCTTTTTTGAGGATGTGGCGATCGCGCGTAAGCTCAAAAACCTTTCTCGTAGGCTTAAGAGTGAATCTCAAAACATTATTGTAATCGCTCCCCAGATTAATATTTCCGATAGTCTCAGTGAATTTTTCTCGATTTTAGAATTTCCACTTCCTAACCCTAATGAGCTAAAAACTGAGATTGAACAAATCGCAAGTTCGGCTAATTCCAATAATGATATTCAACTAGATAAAAAAGCGATCAACGATTTAGTACGCGCTGGTCAAGGCTTATCTCTAGAAAGGATTAGACGTGTATTAGCCAAGGCGATCGCCGAAAATGGTCGCTTACATGCTGACGATGTAGAACTCATTCTCGAAGAAAAACGCCAAAGTATTCGCCAGACTCAGATTTTGGAATTCTATCCATCAACTACGGAAATTAGCGATATTGGTGGTTTAGATAATCTTAAAGAGTGGTTATTACGGAGAGGTAGTGCTTTCAGCGATCGCGCTCGTAAATATGGCTTACCCCATCCACGCGGGTTATTGCTGGCAGGGATTCAAGGCACGGGCAAGTCGCTCACTGCCAAGGCGATTTCCCATCATTGGCATTTACCCCTACTACGCCTTGATGTTGGTCGTCTGTTCGCAGGGTTAGTTGGCGAAAGTGAATCTCGCACCCGCCAAATGGTTCAGTTAGCAGAAGCTCTCTCTCCCTGCGTATTATGGATTGATGAAATCGATAAAGCCTTCGCAGGAGTAGATGGTCGCGGTGATTCAGGAACTACAAATCGTGTATTCGGAACATTCCTAACTTGGATGGCAGAAAAGACTTCCCCAGTATTTGTAGTAGCGACTGCCAATAATATTCGCACTTTGCCACCTGAACTATTACGAAAAGGCAGATTTGATGAGGTATTTTTTGTGGGATTGCCCAATCAAGAGGAGCGATCGCAGATTTTTTCAGTACATCTGAGCAAATACCGTCCGCACAATATTCGTGCCTACGATATTGACCGCCTTGCCTACGAAACGCCAGAATTTTCGGGGGCAGAAATCGAGCAAGGAATTATTGAAGCCATGCACATCGGCTTTAGTCAAAATCGCGACTTCACCAACGATGATATTCTCGAAGCTGCTAGTCAAATTGTGCCATTGGCTCAGACTGCTCAGCAAGAGATTCAAGTTTTGCAAGAATGGGCAGCATCTGGTAAAGCCAGATTAGCTTCACGCCAGAATGCATTTCGGGGATAAAACATAAAAGGCATCCCAAAGCGATGCCTTTTATGTTTTTTATCCAAATCTGCCACTAATATATTCCTCAGTAGCGACCTGCTTAGGGCTGCTGAAAATTACTGAAGTGCGATCAATTTCTACTAATTTACCTGTGCGCTTACCAGTTTCGCTAAGCTCAGTATTAAAGAAGGCTGTCATATCAGCTGATCGCGAAGCTTGCTGCATATTGTGAGTCACGATTACAAGCGTAAACTTTTGCTTTAACTCTTGCATTAACTCTTCGATACGAAGCGTAGAAATCGGATCAAGCGCAGAACAAGGCTCATCCATCAAAATTACCTGTGGCTCAACGGCGATCGCTCTGGCAATACATAAACGCTGTTGTTGTCCACCAGAGAGAGCTAACCCACTTTCTTTGAGTTTGTCTTTGACCTCATCCCAAATCGCCGCTGATCGCAATGACTTCTCAACTAAGTCATCCATATCATTTTTAGAGCCCTTAAATCCATTAATGCGTGGACCAAAGGCAATATTTTCGTAAATAGATTTTGGGAAAGGGTTAGGACGTTGAAACACCATACCAATCTGACGCCGCACTGCCACAGGGTCGATCTTGGGATCGTAAAGGTTATGGCCATTAAAATAAATTCCGCCCTTAACTCTTGCGCCTTCGATCAAATCGTTCAGACGATTAAAACATCTCAAAATCGTACTTTTACCACAACCCGAAGGTCCAATAAAAGCGGTAATTTGATTTTTAAAAATCTCTAGATTAACCCCTGCAACTGCGGGGAAGTTAGAGCTATAAAACACGTTAACGTCTTCAACCCTCAAGATTGCCTGATTGTCGGTAGAACTACTATTGCTTAAGTTCATTGTAAAATCCTAAATTAGTTAGATTTTTTCTTTCAAAACACATTGAGTTACTTTGCCCGACTGCGTAGGGAAATGGCGATTAAATTCATCCCTAAAACCAAGAGCAGTAGCACGACGATCCCCGCCGAAGCCAATACCTGAAATTCTGCTTTAGGATCGCCAACCCATTCATAGATTTGGTATGGCAGAACTGAAAAAAAGTTATCGTTTGACCATAATGTATCGTTAAATACATCCGCTATTCTACCACTGAATAAAGATCCAAAGTTGATAGGTGAAGCTTTGGGATCGAAGAGAACTGTACCCGCACCAAGAACCACAATCGGGGCAGTCTCACCAATACCTCTTGAGGTAGAGATAATCACTGCCGTTAAAATCCCTGGCAAGGCCGCAGGTAAAACATGATGGCGAATTGTTTGCCACTTAGTTGCGCCAACCCCATAGGAAGCTTGGCGAACAGACTGGGGTACAGCGCGGATTGCCTCTCTAGAAATCACAATTACAGGCGGTAAAATCAACAAGGTAATTGTCAAAATGCCTGTGACTAATACAGCACGACCACTATACATACCACGGACAAATAGCCCCAAGCCCAATAGACCATAGATAATCGAGGGAATGCCAGCTAAGTTGTAAATATTTAACTCGATTAACTCGGTAAACCAATTTTTCTTGGCATATTCTTCCAAGTAAATTGCTGAGCTAACTCCAATGGGAATTACCATCAACAATACATAAGTAAGCATCCAAACGGAGCCTAGAATTGCTGCTTTGTATCCAGACTCAGAAGGACGACGGGAAGGGTATAACTGAAACAAATCCCAATTAAGACGGCTAGAGCCATCTTTAACAACATTGAAAATTAATATGGCGAGGACAACCAAACCAAGTAAGGTCGCAAAAATGCAAAAGCCTGCAAATACCTTTCCCCATAATTGTCGAGATTCCAATTGCGGGTCAAATTTTGACTCGCTAGATTGCCCTTCAAACCTATCTAACATGTCTGAAACTTTACTCATAGGTTTCTTGGAAACGCTTGCTAATTTGCTTACTAATAATATTGAGAAGAAGCGTAATCAAAAATAACGTCATCCCAACGGCAAAAAGGGCTTCATATTCAACGCTGCCGACTCGAGAATCACCTTTGGCAACCTGAGCGATATAGGCTGTCATCGTTCCAACTGTTTGCCTAGGATCGAGGGTCAAAATTGGTCTTTGACCAGCCGCGATCGCTACAATCATTGTCTCACCAACAGCGCGAGATATACCCAAAATGATCGCGGCACAGATACCCGATAAGGCGGCGGGAAATACTACATTTGTTGAGACTTCCTTTTTCGTCGAGCCAAGCCCATAGGCTGCTTCACGTAAAGATATCGGCACTGCACGCATCGCATCAGTACTAATCGAGGCGATCGTCGGCACAATCATCACACCCATGATTAAACCCGCACTGAGAGCATTAAAACCCTGTAGTCCAGGAATCAACTTGCTAAGGATTGGGGTAATAAATGTCAGTGCAAAATAGCCATATACAACCGTTGGCACACCTGCTAGCAACTCAATCACTGGACGTAAAAATTTACCCAACTTTGGAGTGGCATATTCCGATAGATAAATGGCAGTAGCTAGTCCTAGAGGCGTTGCGACGATCATCGCAATTAGTGCCACCATCAATGTGCCATTAACTGTTGGCCATACGCAAAAACTTTTATCGGCAAACTGTGGTGTCCAACTACAGCTATAACTACCATTTGCCAAGGTTTTACCAAATAAAAACTCACCAATGCTAGCCTTGCCAAAAAAGCTAATTGTTTCTGAAGCAAGTACATAAACGATCGCCACCGTTGTCAACACCGAAATCGAGGCTGCAACGAGTAAAGCATAGCCGATAGCGCTTTCACGAATATTGCGATCGCGGCGTTGATATAGATCGAGTGAATCGGGTTCAGGATTATTCACAGAATTTGACATTAAAGTTTCCTAACCGCACAAATAAAAGATGAAAGCCCTCCTCATCATACTTTTTAGAGAGGAGGGCTAATTTAGCCTCAAATATTATTTCAGGTCTTTTGCCAACAACTCAGCAACGGAAACGCCAGCAGGAGCATCCATAAAGGTTGAACCTAAAGAGGCTTTGGCGAAACGTTCTTTTACCTTTGCAAGAGCATTACCAGGAAGGGGAACGTAACCTACTTCTTTAACCAGCTTTTCATCTTTGCTCAAGTAAAACTCAATGAAAGATTTGACTTCAGGACGTGCTAGAGCTTTCTTGCTGACGTAGATGAACAGAGGACGAGACAAAGGAGAATATTTGCCCGAGTTAATGTTTTCAGAAGTAGGTGCGACGCAACCTTTACCACCATCAACTTCAAGAGCGTTTAGCTTCTTGGCATTTTCTTCAAAGTAAGAAACTCCAAAGAAGCCCATCGCGCCTTTGCCGCCTTGAACACCCTTAACAGTGATATTGTCATCTTCGCTAGGCTGATAGTCTTTGCGAATGGTCTTTGCCTTACCGTTGATCGCTTCGGTGAAGTAGTCAAATGTACCTGAGTCAGCACCAGCACCAAATAGAGCAATGGTTTCTTTGGGGAATTCAGGGCGAACTTGATCCCAAGTGGTAATCTTGCCTTCGGCATCAGGCTCCCACATTTTCTTGAGTTCAGGCACGGTCAAACATTTTGCCCAAGTATTTTCTTTGTTGACAACTAAGGTCAATCCGTCAACAGCAATAGGGAGTTCGACAAATTCTACACCAGCCTTTTGACAATCTTCAGCTTCTTTCTTCTTAATTGGACGAGAAGCATTAGCAACGTCAATATCGCCAGAACAGAATTTCTTAAATCCACCGCCAGTACCGCTTGTACCAACAGGAACCTTTACGCCAGGATTTGATTTAGCAAAGTCTTCAGCAACAGCCTTGCTGATCGGTGCAACTGTGCTAGAACCATCAATAGTGATATTTCCAGATAGTTTAGAAGCTACGGGTGCGGCTTCTTTAGCAGTCGTTGTTTGGGTTGCGGCGGGGCTAGACGCACTGGTTGCGCTTGGTTTGGTATCGCTGCCGCCGCTACAGGATGCTAGTGTTGTGGCTAATGTAACACCTGCTACAAACGTTAAAACACTACGATTGATATTCTTTTTAGACATCATAAAAATCTGGTGGGGATTAAATCTGTTACGGTTGACTGATCGTTTAAACTGCACAAGATCGATACTAAACTGCATCAGTCAACACAAGGTTAAGGACTGTTAAAGCTACAGTTAAGTTTGTGCTGACTATGGGGATTTTTGTTAAGTATTAATGACAAATTAGCCCGAAAAATTTCTTAATAGAATAGGATTGACCAATTCGGGAGCTTCATCCTGTGGACAATGCCCAGTATTGGGTAAGTCAATGAATTCTTTAACACATGAAAACTTGGTAAATGACGATCGCCCCATTTCAATTGGCTCCCAAGGATCGCGATCGCCCCATAGCACGATCGCGTCGCAAGGCAAAATTGCCAATAAGTCTTCAGGTCTTGGACCTTGGGAATAACGCACAAAAGCCATAAACACATCGACTGCATTAGGCTTTTGTGCAGGCTTAATTAATATTTCAATTAACTCATCAGTGATCGCGTCTTTGTTGAAGTAAGCCTGCGACAAAATTTGCTTTACAGATCGTGGTTTACGCACTTGATCAAAAAATAATTTGGCGATCGCCCGATTCCCTAAAATATTTTGGACAAACCCTACCCCGACACGCTTCAACCAAGACATAGCTAGTTGATTTTGTTCTTGCAATAACCGTAGCGAGCAATTAATTAACACTGTTTTAGTAATGAGATCAGGTGCATAGATTGCCGCTTGCATAGCAACTACTGCACCAATCGAATTGCCGACTAATATGGAGTGATCGCCCACCACCTCACGGACGAAATCTGCAACTTGCTGCCCCCAAGTCTCAAAAGTATACTCAAGTTCACTAGGCTTAGGTTGTGCCGAAGAGCCAAAACCAATTAAATCGATCGCATAAACCCTAAATCCTTGCGCCAAAACTGCAACATTCTTGCGCCAATGCCCCACCGAAGCTCCAAACCCATGAATCAGAACTATTGCTGGTTTATCTAGATTTATCTCTAATCCCTCAGCACAATAACCAATCTCATAGCCCCGCCATTTCCAAGAGCGATCGGCAAACTTACGATATGCAAAAGTCATTAAGATTACTTGTTGTTTGTGAAATATAAAAGAGTTTAAGATTCTTCTAACTCAATGGATTTTGCCAGTTTTAACTAGCTATTGGGAGCCTGAAACTGGCATTCAAGGGTTGAAAAAGGTAAACTTATATGAAGCAAGTAGAACTAGCTAATTTCGCCTATCCTATCATTGACAAGAGGTTAACCTCTTGTAATTTTATTTAGCTTATTTAGACCTAAACTCATTGTATTGTGGTTTCTACGTTGGCATAAACAAGGTAAAAATTTTAATACAACTAAAATGTGAGTTTTTTGGTTTTTAGGTTGTTTGCAACTTAGAAACTGAGGTAAATTTGACAATAAGTATTTTTAAAACTTTTCGATAATATTATTTGGAGATTTAAACGTGGCGCTTCCTTTATTAGAATACGCTCCAGCATCACAAAACACTCGCGTAGCTGGTTTTACAGTCGGTAGTGATGAAACACCTCGCATCTACACTACTAATAACTTGCTCTCTAAAACCGAGCTTGATGATTTGATTGAAGCTGCATATCGTCAACTTTTCTTCCATGCTTTTGCTGCAGATCGCGAAATCACCCTAGAATCGCAGCTGCGCTCTGGCAATCTTACCGTTAGACAGTTTGTGCGTGGACTAGTGCTTTCCGACACCTACAGAAGAAGCTTTTACGAAAAAAACAGCAACTATCGTTTCGTAGAGCAAAGTGTACAGCGTGTTCTCGGTCGTGATGTTTATAGTGAACGTGAAAAGATCGCTTGGTCAATCGTTGTAGCGACCAAAGGCATCGTCGGCTTTATCGATGAACTCATCAATAGTGACGAGTATCTTGAGGCATTTGGTGACGATATCCTTCCTTACCAACGCCGTCGGATTCTACCTAGCCAGTCAATTGGTGAAGTACCTTTCAATATCAAGTCTCCTCGCTACGAAGCTTACCATCGCGCACAGTTGGGCTTCCCTCAAATCATTTGGCAAAATCAGGTTCGCGGCTATATTCCTGCCGACAGAACACCAAGAGCAGGCGATCCAGCCTTGTTCTTGAACTTGGCTCGTAGTCTTAAGACACCTCCTGCTGCACCAAGAGTTATTTCTACCCAAAATCTTGATTACGAAAAGCTAGTTCCTTACCGTAAGAACTAAATCAAGTCTCTCTTGAAACAAAAAGGGGCGCTATGCGCCCCTTTTTGTTTTGAATCCCCCCGGACGCGATAAATATCAAGATTTGTGTCAGAATTAAATGATATTTGCTTTTTTATTAGCTTTTTTATCAGCCTTTGCCCTAATGGATATTCATCAGTTTCTCGAACTTTTTGTCGGTCGTTGGCGATCGCAGCGCAGCGATCATCAATTTGGTCAAGAAAATGGTAATGACTCTCGCGCTCTGATAGAGATAAATATTTTAAGTATAGATCATCCATCAGTAGTTGCTATTTGCCAAAAATATGATACCAATCCCCAAACAGTTCTGCATCCAATCGAGACATCATGGGAAGAAGAATCATTAAGTAGTATTAAACCTAAGGGTAGCGCTTTGATAGTACCTGTACCCAATGATATTGCCACACCCTACACAGGTTTAATCTTAAGTGAAAAAGGTAAAGGGGTTTATAAGTTTGGGAAAGATGAGTCATTAACCATTCATACTGTCACTGATCAAGGGGCGATCGAAGAACGAATTTGGTATGGGAATCATAATTTACGTTTCCGTGTCGCAACTGTGCTACAGGGAAATGTTGGCAACTCCCGTATTCAGTTATCAAAATTTTATTCAGAAATTCGGACTGCTGCACCAAAGTCCTAGACAGTTAGAGGTGTTGCAAAGCAGCACCTCTAACTGTCTAGGACTTTAGAAAGTGAGCTACTAAATTCCAAACCTCTAGACCGATAAAACCTGCTAAAAAGATAAAAATTGTAATATTTAAACCAGTCTTAATTTTTTCCATACAGTTATAGATTTGTTGATTTCATTAAATAGGAATGCGAAGCATCCCTATTTAGTTTTTATGTTTTGCTATATTACATGCTTAAATAAACCAAATAATTTTGACTAGAAAATGCATCACTTGATCTAGTTAAGTTAGACTTATACCCTTATTACATTCAAGCATGGGGATGTACTCCTATGAATTGGCTCAAAAAGTTTAGTATCATCGGAACTACAGCGATCGCTTCCTTCGCGATCGCCCAGTCTGCCTCGGCACGCTTTACCGTTTTCGTTTCAGGTAATGATCCTGCAATATTACAAAGAGTTCGTACAGTTTCACCAGCAGCCTTTATAACAAAAATTAATAGGCAACCTGTTGTTCAGGCAGGTACATTTAATTCAGAGCCCAGTGCTGATCTTCTGGTAAGGTCATTAAATAACTCTGGTATACAGGCTCAAAAATATTTCCAAGCTTCTGGAGGTAAGGAAAGTAATGTCCAAGTAGCTTTTACAGACACGCCAACTACTTCAGCATTACCTAATCCCCAACAGGTTTTTATTCAGCAGAATCCAAATATTCAGACCGTAGGTTTGCAAACAGATACACAGCAACAGGTTTTTACATCTGTACCACAGCAAACTGGTAACTTCCCATCTAGAGAAGTGCAACCAGTCTCCAATGAGGTAATTGCTGCTCAGCAATTACCTCAACAGACTGTAAATACTAACTTTCGGTATATTACCGCAGTACCAGCAAAATTAACCAATCAATATGTGTTGTCACAGGTGCGCCAATATGTACCTAACGCATTTTTTACTAATTCTGGGCGTGGAACCTATATCCATGCGGGTGCTTATCAAAATCGTGACTTAGCGGAGTCGGTATCTACATATCTGCGATCGCAAGGAATTGACTCACGAGTGCTTTACTTTTAAAAATGATGACAGTAAGCCATACTTCTGAATCTAACCAACGAAAATCTAGACGGCTGAAATGGCTAGAACCTTTTGCTTTACTTTTTCCAAGTGGCTTTTGGCTGATTGCATTTTTGGTCATTCCCACAGTTTTGATTTTCATCCAGAGTCTTGTCCCCCTTGGCAAAACTGAGTTTGGTCTTGAAAACTATCTGCGGGTATTTGAGTATGTTGGCGGCAACTTTATTTACCTAACCGTCGTTTGGCGATCGCTGCTTTATGCCATTATCACCACAGGATTTTGTCTGGTGCTAGGATTTCCTGTGGCATACTGGCTAGCGGTAATTGCTCCTAAACGTTGGCGCAATATTTTATTACTGCTATTTGTTTTACCTTTATGGACTTCTTCATTATTGCGATCCTACGCTTGGATTACAATTTTGCGCCCTACAGGGGTATTAAATACTTTTCTAAATTTTATTGGACTCTCAGGTATTAATGTTTTAAATAAAGCCGAAGGTGTAATCATCGGTATGATTTACACTTATCTGCCTTATATGGTTTTAGTACTTTATACCTCACTGGAACGCCTTGATCTGCGATTGCTAGAAGCTGCGGCTGATCTTGGGGCAAATTCTCGGCAAACATTTTGGCAAATTACTGTACCTCAGGTATCTTCAGGAATCGTTGCGGGAACGGCTCTAGTATCTATTTCTAGTTTCAGTGATTACATTAATCCTCAGCTCTTGGGAGGTCCCGGTAGTCGCACGATCGCTTCAATTATAGAATTGCAATTTTTAGGTGCAGGTAGTAACCGAGGTTTTGGATCGGCGATTAGCATGGTTCTAATCCTTGCTGTCACAATTGTGATTGCATTGCTGATCAAATATGGCGATCGCAGGGTGGTTAGTGATGGTTAATCAAATAAATGTGCCTCCAATCAAGCGATGGCAAACTTGGTACATGCTAATTGCCTTCTTTTACATGTACTTTCCTATTGGCGTTCTCACAATTTTTAGCTTCAATAAATCACCATCCCCATCACAATGGGCTGGCTTTAGTTTGGAGTGGTATGCCAAATTTCTCCAAAATCCAGTTTTGTTAGCAGCTCTCAGAAATAGCTTGAGTGTTGCTCTTGCTGCGGTGTCTGTTTCGGCAATATTGGGAACACTCACTGCGGTTGGTTTAGCTCGATATTATTTCCCAGGCAAAAGCCTATATCGAGGCATCAGCTATTTACCGTTGATTGTCCCTGATATTGCGATCGCCGTGGCAACTCTCGTCTTTTTTGCGGCGATTAAGCTTCCCCTCAGTCTTGGTACAATCGTGATTGCTCATATTGTCTTTTGTTTAGCTTATGTAGCTGTTGTCGTCTCTAGTCGACTTGCAAACATTGATCCTAAACTCGAAGAGGCTGCTCTTGATCTCGGTGCTACACCTATCCAAGCATTTTTAAGAGTATTACTACCACAGCTTTTACCAGGAATTTTGTCAGGCTGTTTACTTGCCTTCATTCTTAGTATGGATGATTTTGTAATTGCTTATTTCACCGCAGGTGTTGGCTCAACCACATTGCCAATCGCAATTTTTTCATCATTGCGAAGTGGTGGTGTAACACCTGAATTAAATGCTCTCAGTGTATTACTAATTATTGCCTCAGCATCAATTGCTGCGATCGCCGAAGGTATAAGAAGCTGGGGAACCCATGATTAGAAAAGCCCTAAAAGCTTTGGCGCATACAGTATGTGATAAAGCTTTTAGGGCTTTGTATTTAACTGTACCCCAATTACTTTGTCAGCAAAAGTTATTAGGTTTTTCCTCATGGGTTAAGAACCTGTGGTATATTACATTTGGCAAAGCTAATCAAAGCTAAAGAATGACTCCCCATGAGTGAGAAGCCTTTAAAGCTGCGAATATCAATTCCACCCTTTGAGGGAATCGAAGACTTTCCCATCGCGGCAGTCGAAGTACTCGCTAAAAAAATGGGATTTAGTCCTGATGATGTACAAGACATAGTACAAGCTCTTACAGAAGCTTTGGTAAACGCGATTCTTTATAGTACATCAGACCTTGATGTGGAGGTTGTAGTTTTCGCGGCACATACTAGCCTGATTTTAGAAGTACATGATCGAGGATTCGGCTTTGATGTAGATAGTGTACCACCACCTGATTTTGATTTGATAGCCGAGATGGGTGTCAAGAATGGCGGTTTTGGTATACATATGATTAAAGCATTGGTCGATAAGGTAGAAATCGAATCTACCGATGAAGGTACAACAGTCCGTATGAGTAAGTTTTTGTCTATCCCCAAACCCATTCTCCAACCATGACTCATTCCTCATTTTTACAAGATGAACTCAAGATCGTTGAACAAATTGATGGCGATCAAGTTATTCTCAAACTAAATGGTGCTTTGAGCGTAACTACGGTTCCATATTTTAGACAAGCAGTACAGCCATTTATCGACCAAAAGTTATCAGCAATTGTTTTAGATTTTGAAGGTGTTACCAAGATCGTTAGCCGAGGAGTAGGTGCAGCGATCGATATGGCAGTGCAAGCCAAAAAGCAAGGCGGTAAGTTGCGCTTAGAGAATGTTGGTAAGTATGGTCGTTCTCTGTATATTCAAGGGGTGCATCTAGTTGCTGAAGTGCCTGAACTAGAAGGTTTTGAACCATAAACTTTATTAAAACAAGCGCTTAGATAATAGCTATTACTATTACCTAAGCGCTTGTTTTTGTTTTTAATTTTTTTGGCAATTTGGTATAAGTAAATGAAAATAGTTAATCGTAAATCGTTAGGTGTGCAATCTGTTTTCGATATCGGTTTAGAACGCGATCACAATTTTTTACTTGATAATGGCTATATAGCCTCCAATTGCTTTAATAAATCCCATAGTGTTGCCTATGGATATGTCACCTATCAGACCGCGTATCTAAAGGCGAACTATCCCGTTGAATATATGGCGGCGCTTTTGTCATCGGTCAGTGGTGATCAAGACAAGGTACAGCGCTATATTGCCAATTGTCGCAGCATGAGTATTCAAGTTTTACCACCCGATGTAAATAGTTCTGGTGAAGACTTTAACCCGCGTGGTCTACAGATTTTATTTGGGTTAGCTGCGATTAAAAATCTTGGTGCGGGACCTATCGCTGCAATTTTGCAAGCCAGACAAGAAAATGGAGAATTTACTTCATTGGCTGATCTATGTAGCCGACTTGATTCGCGATCGCTAAACAAAAAGGCTTTAGAAGCCTTAATCCAAACTGGGGCGTTAGACTTGCTAGAGCCAAATCGTCATCAGTTGATGAATGATCTCGATATCACGATGGAATGGGCTTCGCGCCGCGCCAAAGAACAAGCATCAGGTCAAGGCAATATCTTTGATTTCTTTGGCGAAAGTAGCAATACCAAAACCTTTGACACTGCCCCAAAAACTACCCGCGTTCAGGATTACTCGTCTCAAGAAAAGTTGCGGATGGAAAAAGAGTTACTAGGTTTTTATATTTCCGATCATCCCCTGAGTGTGGTCAGCCGTTCGGCAAAGGTAATGGCTCCGATTAATCTTTGTGATATTCCTGATTCTTCAGAAACTAAAATCGTGACGGCAATCGCCTTGATTTTAGATATCAAATCAGTAATTACTAAAAAAGGTGATCAAATGGCAATCTTGCAACTTGAAGATCTAACTGGGAGTACTGAAGCTGTTGTTTTCCCAAAAACCTTTGATAAGGTTAAACATCTTTTGGAAAAGGATAAGCGTGTAATGGTGTGGGGCAAGATTGATCGCCGTGATGAGCAGACGCAATTAATTATTGACAATATGCAGCCGATTGAATCAGTCAGAATGGTTCGGGTTGAACTTACTCGCGAACAAGCTAGCGATCGCCAGGTTTTGCAACAACTCAAAACCGCCTTAAATCCTAATCCCAATTATGGCAATTCTAATCAAGGCAATAACTACGGTCGAAATGAACCCGATAATTCTGCCAAAATTCCTGTGATTGCGGCGATCGAATATATGCCAAAGTTAGTGCGTCTAGGCAATCAGTTCTGGGTCGAAGATGAAGAAACTGCCGTTAAGTCATTACAGCAAGCAGGGTTTAAGGCTACCTACAACGCATTAGTCACTAAATAAATTTAAAAAGACAATGCAAAGCGCAAATCTTTTTAAATTCCTAATTGTCGCCTAGCTTCAAATAAGCCGAGGGCTGCACTTACAGAGAGATTGAGACTGCGGACTTTGGGATGCTCCATCGGAATGTAAACAGCAGGGTTGTTGACGATTACTTCTTTAGGCAAGCCACTTGATTCGCTGCCAAATAGGAGCCAGTCGCCATCTTGGAATTGAAATTCACGAAAGTTTTTTGCTCCGCGAGTACTGAAGCAAACCCATCGTCCACCTTGAGATGCTTCCCGCAAAGATTCAATATTGGGATGCACAGAGACGTTTACATAGTCCCAATAGTCTATGCCTGCCCGTTTCAGTTGGCGATCGCTAATTTCAAAGCCCAATGGCTCAACCAAGTGTAAATGGGTATTTGTAGCGGCACAGGTACGCGCGATATTACCAGTATTGGGCGGGATTTCGGGATAGATGAGAGCGACTTGTAGCATTGCCGATTCAGGAAATTTAAAGACTGTGGTTGTAGCACAGTCTTTAAATATAGCAGCCCTAAATCATTTATAGATTTTTTAGTTTGTGAAAGCACACTCCGAAGGAGTGTGCTTTCACAAACCATTTAGAATTGCTTGACTAACACTTTGTCCGTTCTTCAATATCTTCTAGGGTTTGTAAAACTAGTCTCTTAGCTTGGAGTTGCCATCCCCATTTTTGTAAGGCGATCGCTGCACCAGTTCCAATAATCGTAGCAATAAAATCTAGGGGTTGTTCCATTGATATTCCTAGTAGTAGTCCTAGTCCTGCAATACCCCAAAATGGTAGAGAAATGGTCTGGCGATTTTTTTCGACTATTTGACTAATATCATCGGTTGGCATTTCCGCGAGTAGTTCGGCTTTAGCTTGTTTTTGCTCGGAAACATTTAGTGTCAATCCGAACTTTTGGCGCAATTTTTCGATTTTACGAGCGTTGGTACTGTACTGTACTAACTCATCTTCCGCCATCATGAGTAGGCGTTCTAGCTTCGACATAGGTTAATAACTAAATGGCTAATTAAATTTGTATTGATTGGCAAGTAAGTCCTATAGTAGCCGCCATAGAGTTATAGGCATATCCCTCATATAGCAGTTTTCGCGATGCTCTAACTGAATTGGTGGTTGCTAGCGATTGCTTGGAAAAAATATTTGACAAAGAACATGACTGTTGGTTAATATATAAATCCTGAAGTCAGGGCGAATGGCGGAATTGGTAGACGCATCAGACTCAAAATCTGACGACAGCGATGTCATGAGAGTTCGATTCTCTCTTTGCCCATAAAAATAAAAAGGTAGTTCACGCTTTGTGAGAACTATCTTTTTATAGGAAAAGTTTTTGTAAGACTGAATTTGTAGAAACAATGTGGCGATCTAATCCAAGGATTTTAGGATTAATACCGATCGCCAGTCCGATTAGTTGCGGTAAATGCAAAATCGGAATCCCTAGTTTTCGGCCAATCACCTTTTCAACTTCAGGTTGACGGGAATCTAGGTTCAGGTGACAGAGAGGACACGGAGTAACTATACAATCGGCTCCTGCGTCGATCGCCGCATTGAGGTGTCTTCCTGCCATGGAGAAAGATTCTTTGGGTGCATAGCTAGAAATCGGCCAGCCGCAGCATTGCACGCGACCATCGTAATAAATAGGAGTCGCGCCAACAGTGAGAAAAATATTTTCTAGGGATTCGGGTTTAAAGGGATCGTCAAAGCGTGTAACGGTTTGCGATCGCAATAAATAGCATCCATAAAAGGCAGCACATTTCAGATTGGCAAGCGATCGAGTTACTTTAGCCGCTATATTTTCTAAGCCATAGTCGCGAATCAGAATCCAGAGTAAATGTAATACTTCGGTTGAGCCTTGAAAATTATGCCCTTGAGTATTGAGTAAGGCATTAACTTCATCTTTGCGACTAGAATCATCGCTTTTGAGCTTGTCATTGACACTCCCCAGTACACCCTGACAGGTGCTACATTGCGTCATCACAGTGAGATTCAATTCTTCGGCAAGAGAAATATTGCGAGCATTGACTACATATTCCATTAGCTCATCAGTTTCTTTAAAAGTCCCTGAGCCACAACAGGTTGCCTTAGTTAATTCCACTAATTCAATACCTAATGCTTGGGCGATCGCTGTCGTCGATGCGTGGAGTTCTTTGCAAGCGCCCTTAGCAACGCAGCCAGAATAATAGGCGTATTTCAATTTTTTTGTCTCTGTCATTTCTCTATACCAAAGTTGAATTTAGGGTTTGAGGGACTTGAGAAGTCCACCACAGGCATCAAAGAGTAAATCGATAACATAATTGAACCCATCAACACCGCCATAGTAAGGATCGGGAACTTCTTTGTCAGTATGGGTTTGACAATAATCACACATCATTTTTACCTTGTCCCTAAATTTACCCTGATGATCAAGGGCGAGAATATTGCAATAGTTGTCCTTGTCCATTGCTAAGATTAAGTCAAACTCGCGTAAGTCGATCGCCTCAAACTGTCTTGCGGAACCAACAAAATTTAAGCCCCTTTCGCTAGCGGCGGCTCGCATACGGCGATCAGGTGGTGCGCCTACGTGCCAGCCACCTGTACCTGCGGAATCACATATAAATTGCTCCGTTAAGCTTTCCTGCTCGATCAAATTATTCATGATGTTTTCCGCAGCAGGCGATCGACAGATATTGCCGAGGCAAACAAATAAAAGTTTTTTGGTCATATTGATTGGTATCAGCAAAATGGAAATACTAAATGATCCCCATCAATTCCCGTTGCATAGGGAGAAGAAGATAATTAATCCCGCTCGCTTTACAAGGGTGGCTGGGGGAATCTCTAGCATTTTGAAATCAGCAAGTAACTCTAAAAATTGTAAAAAGCAAAATTTTCCATGATTAAATGAAAAAATGTGGGTAGAGAGCAACACACCCTACCCACTATAACTAGAATGCTAGACTGTCCGATCTCGATCCAGAATAAATCATGCCCTTGTTGAAGTTGATACTGAGAGGTTCACCATCACGGATAAAACCTGTCGCATTTTTGACCCCAACGAGAACGGGAATACCAAGTCTTCTGCCAATGATCACCGCATGGGAATCAAGACTTGACTCTTCGGTAATAACTGCCGCAGCCTTACGAATGACATGAATATAGTCAGCATCGGTATGATCAATCACCAAAATTTCACCTTCGTTAAAGTCGCGCACATCCAGATGATGGAAAGCGACCCTTGCCCGACCATGCACTATTCCTGAACCAACGCTCAAACCTTTGCCCACTAATGATGATACAAATTCAACCTTGATCAAATCGGTGGAACCTGCCACATCTTGCAATGTACCTGCTGACATAACCACAAGATCGCCTGCGGAGAGCAGTTTCATTTCTTGAGCAAGATTGAGAGCCGCTTCAAAATTTTGTCGTGCCGATGGTAATGAAATCAAAACTAGAGGCTGCACACCCCAAACCATTTGTAAGCGTCTTGCAACTTGGACATTAGGGGTAACTGCCAAAATGGGGATGGGGGGACGAAATTTACTAACATTACGTGCCGTTGAGCCTGTCTTGGTTAGTGTCACGATCGCCGCGGCATTTAACTGTATGGCAATATTTCCAACCGCTTGACTGATCGCATTAGGAACCGCCCGACCAGTGCTTGCGAGGGGTTGCATTTGGAGATCCTGTTCTCTTTCGATGCGAACCGCAATTCTTGCCATCGTTTCCACAGCCAAGATTGGATATTTACCGACCGCAGTTTCATTAGAAAGCATGACGGCATCGGTTCCATCAATGATCGCGTTAGCTACGTCAGAAATTTCGGCACGGGTTGCACGGGGATTATTCACCATGCTATCGAGCATTTGGGTTGCCGTAATCACGGGAATACCTAATCGATTTGCAGTCTTAATTAATTGTTTTTGGGCGATCGGTACATCTTCCGCAGGGATTTCTACACCCAAATCACCACGTGCCACCATTACACCATCGCATACTGAGAGAATCGCTTCCATATTAGCGATCGCTTCATGCTTCTCGATTTTGGCAATGATGCTAGCCTTACGACCTGATGCAGCAATTAAATCTTTAACTTCGAGGATATCTTCAGGGGTGCAAACAAAACTCAAAGCAACCCAATCTACGCCTTCTGATAAACCAAAGCGCAAATCTTCGCGATCCTTATCAGTCATTGCACTGACAGATAAGTGGACATTTGGAAAATTTACCCCTTTGTTATTCGATAGCGTGCCGCCGATGACTACACGACAATACAAATCGCCTAATTCTGCATTCACATCTTCGACAACCATTTCTACCTTGCCGTCATCAAGCATGATTACCGCGCCAATTGGCACTTCCTCTGCTAGGGTTTCATAGGTAATGCAGCTAATTTCTAATGTCCCTGGGACTTGGCGGCTAGTGAGGGTAAATTTATCCCCTTTATTTAAGGTGATTGGACCTTCTTTAAATACACCGAGACGGATTTTCGGTCCTTGCAAGTCTTGTAAAATACCAACGGGCTGATTTAGTTCGCTAGATACTTGGCGAATATTACAGATACTGCGATGGTGATCGGCGTGGATCCCATGGGAAAAGTTCAGACGAAATGTTGTTGCACCTGCTTCAATAAGCTGGCGAATCATATCAGGGCTACTGGTTGCGGGACCAATAGTAGCGACAATTTTGGTGCGGCGAAATGTTTCTCTAACGGTCATGGATAGTAAGCTAACGGCGGGATCTCAAACATACCAGAATGTCATGACAAAAGCTAAATTTTGGGTTTTGTTGCACCTACGGTGCAACAAAACCCAAAATTAGCGCTGAGATCACATACCAGAATTGTGTCAAAATATTAAGCGTGAGAGTAATATTTGACCCAACCCGAATTTCCCGTCCTACTGCGATCGCCCTCGGTAACTTTGATGGCGTGCATATAGGACATCGCCATGTGATTGCGCCTATTTTGCCAGATGCTTTGGGCGGTGATCATCAACATTTGACTAGTACCGTTGTTTCATTTTCACCCCATCCTCAAGAATTTTTTAGCAAGCAGCCGAGATCGCTACTTGCTCCCTTTGATGAAAAAGTTGCTATATTTGAATCCCTTGGCGTTGAGCAGTTAGTTTTATTACCCTTCGATGCAGATCTTGCTAAACTCACGGCTGCCGAATTTATTCAGCAAATTTTGATTGACTCCCTCCAAGTGGAATTAATCAGCGTTGGATTTGATTTTCACTTCGGGCAGAAACGTCAAGGCAATGTCACTGACTTAGAAAATATATGGGGTGATCGCCTGACAGTGATTCCTGAACAAACAATGCTACTCAACGATTCAGCACCGATCAGAATCAGTAGTTCAAATATTCGGGCAGCTCTAGCTAAGGGTGAAGTCGATCTTGTCAAGGCGATGCTTGGTCGTCCTTATAATTTGGTGGGCAAAGTCGTCCAAGGCAAACAGTTAGGACGCACCATCGGCTTTCCGACGGCAAATCTCGATCTACCAGTTCAAAAGTGTTTGCCCCGTGATGGTGTTTATGCTGTGACGGCGAATATTCGCTCTAACCCTAAGTCCATATTTGGGGTGATGAATATTGGTTTAAGACCAACGGTTAATGGCGATCGGCGATCGGTGGAAGTACATTTATTCGATTGGCAAGGTGATCTATATGATCAATATCTAAATGTAGATCTCGTTAAATTTATTCGACCTGAACAGAAATTTACTTCACTGAACGCTCTCAAAGAGCAGATTCAATCGGACTGTCAGACTGCTTTAACCTACTTTGCAGTTTTGGCTTAGATGTATTTCGCAACGAAAGCTTGGCATAACCCAACATGGACATTAATATTGGCTTGACTGAGTATTTGTATATCTTTACTACTTGGATTTACCAGCATAGCTGCACAGGTTGCTGTTCGCCCTATAAATGAACATAGCTCTAAAGTTATGTAAGCTGTAACGTTCGCTGCTAGTCAAAATCGCCATGTGGGGATTGTCCTCGGACGTATTTATCATGAAACTAAAGATTACACAAAACTGCGTTCGCTATTAGTCAAAGTCATTCCTTTTCTCAAAGAGTGGATTGATAACCTAAACAAACTTTAAGAAAAATGAAATTTAAGTGCGACGGCGCGATCGCGGACGGTTGCGATCGGCTTTATCTCTTTCGTAATTAATCAGTCTGCCGTAATATTCATGTTTGGCGAGATTTAGAGAGAGGAAAACATGTTCTCTGGCATTGCCGAAACCTTTGCGGTTGAAGAAATTAATGGCGGGGGTATTGGCGGGATCGGTATCGACCAACATTAGGCGCACATTATCCTCAATCATGCGTTCGATGATCTTATCGACTAAGCGATCGGCTACGCCGCGTCTTTGGCAATTGGGATTTACACCGAGCCAAGTAATATAGCCATATTTCCATGAGGCTTTATTGATAATCGTGCCGAGGATAAATCCTGCAAGCTGATCATCAATTTCGGCAACTAAGCAATATTCAGAGTCGGTGTTATACATCCCGATCACCTCCCACTCATCCCATGTGCGATAGAGGTATGGATATAAGTCACTGGTGAATAATTTTTCGCCTAGGTGAAAAATTGGCGCAATATCATCAATATTCATCTCGCGAATATCAACGCTGTTAGCATCGTGGCGATCGCGATCGCTTCCCTTCTCAAGGAATTTATCAGTTAAATCATTCATACATTTAAATTTTGCTAGGTTGTATAGCTGTAGAACCCAATAGAGATTTGCTTCGCAAATCTCTATTGCAAATTGTCCCATTGTAAATAAGTAGCTGGATTGCAAACATAGTCAAAAGATTGGGCTGGCGCACAGGAATTGATCTTAATTGCCACACCTAACTCAAAATGTAAGTGTCTAGTATCACTCCGTCCTGAATTTCCCATTTTGCCAAGCTCTTGACCACGCGTGATTCTCTGCCCAACTTTTACTTGGATACCATCAGGATAGAGATGAGCATAGCGGGTGAATAGCCCATTAGGATGCCGAATCACAATATGGTTTCCCCAATCGCCACCACAATCACGCTGTAAATTATTTGGCTCAAAGGAATTTGATTGTGGGCAGTCACGCCGAACATACATAACTGTGCCATCAGAAGCTGATCGCACAGAAATTTGAGTAATCAACTGGTTGCTATGAATAAAATCAATTCCTTCATGCTCCGCTAGTTGATAGTCCTTGCCTACAAATGGATCGATTGCGGTAAATTCTGTGGGTAAAGCCCAAGCTAAAGTTAAGTTGCGATCGCTGCGAACAGAAGCAACCCTCTGTGTCGGTGAATATTCCTCGTCATGACTTGCTGAGTTTGGATGCAAATATTCCTTGGGGCAAACTTGAGCAAATACAGGAACTACACAATTACAGGGTAGAGAAATCACAAAAACTGCTAATCTGAAACGCAAATGTATTTTCATGCAGGGTAGAGCAAGAAAACTTGCTATATCTTTCTATATATTTAGTGAAACTTGTTAAAAACCATCTTTAGGTTTGCCTACTCTCGATCATAAGTATTAAAATAAGTTACAGCTATCAAAAAATTGTTAACTAGTTCAGCAATCTTGGGTTTTTCAATTACATGAGTAAAGTTTACGATTGGTTTAACGATCGCCTTGAAGTCGGGGCGATCGCAGAGGACGTTACTAGCAAGTACGTTCCCCCCCATGTCAATATTTTTTATTGTTTAGGTGGCATCACCCTCACCTGCTTCCTAATTCAGTTCGCGACTGGTTTCGCGATGACCTTTTATTACAAACCATCAGTTACTGAAGCCTTTGAATCAGTCCGCTATATCATGACCGACGTTAACTTCGGTTGGTTGATTCGCTCAATTCATCGTTGGTCAGCAAGCATGATGGTCTTGATGATGATCTTGCACACTTTCCGCGTATACCTCACTGGAGGTTTCAAAAAACCCCGCGAATTGACTTGGATTACTGGTGTAATTCTTGCCGTAATCACGGTTACATTTGGCGTAACTGGCTACTCCTTACCTTGGGATCAAGTTGGCTACTGGGCGGTAAAGATCGTATCTGGCGTACCTGAAGCAATCCCTGTAGTTGGCGGAACCCTAGTTGAGCTACTTCGTGGCGGTCAAAGTGTTGGTCAAGCAACCCTTACCCGTTTCTACAGCTTGCATACCTTTGTATTACCTTGGTTAATCGCGGTATTCATGCTGGCTCACTTCTTGATGATCCGTAAGCAAGGTATTTCTGGTCCTTTGTAAGCTTTCTTATCTGGAAAACCAGTTTAAGATTTTGGTATTAGATAATTTTAGAAAATATATTGCAATAAAACGAGAGCAGTAAAATGGCAAAGACTGAGAAGCTTCCCGATTTAAATGATCCAATTTTGAGAGCAAAGTTGGAAAAGAATATGGGTCACAACTACTACGGCGAACCAGCTTGGCCGAATGACTTGTTGTACATGTTCCCTGTTGTGATAACTGGCACGATCGCTTTGATCACTGGTTTGGCTGTTCTTGACCCCACCTTGGTTGGCGAACCTGCTAATCCTTTCGCTACTCCTTTGGAAATTTTGCCAGAGTGGTTCTTGTATCCTGCATTCCAAATTTTGCGGATCGTACCTAACAAGCTTTTGGGAGTACTGCTCCAAAGCTTGATTCCCGTTGGCTTGATCCTCATTCCTTTCATCGAGAATGTCAACAAATTCCAAAATCCTTTCCGTCGCCCTGTAGCGATGGCTGTATTCTTATTTGGTACTGCGTTTACCCTTTATTTGGGTATCGGCTCCACCTTGCCCATTGACAAGTCTTTGACCTTGGGCTTGTTCTAATTTAAATACTTTTAATAGCAACGTATTTAAAAATAAAAAAAGGATTTCGAGCAATGCTCGAAATCCTTTTTTTATTGGCGAACGCGCCTTTCTTTTTTATGATGTATCTATGCCACGTTTTCAAAGCCGCCTATTTAATTGGATCGATCAATCCTTGCCTGCCAAATTAGGACGCAGCGCAAGACGATTAATTGATCGCCAATTAAAGCAGATACCTAGTGTGAAGAATTTACCACGCTTATTTGCCTATGAAGTTGCCAAGGCATCGCTATATCCTGTATATCTGATTGCATCCACAACTAAGCGAATTTTTCCTGTACTAGGTCGCGCTAAAACTGAGGATAGCGAAAAACTGCGATCGCAAACTGAGTCTATCGGTTTATTATCGGAATCTGAGGCAAATACTGAAAATATTGAGCAGTTAATTGATCAAGATTTAGTAAAGCCAGAAATTTCTCCAGAAATTCCTTTACTCTTGAGACCACTAGCAAAATTTTTCAATTGGATTGATCGCACCAAACTACAACTAGATCGAAATATTGCAGCGATCATCAAGCGACAACCTAATAATCTGGCGAATTTGGATAATCGTGAATTAGAGCTAAGAATAATTGCTAATCGCGTTTTTGCGAAAATTTGGCAGCAACAGGTGGAGCAACGCGAATCTCAGGAAAAGTCCTTAAAAGAAAGTAATAGTTTAGCGGAAAATGTCGCTCTAAGGAAAAATCGCAGTCTAGAGCAATTGCGTCGTTTGATTGAGGCAGCGATCGCTTATTTCTTTGGTAGACAATTAGAGAAGCTAACCCTAGATGAGATATCAGATATAGCTCCTAGCAAGGAAGCATGGCTCACAATGGAAGATGTCTTTGGTGATGACAATGGTCCTTGGCCGCTCCCATTGGAATATGAGTCCCATGCCTTTAATAAGTCACCAGATCGGAATGTAGTTCATTCTTCGGGAGAACTGCAAAATTTTGAAACTACTACTACGCAAATTTCTCAAGATCGCCTCGAAGGAGGTTTAATCTTTGAAGATGAAATATTATCTTCTCAAGTTTCACCTTCAGAGTTAGAAAGTGATCGCCCTCTTAGGGCATGGATTGAGACAAAAGCGACACTTTTAGGTTATGTGTACAATCCAGTAATGACAGTAGTTTTTTTGCTTGATGCAGTTATTCTCAAAATCGAGAATTTAATTATTGCTATTTGGAAAGGATTCATCAGTTTTCCTAGACGCTTAATTCGGTTTATCCGATATGGCAATAGAAAGCCCAAATAGTCGCTTAGGGACTTGCTATTAATTAAATATCTGCAGCTTGGACTAAGCTCAGCCAAAGTTAGCTGAGCTTAGTCGAACTTGGCGGGACATTTTTTGTCCGCAAGTGCCTTACAGCTTATTTGATTATTTATAGCCAAGTCTTGAAAAAGTTTGCTCTGTAAACTTTTTCAAGATTTATGTTGGTTTTAAGAAAGCAAAAAGCGCTGTAACGAATATTTAGACTTTTAAGGGTTAACTTCTTGTTCTGTCCAGTTTCCCCGCTCATCACGGAGATATAACCAACGATTCTGAGGATTACCACGTAATTCTAAGCGATCAACTTCTGTAGGTTCTAACAATAGCAAGCAGAAAGAGGCAAGTGGCTTTTCAGGAGCAGGTGGTTGCGTTTTTTGGAAATGAATTCTTGCTTCCCTCGGATGTGGCCAAGAAAATTGAATTCTTGCAGGATCAGAAAGGGCTTGCCATGTTTCAGTGCGAGCAGCTTGCAAGTCTACATCTAGACATTTATGATCAATTAGTCGCAATTTACCTAAAATCCGAAATTGCGATCGCGTTTTTGTAAAATACCAACATGCCTCCGCCCAAGGATTAGCGACAATTTGTTCAGGTTTTTGACTGCGCCTATCAACTACAATTTTGAGGCAATCTTGGAGAGGCGTTTGGAAGCGATCGCCATTTTCAAGAAAGCCACGAAATACCACCGTGCGGTTACGGGGGCGTTGATCTATTCCCATCGTAGCCAGTTGCAAAAACTTGACTTCAGGTTGATCTTGATGATGATGTAAACTTCGAGCTAAATGAGATCGCCACATAAAAACAAAACTGTCTAAACTATATTATTTAAGAGACGCGCAGTAAAATAAAGAAAGAATTTTCTATGTCACGGTAAAGCCGCAACACAGAAAATCTGGTTCCTTATTAAATCACAGAACCCTAAAAAGTACTTTGCCCCTCTTGCACAATATAGATAATTTATGACTAATTTGTGGATTGAGGGTGGTAGTCGCAGTGGCAAGACTGAACGTATGATTCAGCAGTTCTGTCATTGGGCTCA
Source organism: Pseudanabaena sp. UWO311 (assembly GCA_943371975.1). Classification (GTDB taxonomy): domain Bacteria; phylum Cyanobacteriota; class Cyanobacteriia; order Pseudanabaenales; family Pseudanabaenaceae; genus Pseudanabaena. The sequence goes on along the minus strand of CALRWX020000039.1, from coordinate 4,341 downwards.
AACCGACTTTGCTCAACAGTCTAACCCTCAAGCTATTTCTCAAAAAGTCTTAGTTTTAGCAGTTGATTCACAACAGCGCCGCAATTTGGGCGATCGCATAATTCTCGCAACTCATGGGAAGTATCCTGTTACGGCTGCAACACCCTTGAGCTTTTTTCGAGATGAAGTTCGACTATTTTGGACATTGTTAGTTAAAAAATTAGATTTAAAAGCCCAGTTCCCCCTTCTTTTACGGGTAGAAAATGAACAGGAATTAGCAGAGCAAGTCTGGAAAAATCGCCTTGAGACAGGAACTTTACGAATGGATGGGGTGGGGCGCGATCGACTTGTACGGAGGCTGCTAGATTTATTTCTACTCGCTGCCTATGGTGGTCATGACCTGCGAGCAATACCTACTATTTTGAATGCAGGTATTGAGACTAACTTCATGGATGTTTCTGAAAATACTAATTTAGAAAATGGTGAAATATTAGAACAGTGGCAAGAAATAGGTGAGGCATTGCAAGAGTGGCGAGGCTATTGCTGGGAGAGAGGTTTACTCACCTATGGCATCATCACTGACCTATTTGTCCATCACTTACTTCCCAATCTTCAATATCAGCGCAAACTCAAGCAAAGATTTAATTATGTAATCATCGATCGTTCCGATGAGATGCCAGCGATCGCCTGTGATTTGTGTAAATTTTTACTTAAGAATAATGCTCAAGGAATTTTCACTTTTAATCCTGATGGTTCAGCAAGATTGGGACTAGGAGCAGATCCTGAATATTGGCAAGAAATCAAAAAATCTGAATGTGTAGTTATCCAATTACCCCATGTTGAAAATACTTTAGGTACAGAAATTGCTGAGTCAGTTCTATCAATTGTGAATGAACCCATTTTGCAATTTATAGAACCCTATGCAAACGTTCATTCGATTGAATCTGTGTCGCGTGCCAAGCTATTTCGTAATGTTGCCGAAACTATTGCCGGAGCGATCGCCTCTGGTGAAGTCAAAGCTAGTGAAATAGCGATTATTGCCCCCGGATTAGATAACATTGCTAATTATGCGATCGCCGAAATTCTCCGTAAAAAAGAAATTAATGTGTTACCCCTCAACGATCAACGCCCGCTATCCTATTCGGCACAAGTGCGCTCGCTCCTAACATTGATTACTTTGGTCTATCCAAATCTCGGTAAACTCGTCAGCCGAGATCATATTGCCGAAATGTTAGTGGTTTTAACTGAAGCGATCGATCCTGTCCGCGCAGGAATACTTGCCGATTATTGCTTTGTACCCCATCCAGAAAATCCACATTTACTAGCGGCAGAGACCTACAACCAATGGAATCGCCTTGGCTATGAAGCAACCCAATCCTATGAAAAGTTGCGTCACTGGATAGAACAGCAAACTGCTAAAGATGCACCACTTTTATTTGTTGATCGTGCTATTCAAACGTTTCTCAAACCTCGTAAACTCAGTTACGAGCATACTTCTACTCTACAATCCTTGATCGAAACTGCTCAATACTATTGGCAGCTAGGATATCGACTTGATCAAGAAAAATCGGTTATTCTCGAAAACTTTATTCAATTAATCCGCAAAGGTACTGTCGCCGCTAATCCCTACTCGCCTAATCTACCTGAAGATAGCGTTGTTCTTGCGACAATCTTTCAATATCGCATGGCGCGACTCTCCCATCGTTGGCAATTCTGGCTAGATGCTAGTTCTGAATTGTGGTTACAAGGTGGATCTGCTTCTCTATTTGCCGCACCGTTATTTCTCAAGGGTAGTCATGGAGAAAAATGGGCAGTCGAAGATCAGCGTGATGCTGATATGCAAAGATTACAAAAGTTACTGCGAGATTTACTCGCTCGCACAGATGAGCGAGTAAGTCTTTGCCATAGTGAACTTAGTACTAACGGACAAATCCAAAACGGAGTATTACTTCCGCTAATTGAAATCAGTACAAGTTTTGCTTAAAATAAACTCTATATATAGCAATCCTAAGTCATTTGTGTCTTCGGCATCGCTCAGCCATCAGTCAACCCTGGCTGAGCGATGCCGAAGACTCTCCCAACTTGCTATAGCATTTTCCTGTCTAGCGAAGTATTGGTTTGTATCACCGTCGAAGGCGGTGATACAAACTTTTGGGACTCACTTGATTGAAAAGCGTTATAGGGCTAACTCTCTACTGGTAAATCTATGCAGACATTTGGACGACAATCAGATCCTATTACCTTGGTCATTTCCGAAGTTGTTGAACTAAATCGCGTAGAGGAATATGAAGATTGGACAAAGGGAATTAATCAATCAGCCCAACAATTTGAGGGATTTATAGGGGTTGATATAATTCGTCCACGAGACCATCAGCACCCCGAATATGTCTTAATTGTCAAATTTGATAATTACGAGCATTGCAAAAATTGGCTTACATCGAGTATTTACCAAAAATGGATGCGAAAATCTAATCAATTAATCTCTAGGCGATCGCAACAGCAACTTCCTAATGGATTAGAACTATGGTTCACCTTACCCAAAAGTCCTTTACCAAGGATACTTCAGCCTGCTTATTACAAACAGGTCATTATTGGGGTGATCACTGTATATCCTTTGATAATCATAGCCAAGTTAATTCTAAGCGCTTTTCTACAAGGACTACCCGAATTATTAGGCTTATTGATATCAGTTACCTTTGTTTCCATGTTACTCACCTATCCAGTCATGCCATATATCACCAAAAGACTAAGTTTCTGGCTCTATCCAACAGTTTGATTTGAAGAGAAATGGGTAGTTATAAATTATTGCGTGAAGCTGTTTCTAAAGCGCTATAAAAAATTAGCTATGAAGCATTGTAAAATTTGATTATGAGTGTATTAATCCAAAATAAAATCATTGAACCCGCCCTTGCTGTTATAAAACAGCGCCTCGAAGAAGGTGGCGCTTTATTGCCAGACTCGCCAGATAATATACTGGAGGTAGTTGGTATTCTCAAAAGTTACGGAGTGATTCTTGGCGAATATTATCGAAATCTCACCTATATTTCCGAAAATCAATTTTTGGTAGTTTTTCCATTTTTTAAATTTTTTAATGGCAAGTTTTCGTTAAGTAAACTTGGTCGCCATTGGTGGCATGATCGCATTAATTTTGAGTTTGCCGAATATTGCATGAAGGCAATGTTTTGGCATGGTGGCGGCGGTTTAGATGCTTATTTGGATTCAGAGGATTTTCAAAATCGTGCCAAGGTAGCGATCTCGGCTAAAGTTAAACGCAATCCATTAATGGCAGGCATGAATCGGCTGTTCCCTGATTTTTTGCTGGAACAAGTTCGATTAATGACCTATTACAGTGCTTTAGGTTATTTCTGGTCGTTCATGTCGCCCATGTTTTTAGAATTAAGCGATCGCTATGATCGCGGTGAAATTAAGAGCATTTTTGATGTTGTTAGACATATTCAAGATGGGTTAGTTGCCGCCGCAGGTGTACCTTATATTTATAAAGTAACTATTGACGGTATAGATCATGAGATTGTGCCAGTCTCTGCAAACTTAACATTTTTAATGGATACTGCCGTTCCCTATGTAGAAGCAGTATTTTTCCGCTCTTTTCCATTTCGCGGCACAACTTCCTACAACGCGCAAGAACATCAGATTTCTACAAATATTTCGCAATTTAATTATGGTGTGTTGTATGCCGATCCCCTTCCTGTAGGTGGTGCTGGTATACCTCCCACTTTGTTGATGCAAGATATGCGTCATTTTTTACCTAAGTACTTGCAAGATTTTTATAAAAAAGGCGATCGTGGCGAGGAAGATCTACTCGTCAAAATTTGTCTTTCCTTTCAAAAGTCGATGTTTTGTGTAACCACAGCTGCCCTGCGCGGACTGGCTCCCCATGCTTTAGAAACCAAAGATCCCCAAGAACAGCAAGCAAATGAAAAGTTTCTTGCACCTTGGTTAGAGCGTCTATCGCGATCGCGTTTGTACACATTGCAATAATCCAAAAACAGGTCGGCGACGCTTCGGGTCGCCGACCTGTTTTTGGATTTAGAGTAAAGCTTGCTTTGCTCTAAATCTAAGTTTGTAAAATTTCTTGGGAAATACTGACAAAAGCATTGTTGGTTAATAGAGCATTTAATTCTGGATTATCTAAATCTCTACCCAGACTCTCCATGACTCTCTAACTACAACTTATGTTTTGCTATGTTTTCTTTCACAATACTACGGACAAATTGGGGCAGAGATGGAGCCGTAGTTACAAAGTTTGTGGAAATTAGGGTGTAATTTAATTGAAGTAAGGTCTAAATCTAACAGGGAAATAAAGCGTTCAAGGAGATGGCGATTGAAAGCTGAGCGTTTATA
>CALRWX020000038.1:0-34673 GCA_943371975.1 Pseudanabaena sp. UWO311 | reverse complement strand
TCTTTGGACTATCAAACTCCTGCAACAGTTCATTTTAAACACCCTAACACGGAGGTTCATATGTAGTTATTTTGCTTGCCTTTTGTCGATGCAGCTTTTTATCTTAACTTTTATACTTTTTTGTCTTGACAATGGGGAGCGCTTTAAAGATAAGGCGAGAGTCTTTCAATCTAGTTTGGGTATTACAGTTCAAAATGCCGATCGCTTGGTTGAATTAATTCAAATTGCAGCAGTTGAAGGTGAAGTTGTACAAGAGGGTAATACAAAATTCGGCAAAGAATATAAGGTGGATTGGGAAATTCCTAATACAGGAGCTGCTGAACTGAGAACTATTTGGGAAGTTAGTATAGAGTCTGGTTATCCGCGTTTGATTAGTGCTTTTTTGAAGAGAGACAAATAATGAAAATTCCACAGTTACTTGATACGATCGCTATCCTAAAGCCAATTTCCGTAGATAGGCTTTCGCTGATGGATGCGGAATATGAATTTAATTCAGCTTTGCCAGTGGGTTTGGTAGGTACAATTGTAGATATTCATCAGGATAAACAAGGAGTTGACTATCTGGTTGAGTTTGCTGATTCTGATGGGTGTGAGTTTGCGATCGCTTATTTGAAAGCTAATGAATTTCTTACTTTGCAGTATGAGCTTGTCGCGGCTTAAAGTTTTTACGCAATCGCCCCTCATCACCAACAACACCCGATCGCCTCAGTCTCAACATCAAACAGCGATCGCCGAAATTATGGATATTTAATTTTGATACTGATTTAAATACTAAGTCAGTTATGATATTAGCGATAATTTTGCTAAAGAGGGTCAAATGTATGACTAGCCGTGAGCAGCTTATCCAAGAACTTATTGAGGTTCCAGATGAGTTAGTCAAAGTAGTTTTAGACTTTTTGCATCGGGTTAAGACAACCCGTATTCATCATCCTTTAGCAAAATTTGCGGGTATTTTGAGCGATGCCGAAGCTGCTGATTTGCAGAACGTAATTAGATCGGATTGCCGTCAGGTGGATATAAATGAGTGGTGAAATTGCGCTAGATACTTCTGTTGCAGTTCGTTTTCTCAATGGCGATCCTGAAGTTGTCTCAAGGGTTTTGGCGTTGCCAGAAATATTTTTGTCGGCGATTGTGGCGGGAGAGTTGTTGTTTGGTGCTGAGAACTCTACTCGCGCATTAAAAAATTTACCTCGCTATTTGGAGTTTATAGAGGCTTGTGTGGTTGTTCCGATTGAGAGAAAAACGGCAGTTGTTTATGCACAAACTCGTTTGGCTTTGAAGCAGAAGGGGCGACCAATTCCGATGAATGATGTTTGGATTGCGGCGCATTGTTTAGAACGAGGTTGGGTGCTTGTGACTGATGATTCGGATTTTGATTATGTGGATGGTTTGGTGATAGAGCATTGGTAAAGACAGCGATCGCCCCTCACCATCCACAAACCTGATCGCTTATTCCCCATCAAACAGCGATCGCCCCCCTCAACACCCACAAAACCCGATAGCCTAAATCTCAACATCAAACAGCGATCGCCCCTCATCCCCACAAAACCCGATCGCCTATTTACACACGTCAAACAGCGATCGCCCCTCATCACCAATAAAACCAGATCGCCTATTTCCCACATCAAACAATGATCGCCACTCACAACCCACAAAACCCGATCGCCTATTCCCTCAACATCAAACAGCGATCGCCCCTCAACACCCACAAAAACGATCGCCTATTCCTCAACATCAAACAGTCAAGCAATTTTTAAGCTATTATCAGGGAAAATACATATAATGTATGTCTCAAGTCATCCAAGATAAGTTTCCTCTAAATTCTGGATATGTAACGCAGAAAGGGACGTTAGTAAAAATCACAGGATACAATAGTAATGGTCGGTCGATACTTGTAAAGAGACTCGATACAGGCGAAGAGAATCAGCTATTTAGGGTGGAATGGCTTGGTGCTCTACGACCTATATCAGAATTATCTTCCGAAGAACTAAGAAAGGTAGCATTACAACCTCTCCGACTAGCTACTGGCAAAAATAATGCCGAATTTCAAGATGATCAATGGGAAGCAATCGAAGGACTCGTTAGAAGTAGATCTAGACAACTGGTTGTTCAGAGGACAGGTTGGGGAAAAAGTATGGTTTACTTTCTTTCAACTTTACTGCTCAGATTGCAGGGGCGTGGGTGTACTTTACTTATTTCACCACTTTTGGCTTTGATGCGAAACCAGATTGAATCTGCGGAGAAAATTGGAGTTAAAGCTGATGCAATTAATACCGCAACCCAAAATGACTGGGGTAACATCCAAAAAAGACTATTAGACAATCAAGTAGATGTACTACTAATTTCTCCTGAAAGGTTGGCAAATGACGATTTTTTAAACAACGTTTTACTTCATATTTCTAACAATGTTGGACTTTTTGTAGTTGATGAAGCTCATTGCATTTCTGATTGGGGACACGATTTTCGTCCCGACTATCAAAGAATTGTTCGCATTTTACAAGCACTACCGCAAAATATTCCCATTCTCGCAACGACTGCAACTGCAAATAATCGGGTTATAGATGATATTAAGACTCAGCTAGGTCAAAATCTGCGAATTTCTAGAGGATTGCTAGCAAGAGACAGTCTAAATCTACAAAATATATGGCTTCCCAATCAAGCTGCTAGATTAGCTTGGCTATCTGAGAATATCAACAAATTTACAGGGAATGGAATTATTTATGCTCTTACAATTAAGGATGCGGAAGTAGTTGCTGATTGGCTTAGAGCAGAAGGGATAAATGCTGTTGCCTATCATGGCAAATTAAATACAGAGACTAGACAACAACTGGAGGAGCAACTACTCAAAAATGAATTAACAGCCCTAGTTGCTACTAATGCTCTGGGTATGGGGTTTGACAAACCAGATCTCGGCTTTGTGATTCATTATCAACGCCCTAGTTCAATTGTTCATTATTATCAACAGGTCGGGAGAGCGGGAAGAGGAATCTCTAAAGCTTATGGTATTTTGCTTAGTGGACAAGAAGATCAGAAAATTACAGATTATTTTATTAAAGCTGCATTTCCTCCTGAAGGTCATACCGAAATAGTTTTAGGAGCTTTAAGGAATTCAATAAATGGATTTTCCAAATCAGATTTGGAGCGAGAAATTAATCTATCCAAAGGACAAATTGATAAAGTCATAAAACTTTTGTCCATTTTATCGCCATCTCCCATAGTCAAGCAGGAAAATCGATGGAAAGCAACTGCAACTGCTATTCGCTACCAACCAGACACTGCAAAAATTGAAAGGCTGACAACAATTCGGAAAATAGAACAAGAACAAATGCTGAAATATATGCAGAGCGATCGCGATTGCCTAATGATGTTTCTGGCAAAAGAATTAGATGATCCTCATGCTTCTCCATGTGGTCGTTGTGCGGTTTGTATTGGTGAACCTCTATTTCCTGAAACTTATTCTCAATCAACTGCTAATCGTGCTGTGCAGTTCCTTCGACGCTCTGAGCAGATTATCGAGCCACGAAAGCAGATACCATATAGATCAATGCCTATTTATAAATTCACTGGTAATTTACCAAGAGATTTACAAGCAGAGCAAGGTCGTGCGCTAGCAATTTGGGGTGATGCTGGTTGGGGTGAGCTTGTTAAATCGGGTAAATATCAAAATAATCACTTTGACGATGCTCTTGTAGATGCTACAGTAAGTATGATTCAGCGCTGGAAGCCTAAGCCATTCCCGACTTGGGTTACTTGTGTACCATCACTAAATCGTCCCACACTTGTACCTGACTTCGCACGTAGATTAGCTGCTAAACTAGGCTTGCCGTTTATTGATTGTATTAAAAAGACTCATTCTAGACATCCACAAAAACAGATGAGTAACAGCTATCAACAAGCACATAACCTAGATGGAGCTTTTGCAATAGATCAGTCATTGATTAAACATGATGCCCTGTTTTTGGTAGATGATATGGTGGATTCACGATGGACATTTACAATTACTACAGCCTTATTAAAAAGTTTAGGATGTGGTGCTGTTTTCCCTGTAGCTCTTTCAGTTACATCTCTAAGTGCGGAGAATTAAAATAGGAGATATAAATAACATGATCCCAGACTTTACAATATCTTCAGACACACAAGCTATTTTATTACTATGTGCTAGTTTCGGACAGTCACGCGATTCTGAAATTAAGCCGCTAAGTATATCAGAATATAATCATGTAGCGGATTGGCTAAAAAGCCAGAAAATGCGTCCGTCTTATTTATTAGATGAAGATGTGGAACTGAAATGGAATCAATTATTAAATATTAGTGCAGAGAGGATTAAGAACCTTTTAAAGCGCGGTCTAACTATGGCTCTTGCTTTAGAAAAATGGAAAAGTCAAGGTATATGGATTCTCAGTCGTGCTGACAAAAACTATCCTGAAAGATTTAGAAAACATCTACGTCATATGTCCCCACCAATTCTTTATGGAGTTGGTAATTGCTTTACACTTTCTTTGGGAGGGCTAGCAATAGTTGGTTCACGAAACGTAGACGAAGAAGGACTTGAGTATACTAGAAGAGTATCGCAATCTTGTGTTGAATCAGGGATACAAGTTATATCTGGTGCAGCAAGAGGAGTAGACCGTGAAGCCATGCTTTCTGCCCTAGATAGAGGCGGTTCAGTAATAGGGGTAATGGCTGATAGCCTCTCGAAGGAAGCAGTTTCAGCTAAATACCGAGAAGGGTTAGAATCTGAAAGATTAACTCTAATCTCAACTTATGATCCTGATGCAAAATTTAATGTGGGAAATGCGATGGGTAGGAATAAGTATATTTATTCCCTTGCAGACTATGGGCTTGTTATATGTTCTGATTTTAATAAAGGTGGAACTTGGGAAGGAGCTACAGAAGTTTTAAAAAAATATACATCAATCCCAGTATTTGTAAAAATGGAAGGTGCTATTTCAGAAGGCAATATCAAATTATTGGAAAGAGGTGCTAATCGTTTTCCTGATTCTCCTTGGAAGCCCAGCTTAAAAAAATTACTTTGTAATTCATTACCTGATATTCCTGAGAGTATGACTTCAAACTCAGTATTTGTTATGGATTCCTTCGATAAAAATGGTCAAACTGAATCTCCTCTCATGAATTTTGATAATCCTTACTTAGATTTAGATGGTCAATCTCCTTCTAGTATAAATAATGGGGCAGAATCATATGCATCAGATTTAGATTATAATGAGCCAGTTTATAGAGGAGATATTGACCCTAGCCCCTATATTTCCAAAGACAAGTTGGTATTAGAGACAAAAGAGATTGATATACCTACAAGTTTTTACGAGTTTTTCCTGTTCGTTATTCCTAAATATTTAGAGCAACCAAAACCATTCACTGCTATTCTCCATGATGTAAATTCTAAGTTTTCTAATGATTTAAAAAAAGGACAATTAGAAGAATATCTGAAACGGGCTGTTGCTGAAAAAAGGTTACAAAAAGATAAAAGTGGAAACTATTCTTATTCTACAAATCAACTCTCAATACTGTAGAAGGCTATCATCTTGTAAAGTCAGCCTATATATTCAACCTATATATACTATATCGCCATAAACCTTTATTTCCCTGTGCTTCTTAAGAATACTAAAACTTTTCACTGCTGAACAAAGAGCAATCAACGACTTTATCAAAGCTAGATAATCTTCGGCAATCATCACAATGCTTGCTCTAGCTTACTAATCTTAACCAAGAGATCCTTTCGCAACTCATATAAACTAAACCACTCAAACAGATCCATCTCATCCCCTAACAGTCCTGAGTCAAATTGTTCTTGAAACTGATGAGAATCAAGTCTATAGTTCTGTTCAAACTTACTAATATCACGGTCATAAATAGTTAATTTCTGCCGATGACGATTTAACATTACACTCAGTAATTGACTCAGAATCCGATCTAACTCATTGCGATCGCTGCAATTTGCATTAAGTAGCTCTAATTTGTCTAATGTATTCATGGCATATACACACAACTCATTTAACATTATACCAAGAGTATTTTTACCCGTAAAAAAGGCGGCGCGATGCGCCGCCTTTTTTGATCTTTACTCTACACCTTCAATGCGGTCTTCGAGTTCTTGATATAGCTCACGCAATCTATCCAGATTCTCCTCACTGGTTTCCCAATAGCCGCGACCATTGACTTCTAGAAGAGTACCAACAATCTTACGGAACGAATTGGGATTAAGATTTTTGAGGCGATCGCACATCTCTTTATCGTTCACATATACATCATTGACATCTTCATAAACCCAGTTATCCACTGCTCCAGCCGTTGCCGACCAGCCCATTGTGTTCACGAGGCGCTTGGAGATTTCGCGCACACCTTCGTAACCACTCTTGAGCATTCCCTCATACCACTTAGGATTGAGAATCTTGGTGCGGGTATCAAGGCGGACTGTCTCAGTCAGGGTGCGGACTTGAGCATTGGCTGTGGTGGTGTCAGCGACAAAAGAGGCGGGTTTCTTGCCATCTTTACGGAGACTGCCAACGAGCTTCGTGGGGTCAGAGTCGAAGTAGTGGGAGACATCGGTGAGACTGATTTCTGAGGAATCCAAGTTTTGGAAGGTCATGTCAACGGTCTTCAGAGAAGCTTCATAAATTTGACGCTGTTGGGTGTTGCTGACATTGCCACCAAAGGCGAAGGACTTGCGCGATAGATACATCTGTTGCAATTCTTCTTCGTTTTCCCATGTGCTGTTTTCCACAGCGAGGTTAACGTTCGAGGAATAGGAACCCGATGAGTTACTGAAGACGCGGGTTGCGGCTTGGTTGATGGTTAAGCCAAATTCTTCTGCTTGGGCGATCGCGTGTTTGCGGACAAAGTTCATTTCCAAAGGCTCATCGGCTTCGGCTGCCATACGCACGGCGCGATCGATCAAGTCCATTTGATTCACGAATAAATCACGGAATACGCCAGAGCAGTTGACAACCACATCAACGCGAGGTCTGCCCAATTCTTCGAGAGGTGTTAACTCTAAACGATTGATGCGACCGAGGGCATCGGGCATCGGCTTCACACCGATCATGCAGAGAACTTGAGCGAGGGATTCGCCGTAGGTCTTGATGTTGTCGGTTCCCCAGAGGACGACGGCGATCGTTTCGGGATAGACTCCATTATTGTCTTGACGCTGACGCTCTAACAGGCGATCGACTACGGTTTTCGCGGCTTGCACTGCGGCGCTCGTGGGGATCGAATTAGGATCGAGGGCGTGCATATTCTTGCCAGTGGGCAGCACCAAGGGATTACGGATTGGATCTCCCCCTGGGCTAGGAGTAATGTAATCACCTTCTAGGGCTTTGATCAATCCACCAAGTTCATTATCAGCGACAACTTGTTTGAGACAGAACTCTAGAAATTCAAACAGAGGCTTGATGTCGTCTTTATTGATGTTGGCATAACCCGCTTCTTGGAATACTTCAATCCAAGGTTCGGTTTTACCCATTTTAAAGAAGTTCAAGACGGAGATCTTAGAAACTCTACCATCGTCATCAGCCTTGGCTTTGACCAATGCACCAACGGATTTATTGGCTAAAGCGCGAATGTTTGCCAAAAGTTCCACATCGGCGTAAATTCCCTTGTCGCTGGATTTGTAAAGCTGTTCGATATCACGCCCGATCGCTTCGCAGATGATTCTCAAAAGCGACTTCATATTGTCTTCGGGGCGGTCAAAGCTGGCAATGCTGGTCAATACATCGGTGACATCTTCCACTTTAGGAGGTTCACCAACAACGTGCAGACCACAAGGGAGAACGCGGGACTCAATTTCCATCAGTTTGTTGTAAACCTGACCGATGACGTTATCGCGCTCCTCAAGGGACATTTCCTTAGCATCTTGTTCGGGAAGAGTTACGTCCTTATCCAAATTGACCAGACGAACCTTATCCATAATCGTGTTAGTGATTTGGATACCGCGACTACCAGTCCGCAAATCTTTGTAAGAAGCAATCAGTTCGCTGAGTTCTTGCAAATTACGGCTCAAACCAGCATTTTCAGGAGCAGGAGTGATGTAGCTGATGATTGTGGCATAACCGCGCCGCTTAGCGATCGTGGCTTCTGATGGATTGTTAACCGCGTAGTAATAGATGTTGGGCAATGCTCCGATCAGGCTATCAGGGAAACATTCGCCCGACATTCCCACTTGCTTCCCGGGCATGAATTCCATTGAGCCGTGAGTACCAAAGTGGAGGACGGCATCGGCTCCCCAGATGTGGTTGAGATAGGTGTAGTAAGCAACGAAGCCATGATGAGGGGAAGCAGATTTACTAAACAGCAAACGCATGGGGTCGCCTTCATAACCAAAGGTGGGCTGAACGCCTACAAAGATGTTGCCATATTGCTTACCGTAAATGAGTAGATTCTGTCCATCGGAATTCAGATGTCCAGGGGCGGCTCCCCACTGCTCGATAATGCGATCAACATAGGGAGTGTGTGCTTCATACTCAGGAACCGACATCTTATAGGCAACATTCAGTTCAGGGCTGCCAACCATCGCTTCAGGGTTATGCAGAATTTCCGACATCATATCGTGGGATGTTTTTGGCAAATTCTGAATATCGTAACCATTGTTGCCGAGAGCTTCTACTACTTTATGAATGGAAGAGAATACATCCAAATAAGCGGCAGTTCCAATATTACCCTTGTCGGGAGGGAAGCTAAAAATCGTGATCGCCAGTTTCTTCTCATGGCGGGGCTTGCGGCGGAGATTTGCCCATTTGATCGCACGATTCGCGATGGTTTCGAGGCGATCGCCGATCGCATGGGATCTTCCCGTAGCACTATCACGACCTGAAAGCACGATGGGATCAAGTCCACCGTCTAGCTCTGGTAAAGCCACTTGTAGCGCAACCTGCACAGGATGCAAACCAAGATCACTATCTTGCCATTCTTCGGTAGTTTGGAATACGAGGGGTAAAGCCACCATATAGGGACGATTCAACTTTTCGAGGGCTTCGATCGCCTTTGGATGATCTTGCTTAGCAGGGCCGCCAACTAATGCAAAACCAGTCAGTGAAACTACACTATCCACGATCGCCCGATCGTGTTGTTTGGGATCATAAAAATATTCTTCGACCGCTTTCGAGAAATCCAAGCCCCCATTGAATACGGAAATCACTCTAGCACCAAGGGATTCCAATTCCTGCACCATCGCCACATAATGCGCGTCATCACCTGTGACTAAGTGCGTTCTCGCCATTAGCAACCCTACGCAGGGCGCGAGAGGGTCTTTCATGTCATCGGGAATATCGGCACGCGAGTTGTACCAGTTCAAATAATCGGTAGTAGTCTCGAACATTTTCGGCGCGAGCGGATGCCATAGCCCCATATCCAAATAGGTGACTGGATCTTTAATAATCAGCGTCCCCGAACCCGTTTCTTTCGCCCTTGCTTTGACGCTAGGTAGATAATTTTGTGCCAACATTAACAGGAAATTTTCCAGATTTTCCGTCGAACCACCGAGCCAATATTGGAAGCTCAACATAAAGTTGCGAGCATCCTGCGCCTTGTCCATCGGCATATATTTGAGAATCTTCGGTAGGGTCTGCACGACCTTGAGCATACTGTCTTGGAAAGAACTGCCCGATTTCTCTTTACGCTTCCGCATGAACTGCGCGATCGCACTTTTCGACTGCCCCAGATTTTCCATGCTAAAGCTGCCCATTTTATTTAGGCGCATCACTTCGGGCATGGAGGGGAAGACTACGCAAGCAGACAGGCGATCGCGATGGGGTGTAACGGCTTGAGCAATTTTGGTAGCCAGATCATCTATAAAGATTAGAGACGCGATAAAAATATCTGCCTCGGCAATATCTTCTTTAAAAGCTTCATAGTTTTCAGGACTACGAAGTTCCTCGATCAAATAGCCATTGACCTCGATCGCCAGATTGGAATTACTTTTATTGATTGACTTTACAGCCGCCGACATAGCGCTCTGATATTGGGGTTCCAGCACTACATAGACCAACTTCATTAAGACCCGACCCTGTAGATTTTCGGGAATGATACGTCTACTAGATAAAGATGCGATCGGTGGCGCAGAAGTGAACATGCAGTCTCCTTAAATTACAGTCCTGATTTTTGGGGGTTTTATATATTGCGGTTGGTTATGGTTTGCCAAAGTGTTACGGCAAGGTGTTACGCCTTGCAACAATTAGCATCTAAAGATTTATACCTATTCACTATTTAATACCAGACAACCATTGATGTGGTTGATTTTGGGGCATAAATGCAATAATTTTAAATTGATTTGTTTACATTTCGTTACAATTCTTAAGCTTATTGATGGCAAAGTGTAAACATTTCTTAAATATCTTATCCGTTGCTCTTCCTCAATTAGGCATCGCTGATCGCTATAATGCCAATAAATAGCCTGAACCAACAACCTGAATTTAAAGGAAATCTTTATGAATTGGCCTCAAGACGTAACTCCCCTAGATCGTTTCTATAGTTGCTTGCCATACCTGCTGCCTATGTCGTCAGGGGTGATCTATGGAGCCGTCTTATTCCAACAATTTCCTTCGTTAATATTTCCCTTTCTTCCGTTCGTTTGGATATATAGCAATATTTTGTCATTCCAACTAGTACCAATTTTGGGGCTGACAGGTGAGTTTTTCTTGTTTATGGGCTTGTATTTTTTAGTAGTCAGAGATGCCCGTATTTCTCGGTTTATTCGCTTCAATACAATGCAAGCTTTACTAATGCAAATTGCTTTGTTTATTGGTCAAATCCTCTTTCAGCTAATTGAGCAATTATCTAACGACTCTTTACCATCAGTCATCAGCACCATCTTCTCTAACACGTTATTTATTGGCATGATGTTGTTAGCTGGCTACGCCGTTTACCAAAGCATTAAAGGTGAGTATTCAGACATCCCAACTCTTTCACAAGCAGCTTCATCTCAGAGTGAGTTATAAAAATGGTTAGACGTAGTTCAGTTAATTATCTGGATAGATTATATGCTAGTTTGCCCTACTTATTGCCAATCGTTGCAGTAGTATCTTTTGGAGCATTTCTATTTATTCAGTTTCCCCCATTAACAATTGCTTTTCTACCAGTTTTTTATCTAAATAAAATATTATCAATTTCAATTATTGATTTCATTTCAATCCGCTTTGTTGCTTGGTTCTGTGTATTTATCTTTGTAGTCAGAAGCTATAAAGTAAATCATTTTGTTCGCTTTAACGCACTGCAAGCATTACTACTAGACATTATCGTTGCTATTGCGGGTGCACTAACTGAACTTTTCTCAATAGTTGCAGGTAAACTTTCATTTTTTCCATTTATTTTTCAAATTATTGCTAGTGTTACGTTTTTGGGGATAGTGGCTGCATTTATATATTCAGTATTTGAGTGTGTACGTGGTAAATATGCCGATAAAATTCCTGTTGTTTCTGATGTTGCCTACTCTCAAATACGTTAATTAATATGTGCTGATATAAACCTTTCAATGCTTGAGTAATCTTGGTAAGTTTGAATGTTTTTATATTTGCTATTTACTTGCAAAAGCGATCGCACTATTTCCGCTTGTCCCGCCATCATTTCAATAATCCAAAAACCATCAGAAATCAAATATTCTGGTGCAATATTTACTAACTCTCGAATATCATCAAGTCCGTCATTTCCACCATCAAGTGCTGAATGTGGCTCATGATTAGTCACTTCTGGCTGTAAATTTAAAACTTCTTTGCTAGGAATATAGGGAGGATTAGAAACAATTCCTGCTAGTTTGTTTTGCAGATTTAATTTAGCCAATGGCTCAAACCAATTACCATGATAAAAATGTATTTGCTGATGATTATGATTTGCGTTGAGTTTTGCAATTTCTAAAGCAGATTCACTAAGATCTATTGCATGAATTTCTGCTTGTGGAAAATGTTTGGCTAAGGCGATCGCGATCGCGCCACTACCAGTTCCTAAATCTGCCCAAATCCCATTTCGATAAATCTCATCTTGACAATGCTCGGCAATAATATCAATGATTAATTCGGTTTCAGGACGGGGAATTAATACGGCGGGAGAGACCTGTAATTCTAAATCGCGCCATGTGACTGATCCTGCTAAATACTGCACGGGAATGCGATCGCTCAATCTCCTTTGCCAAAGCTGATCGAGCTGAGTTAAAAATTCAGGCGTAATTTTTTGTGTAATATTTGGCGATCGCAATCGCAGATCTAATTTATCTAGATTCGTGAGCCTTAATATCAGCCAGTCAAGCTCAAATGTCGGTACATTGCTTGTCTGTGCAGCGATAAGACTGCGATCGTACCATTCCCAAAAATCCATAATTAATCCTCCAAAACAAAAGGCTCGCTATGCGAGCCTTTTGTTTACTTAGGTCTACGTTTATTCAAGTCTTCCAAATAAGCCCGTTGGTAGTTTAGGAAGCTACTATGCCATTCTCGAAAACAGCGATCGGCATCATGGACTAACATTTGGCGATACTTTTCCGAGGAAAAATATGATTTTGAAGTTGACATAATGCTTATCCACTAAACTTCGTTCAGATGCCAACGCCTTTCGTCAACAGTTCAACTATAGTTTGACCACAAAGGCATCGGTTACGCCTTGGATATGCACGATTTCATCGAGCAAACCACTAGGCAATGGATCATCAATATTCAAAACCATTACAGCTTCGCCGCGCACCATGCGACGACCGACTTGCATACTGGCAATATTGACATTAAAATTGCCTAGCAAGGAGCCAATGCGACCGATGATCCCCGGCATATCGCGGTGGAGAGTTAACAACATGTAATGGGTTGGCGCAACGTTAATGGGGAACTCATTAATGCTGGTGATCCGAATCTCAGACTTACCAAGCAATGCACCCGTTACCGATTGCTGACCTTGGCTACCGTGAGCAGTCAAATGAATCGAACCACTATAATCTTCGACAGAAGGATCGCGGGTTTCCGTAACATGAATGCCACGTTCCTTCGCTTCGATGCTGGCGTTGACAAAGTTGACACGCTCACGCAATGCAGGAGATAGCAAACCCTTGAGAGCAGCTACCACAATGGGCTGACTTTCGCTGTTAGCGATTTCGCCTTGAAGCTTAACATTGAGGTTATCCACACGACCACCAGCCAATTGTCCAACGAGGTTACCCAACATTTCAGCAAGTTGGAGGTAGGGCTTGAGTTTTTGCCATACATCAGGGCGTAAGCCAGGAATGTTCACTGCCGATCGCGCAGGTAATCCAAGCAAGACATCACGAATTTGTTCCGCAACGTCAACAGCCACATTGGTTTGAGCTTCTTCTGTAGATGCTCCCAAGTGAGGGGTCAAAATTACATTTGCGCCGAGTTCGCGTAAGCCTGAATCCGCCTCAAGGGGTTCATTTTCAAATACATCAAGCGCAATACCTGCAATTTTGCCGCTTTTAATAGCATCGGCAACTGCTACTTCATCAATAATGCCGCCTCTGGCACAGTTAACAATTCTTACGCCATCTTTCATAATCGAGATGCGATCGGCATTGATCAAATGTGCCGTTTCTTTGGTTTTAGGCAAGTGCAAAGTGATGTAATCAGCTTCACGCAGTAAAATTTCTAGATCCACTAAATGTACACCTAATTTCTCAGCACGCTCTGCGGTCAAAAATGGATCATAGGCAAGAATCCGCATTCCTAATGCTTTGGCAACGGTCGCAACGTGAGATCCAATTTTGCCTAATCCCAGTACACCAAGGGTTTTCTTATAGACTTCGACACCAGTAAAGCTTTTACGATCCCACTTACCGCCCTTGAGTGATGCGTTGGCGGCGGGGATAAAACGGGATAGGGAGAGGATCATGGCTAAGGTATGTTCAGCCGCAGCGATCGTATTTCCTTCGGGAGAATTAACGACAACAATACCTTGACGGGTGGCGGTAGGAACATCTACGTTATCGACCCCAACACCAGCACGTCCGATGATTTTGAGGTTTTTGCCAGCTTCGATCGCCTCTTTGGTCAGTTTTGTACCAGAGCGAATCATAATTGCGTCATATTCAGGAAGAATTTGAACTAATTCTTCAGGGCTGAGAGTAGTTTTTACGTCAACGGTGGCGACTTGAGAGAGGATATCAATACCAACTTGATCGATGGGGTCAGAAACGAGAACTTTTGGCATAACGATTAAAATATGTACCAGTGTCTATAGCGGAGGGGGCGGCTACGCTCTAAATCCTAAACGCACTTGAATTAACTCAAAATAAATACAAGATAAACGCTAGGTATCACGCAGCTTAGACACACTAAGACGACAATAATTGCTTACATTAACAATATTAAAGCAAAAATGAACGCTCCCACATTTCATCAGGTTTAGCTAAGGCACTTCGCGCCGCAATTCTCTGTTGGGTTTTATATCTTTACTTGAGTGGCTATAGCTATAGTAGCTATAGTGGATATATTTCGTGATTGGAAATACTTGATGTACCTACAATATCTACTAATTTTTGTGGCGGCGTTGCTAGCGGGTGGATTAAATGGGATTGCGGGAGGGGGAAGCTTTATTTTGTTTCCAGTCTTGATGTTTGTGGGGATTCCGCCGATTCCAGCTAATGCGACTAATTCGATCGCTCTATTGCCCGGCACATTAGCTAGTGCAGGAGCCTATCGTAATGAGTTTTCTAAAGATAAACGAGCTTTGATTCAGGTATGTGTTTTAGGTGCGATCGGCGGGCTTGTCGGCGCAGTTCTGCTCTTGAAAACCCCACCAATAGTTTTTTTGCGAATTTTGCCTTACCTATTACTAACAGCAACATTAGCCTTTGCCTTTAGTAAAAAATTAACAGCTTGGGTGGAACAGAAACAAGGACAATTTGCAAGGCTGAAGCAATTACGAACTGTATGCATTACGATTTTGCAATTAATGGTAGCGGTCTATGGGGGCTTTTTTGGGGGTGGCATGGGAATCTTGTTCCTTGCCTCCTTTGCGCTGATGGGCATGACCAATATTCATCGCATGAATGCTTACAAAACAATTTTGACTAGTTGCATTAACGCAATCACGGTGATTCCTTTTGTGATTGCAGGGGTGATTCTTTGGCAAGAAGGCGCGATCGCGGCAATCGGGGCAGCAATCGGTGGTTATATCAGCGCTCACTATGCTCAAAAAATTGCACCGATTTTAGTAAGACGTTTTGTGATTGGGGTTGGTACAGCGATGACAATTTATTTCTTTATTAAAAATTGGTTAGCCTGATTAAAAAATGATTACAAAGGGGCTGGCAAAGCAAGATTCTTTGTTTATGTGGAACAAGTGGCTTAAGCTCCTTGTCTTACTATATGATCGAACTAGTGATCGCATTTTGTCTCTAACCATAGGCTTTTTTCTATATGTCTAATGTCATCATTCAAGGAGCAAAACACAGCTATAGCCTCACACCGCCACTATCGGGTGCTAAATCTTCCTTTACGATCACTTTTTTGCATGGTTGGATGCTAAGTAAAGCCTATTGGCAACCATTAATTAATCAGTTTCAGCCCAATTTTCAATGTTTAGCCTATGATTTGCGTGGCTTTGGTAAATCACAGCTTGGCGATCGCGATGAATATTCCTTAGTCAGCTATGCCAAGGATTTAGAAGAATTACTTGATCGCCTAGAAATTAATCAAGTTTGGCTAGTTGGACATTCTCTTGGTGGGGCGATCGCGCTGTGGGCAGCTAATTTATTAAGCGATCGGGTTTTGGGCGTAGTTTGCCTCAATGCAGGTGGTGGCATTTACATTAAAGAGGAGTTTGAGAAATTTCGTACAGCAGGCAAAATTATTCTCAAGTTGCGTCCTAAATGGATCCCAAATCTACCTTTAGTCCATGCTCAGTTTGCCAAAGATAGTGTTTACAGCCCTTTGGAGAAGTTTTGGGGTAAGCAAAGGGCGATCGATTTTGTCTCTGCAAATTATGCAGCCGCTAGAGGAACTTTGCTAGATTCCACTAGTGAAAAAGAAGTCCATAAATTGCCTCAAATTGTCTCGCAGTTGGGACAGCCTGTGTATTTTGTCGCAGGAGCTAACGATAAGATTATGGAACCTAAATATGTGCGTCATCTTGCCAGTTTTCATCCTTCTTTTAATGGTTACGGCAAAAATGTTTTTGAACTTCCTAACTGTGGACATATGGGAATGCTAGAACAGACAAATATTTTGCATAGCGTCTTATCGGGATTATTAGTTGATCCTGTAGTTTCGTCTTGTGTTTAGTGAAAAGGGATTTGCAAGAAAATAAAATGCCAATCCAGATTTTTCAAAACCATTAGGGCGGCGGAGCCGCCCTAATGGTTCTAGTTTTGTATCGCCTGTCCCAAAGTGTTATATGGCAAAGCCTTACACCACTTTTTGTCTTTAGGTGGGAAACGAGTATCTAGGGCTTAACAAAGTGGGGCATGCATTACCTTGCTAAATACAAGCAAAAAACTGTCGCACACGCGCAGAGCGTGACACAGTTTTTGTTAATTGCGCTCAGCTAAACACAGCATAGCTATCCCAAAAATTCATTTTAATCACATCTAAATAAAACATGATGGCGCAAATTGATAATTGGATCTCAAATTTTTCAACAGGATATTTGCGATCGTGTATATACAGCTACCTTTATCCGATAAAATTAAAAACGCTAAAAAGTTTTATCGGTTGTAAGCAGAGAATAAGTAAATGAGTAGTACCTTTGAGCAAGTTCAAGAGATCGTTGCATCCCAATTAGGCGTTGATAAAGCCGAAGTTAAGCCTGAAGCTAGCTTTGCGAACGACCTTGGCGCTGACTCTCTCGATACTGTCGAACTAGTTATGGCTCTGGAAGAAAAATTCGGCGTTGAAATCCCTGACGAAGACGCAGAAAAAATTGCTACCGTTCAGAATGCCGTTGATTACATTAATGAAAAACAAGCTGCTTAAGCAATTGTTTTTCGATAAAAGCTTTGTTGCATAGAGCAACAAGGCTTTTATTTTCTAGCCGAATCTTAAAACCATAAAATTTTTGACATACTGATTCCAAACGAAATGCAAAACCCTCAGCCCCTCTCTCGCGTCGTTGTCACTGGACTAGGTGCAATCACACCGATCGGTAACACGGTCGAAGAATATTGGCAAGGTCTAGTTAATGGCAAAAATGGGATTACAGAAATTACTCGCTTTGATACTACCGATCATGAATGTCGTGTAGGCGGTGAAGTTAAGGATTTTGATCCGCTTGCCTATATTGCCGCCAAGGAAGCACGACGCATGGATCGCTTTGCTCAATTTGGCGTAAGTGCCAGCATTCAAGCCTTGCGCGATGCTAATCTTGAAATTACGCCAATCAATGCTGCCCAAATTGGAGTCTTATTAGGTACTGGGATTGGTGGATTGCAAGTACTTGAAG
Source organism: Pseudanabaena sp. UWO311 (assembly GCA_943371975.1). Lineage (GTDB taxonomy): Bacteria > Cyanobacteriota > Cyanobacteriia > Pseudanabaenales > Pseudanabaenaceae > Pseudanabaena. Next base: position 17,291 of record CALRWX020000038.1, on the reverse strand, counting down.
ATCAGCATGAAATTATTCGCACAAAAGGACCTTCCCGTTGCAGCCCTTTCATGATTCCGATGATGATCGGTAATATGGCGGCAGGGTTGACGGCGATTCATACGGGTGCACAAGGGCCTAATTCATGCACAGTGACGGCTTGTGCGGCTGGTTCTAATGCGATCGGTGATGCATTTCGTTTGGTACAAAGCGGTTTTGCTCAGGCGATGATCTGCGGTGGTACTGAAGCAGCAATTACACCTTTAGGTTTTGCAGGTTTCGCTTCGGCACGGGCTATGTCTCGCCGTAATGATGATCCTGCTCATGCTTCCCGTCCCTTTGACAAAGAGCGCGATGGCTTTGTGATGGGTGAAGGTGCAGGTATTTTAATCCTTGAAAACCTCGATCATGCTCTAGCTCGGGGAGCAAAAATTTATGCGGAAATCGTTGGCTATGGCTCCACTTGCGATGCCTATCACATGACTTCCCCTTCTCCATCGGGTGAGGGCGCAACTAGAGCGATGTCTTTGGCGCTTAAGGATGGTGGGCTTACTTCTGAGCTAGTGGACTATATCAATGCTCATGGGACAAGCACTGCTGCTAATGATAAGACTGAGACAAAGGCAATTAAAAATGTTTTGGGTGATCATGCTTATAAGGTTGCTGTTAGTTCTACTAAGTCTATGACTGGGCATTTGCTTGGTGGTTCGGGTGGTATTGAAGCAGTAGCAACGGTTTTGGCGGTAAAAAATGATATAGCCCCTCCAACGATGAATTTAGAAAATCCTGATCCTGAATGCGATCTCGATTATGTGCCTAATCAGTCACGTCCAATGACGATTAAAGTGGCGACTTCTAATTCCTTTGGTTTCGGCGGTCATAATGTCACGCTTGTATTCAAGAAATATGAATAGACAAGGGGGGGAAGCCCCTTGTCTAAGAGGAAAGAAAAAGAGACAGCGATCGCTGTCTCTTTTTCTTTCCTCTTAGCTGACTACTTGTAGCTCAGCACCGAGGGGAAATCCTAACGCTTCTCTTTGATCGTAATAAAGTTTCGCAACTTGTCGAGCAAGATTACGGATCCGCCCAATATAGCGAGTGCGCTCAGTTACAGAAATTACGCCTCTGGCATCTAGCAAGTTAAAGGAATGCGAACATTTCAAAACATAATCAAAGGCGGGTAGGACTAGTTTAGATTCTAGTAAATGCGCAGCCTCCTTCTCGTATTGCAGAAATAGTTGGAATAAAAGGTCAGAATCTTGAGGCTTGCCGCCAAAGTTACCGAAGTTATAGCCACTGTGCTCGATTTCGCCTTGGTGATGCACTTGTCCGTATTTGATATCGCCTAAAGTTGGGTGCGATCGCCACACAATGTCATAAACCGAGTCCACACCTTGCAGATACATCACTAAACGCTCTAAGCCATAGGTGATTTCCGCAGAAACAGGGCGACAGTCTAAGCCACCAACTTGTTGAAAGTAAGTAAATTGGGTGACTTCCATGCCATCGAGCCAAACTTCCCAACCCACGCCCCATGCGCCTAGTGTCGGTGATTCCCAATCATCTTCGACAAAGCGCACATCGTGATCAGCGGGATTGATACCGAGGTGTTTGAGGCTATTTAAATATTGCTCTAGCACATCATCGGGGGAAGGCTTGAGGATTACTTGAAATTGGTAATAATGTTGTAAACGATTGGGATTTTCCCCATAGCGTCCATCGGTGGGGCGGCGACATGGTTCGACATAGGCGACACTCCAAGGCTCAGGACCGATCGCTCTTAGAAAAGTATGCGGACTCATAGTTCCCGCGCCCTTTTCGATGTCATAGGGTTGAGCGATCAAACAACCGCGATCGCTCCAATATTTTTGCAACGCCAAAATAACCGACTGAAAATCCATGCTTTACGGGGCAATAACACTCTAGTCTTCTTATCGTACCAGCTTGCTTTACAACGTTTTTAGAAATAGCGTAATTTTTAGAAGCACGGTAAAAAAGCGGCGCTACTGAAAATTACGCTCTATTTTGTTAATACTTGCTTTGTCGTTGTCAGGGCATAGATATCGATCATCCCTGGATATCTGGATGCCCCGCGAGTTTTTAAGCTGGACATACCCAAGGCAATTTTGACATTGCCGTTATCACCAACTTTGGCGCAGCGACTAAAGCGGCTATGGGCATTTACGAAAATAGTACTGCTATTAATCCGACTGACAAAGCGATCGCGCTCCGACAAAGAATCAGTTAATAAAACATCAGCATGACCACTACTATATTGGTTGATCCAAGCGATCGCTTCTTCAGTATCTTGGACAACTTTGATGGCGATCGTTTCATCTAAATAGGGCTGACCCCAAATATCTTCAAGTTCAATGGACTTGTCAATTAAGGCTTGGCTGGGCTTATCAGTTTCATCGCTATAGATTTCTTCTAGGAAATGACGAAAATACGTGGTGGTATCGGCACAGCCGCGTACTACTAAACCTTGTTTCTTTAAACCCGCGATCCATTCACCTAAACCGCGATCGAGCCATGACTGATGTACAATCACCTTTTCGATCGCATTTACCGCATCAGGATCACCTTTACGACTATTTAAAATAATTTCTTTAGCTAAGTTCAAGTTGCCTGAAGCTGATAAGTACAAATAGCAGTTACCCATCGAAATCGGCAAAGCTGAAACCGTTGCATGTTTACTCACCTGCTGCACAAAACTTGGGCGACCATAGGGAATTACTAAGCGCAAATACTTTTCTTGGACGATTAGTTCCTTGAGTGCTACCCCCTTGGGAATAGAAGTAATGCAAGCTTCAGGAAATCCTTTTGCAATCAAGACATCTTTAGCAATCTCCGCGATCGCATCCTGCGTACATGTGCCTTCATTACCACCTTTGAGAATGATGGTATTGCCCACCTTTAGACACATTCCAGACGCAATTAACCCTAACTGCGGAAAGCCCTCATACACAAAAGCAACCACGCCTAAAGGCACACGTTGATAGCCATTGATTCCCACATGGAGGGTTAATGGGTCGGGCAAACTGGACAGCTGTCTAAGGCATTCGATCACATGATTGAGTCTTTCAGGTGTGAGCTTGAGCCACTCTAGGACTAGTTCAGGTACTGCCATATCTCGACTTGATTCCAAGTCCAGCGTATTTGCTTCGAGGATCACATTTTTATGTTTCTTGATCGCTTCAGCAAGCTCTAGCAATAAACTATCGCGTTCACTAGTCGGAATTTGTGCGAGTTGTAATGCGGCGGCATGGGATTTGTAAATGAAGCCTGTAAGGTCTTCTGGGGACATATTGGTAAATTCTTGCTAATACTTGCTAAAAAGCCTAAGGATATTGCTCTAAAAATCACGGCGACGCAATATCAGCAGTCGCCCTATTAACAAACCTAACAGGAGAAACAACAAAATAACTAGAGGTTTACCTAAAGCTATTTTGAGATCAAATATCCATACAATTATTAGGGCTAAAAACACCAAAGAGGTTACATACATCAATGTTGTTTCTAACAAAGGATATTGGTGATATTCACGAATGGCTCTCCATTTGCCAATCCATTGCCACAGATGACGTTGAGAATCAATGCCTCCTAACTGTAATAGGCTATAACCGTCATTTTCTAGCTCAAATAGCAAAGAGCAACGATCGCAGCCAAAAGACTCCGTCAGCGTGATCGGTTTTAACTTTCCCCGTTTGCGCGGGCAAGGACAAGGATAAATTTGCTCTAGATCGATTTTTTGAGGCTTATGAATATGCACTGGACAGATATGCTCAACAAAGTGCTAAAGACATGCTCAGAGCTGGTGGTTAACAAGTGATTGTATCTTAATCAAACAGTGAAGGTAAAGTGCAATAAAAAAGGCGATCGCGATATTTAAATTTTTTTTGCTGTAATTCACTCATATTGATGTATTATTCTATTCGGTGTAAAAAACACCTAACCCAAGCGGATGTGGCGGAATTGGTAGACGCGCTAGATTTAGGTTCTAGTATCTTTGATGTGAGAGTTCGAGTCTCTCCATCCGCATTAAAACCCAAACAATATAGAACGGCAGAGCCGCGCCACGCAACCCTAGTATAGCTATACAAAGGCAATCATAAAACTTGAAGTTTTTCTTTGATTACCGTTCCTAACTTTTGTCGATATACTCCCCAATCTGACTGTTCTGCTTTTTTACGAACAGCTATTGACATAAGGGCTAATTCTGCGGCATTGCTTAAACTCGTTATCGTTTATTTATAGGACTTACGCATCGGGTAGATGTAGCGCGTGCTTCGCACGCGCTACATCTACCTAAAACCTAATAAATTCGTTAGTCTTGCGTAAGTCCTAATTTACTGATTCATCTTTCGTTTGTGCAACGCCTCAGTATAGGATTTAAAAATATGCGATTCTTGCTATATAAGCTACATTAGCCGATATACCATTAAGTCTAAGGATCAACCCAGCGATCGTCGGACTTGATTAATGCGATTAATTGTTCAACACCTTCAGCTTCAGGTACACGCTTAATCTCTTCCTTACCACGATACAGCGATATAGTGCCAGGGGTTTTACCCACATAGCCATAGTCAGCATCCGCCATTTCCCCAGGACCATTGACGATGCAACCCATAACGGCAATATCTAAACCAACGAGGTGCTTAGTTGCCTCACGGACTCTATGCAAGACCTCTTCAAGATTAAACAACGTCCGTCCACAGGAGGGACAAGCCACATACTCCACCATCGTTTTGCGGAGTCCGAGGGACTGAAGAATGCTGTAACAAACAGGTATCTCTTTCTCAGGTGCTTCCGTGAGTGATACCCGAATCGTGTCCCCGATACCTTGCGCGAGTAATGTAGCAATCCCCGCCGTAGACTTGATACGTCCATATTCACCATCGCCTGCTTCAGTTACACCGAGGTGTAAGGGATAATCCATACCCAGTTGATCCATACGCTTCACCATCAGTTGATAAGCACCGATCATTACAGGGACGCGGGAAGCCTTCATCGAAATGACAATGTTTCTAAAATCGAGATCTTCACAGATACGGATGAACTCGATCGCTGATTCGACCATGCCCTGAGGTGTATCACCATAGGTAAACAGCATTCGCTCAGCGAGGGAGCCATGATTTACACCGATCCGCATTGCCTTACCCTGTTCTTTGAGGGATAAAACTAAAGGCTTGAGGGTGTCACGGACTTTTTCTGCAATTTCGTTAAATTCTGATTGGGTGTATTCAGTGCGATCGCTTTTAGGCTTCTCGAATACATATAAGCCGGGGTTGATGCGGACTTTGTGAATGTGCTTAGCGACTTCGAGGGCAATTTTCATGCCGTTATGGTGGACATCGGCAACTAGCGGCACATCAAGGTAAGTACGCTTGAGCTTTTGGCGAATTTCTGAGAGGGCTGCGGCATGAGCCATGCTAGGGACAGTGACGCGCACAATTTCGCAACCAATTTCATGCAAGCGGCGAATTCCAGCTACGGAGCCATCAATATCGAGAGTATCTTCATTAATCATCGACTGAACAACTACGGGCGCACCACCACCAATGGTGATATTGCCTACTTGAACAGGACGGGTTTTGCGTCTGATGATTACACCGAGATTTTCACTGCCATCGACAATTGGCTCAACTTTGCCAGTTTGGATGTTATTTTGGGTGTTTTGTCTATTCTCAGAAACAGTCGTCATAACACTTTTCGTTACTTTCAACTATTTAGTGTATCTGAAGTCGCCCATCGTGAAAATCATTTTTAATTAATTGAACTGCCAAGTTTTATTTAAATGCAGCGCTTCGTGCTGTATTTAAATAAAACTTGGCAATAGTAAACTTTGCTCGATCGCCTGTCTAACGTTTTGATGCAAATAGCAGTCACTTTCTAGACATTCGACGAGGAGACGATTTGCCCCGCAATATTGACGTAATCTTTCTAGCTGATGGGGCGCGAGATCCCAGCTTTGCCCAATATTGCGATGAGCGATCGCCTGTTGGCGTAGATTATTAGCCCAATATTCCCATTGGATATCACTATCAGCATCTTCAGGACAGGTATTGATTAACTCGGTGATCGCTTTGGCTAAATTAGAATCGGACATCTCTTGGGCATATTCCAGAGCAAGGCTCAGATCTAGGTCTAGATCTAGTCCTAGATCTTCTCCCTGTTTGGCTTCGAGCGCATGGGCAAGGTCAAAGGCAAGATCGCGATTAAGTTTACGATTTTGGTAAAGATAGAGGTCAAGCACAAGGATACGCGCTAATACATTCGCCAAATTAAGGGAATCACTTTGCGCGATTGCCCGCCCCAATGTTAGATAAAAAGCACGAACTGATTGAATTTGGTCGCTAACTTGCGTCGTCTCGGCCTTTTGGTTGACCCATTGTAAGAGTTTTTGTAATTGTGGATCATTAGCTAATAGGCGATCGCATTGATCTTTCATCAGTTGCAATAGCTGATCTGCTGATCGCATCATCCCCACCGCAAGGCGCAAAACATCATGCCATCGGTGATCGATGATTTTGCTTGCCAGTAGTTGCAAATTTTCAGGATTGCCATTGTAAACCACCTCCCGCGCCGCCAAATATTCATGAAAAGTCAAATGTGAAAAGGAATAAATCCCCTTTGCCCTTTCCACAAATAGCCCATGTTGCGACTCGATCGCCTTAATAATTGACTCACTATCTAGTTGTAGTGATTCTTCATCAGTATGAGCTTTAGGTAAGTTGCGAATGTAATCAGCGATGTAGCTCTCTAGATCAACCTGTCGAAAGAAATAATCGCCCTGATTGAAGGTGAGATAAGCAACTTGGGCTAATAAATCCTCCTTACGTTGCATTGAGAGATTTTTATAAATTTGATGGCGCTCAATATTGCGTTTAGCATCCCACTTCTTGAGCAGAACATCTAAACCCTCGCGATAAAGCTCAGAGCGATTTGTCGGAAAATCACCATACTCATCAAAAACAAGACAAAGCAATGTTAAGAGTAAAGGATTAGTCGCCAGTTCTTGGATTGGGCGATTATCCTCTACTTTTCGCAAAAATAACTCTATATGTCGCAAATTGCCACTAAACCAACGCTGGGCAAAATGAGAAATCTGTAATGACTGAAAGTTGGCAACTTCAACCTCAGTAAATTTCTCAAAGACATATTCTTGCGCCCCCAATCTGCTGGTAATGACAAAGCGATTAGTATAGTACTGCTCTGAAAAACTTCGTAAATCTTCAAGTACTCGATGCAAATCATCTTCGCGAACTTCATCAAGTCCATCTAAAAATAAAACTGCTCGACCATGCTGCAATAGGTGCTTGAGAATCTGCTCATCACCAATGTTATAAGCTCGAAAATCTTGAGCAATGTAATCTAAAATCCTTGGTTGCAGTTCCGAACCTGCATATTGACGTAAAGTTACAAAAATTGGCACTAAATCGCCAAATATATCGCCTTGAGAGCACTTTAGTGCCGTATATTTCAAAATAGTCGTTTTACCTGCTCCTGGCTTACCGAGCAGCATCAATTTACGATAGCGACTCAAAGCATCCATACTTGAAACTCGACTCTCATCGATCTCTGAAACACCAAGGCGATCGTGTCCTTGATAGGTTGCTAATAGTTCGGCGATCCCCAAACGGCGACGACTGGTAATTTTTTCTAAGACATCAGTTCCCGTATAAATCTCTTCTAAATTAATCGGGTGCGACATATCCAAAACGCGAATCGTAGCGCAGCGTTCTTGGATGATTTGGCGACTGCGGTAGCGCAATTGCTGAACAAGTTCTTCGATATTAATATCTACAGCACCAAAGGCTAGGTCTGGAGCAGCTTGTTTAGGCAAATTTTGATCATTTAGCGAAGGAGTTTCGGCATCTAAATAATTTTGCAAAATATGCAGAAGCCGATTATTTTTCCCAGGTCCTTTGCCGCTAATATCGAATTTGCGATAAATTTCCCCCATCCGCTTGCGATAAGCTTCTTCGGAAATACCTAAAAAACTAGCAACTTCGCGATCTTCGCGATTTTCCCCGAATCGCAATAGGAACACCCTCTCCTGATCAGATGAAAGTTGATGGATTTGCGCCATTCGCGTCAGAAATTTTTGGGGAAACATAAGCTGTAGTAATTGAACAAGCCAGTAAACCTAATTTATCAGAAATTAAGAGCCGCTAAGTTTTAGATAAACATTAAAAGGTCACTCCGTAACGCTTTAATGTTTTAGGGTTTTCTCGCACCATGTCTCGATATCCGCTAATAAGCGATCGCCTATTTCCCAAGGCAATAAATGCGCGGTCTTTGGATAATAAATAAATTCGCAATCAGGTAATAACTTAGCAGTCTCGGCAGTTGAAGCGAGGGTGATATGTCGATCATGCTCCGCCGCAATCGCTAAACAGGGAATTGAAATTTCAGCTAAATCCTGAGTGCGATCATACCCCTGCCGTAGGGCTTGCATCAGGGCGATTTGAGCATAACGGGAGGTCTGTAAATAAGCCTTTGCGCCCGTAGTTGAAATACGATCATAGGCGGTTTGAGTATGCTGTTGGATCAAATATTTAATCAGCGATCGCTTCCCAAACCAATCTATATGCCAACGCGATTTAGCAGAAATCTTAGATAAAGGCAAATGTAAAAGCACCGCAATTACCAAGTTCACATATTCCCACCAAGCAATTTTCGGTAAGCTACTACGGGGCTTAGCGGCTGTAGCAATTAAAATCAGACCCACAATCTTAGGATTTTGATCATTTGTATTATTTATAGATTGTGTCTTGTCGATCTCCAAAGCCAGCAACGCTAACTCGATCGCTAAAATCCCCCCTAAAGACCATCCTAAAATCAAATATTCAGGATCTTGACCAGCATCCTGCTCAAGCTGGCGATCGCGTACTAACAAGCCCCAAAGATCTTCGATGTGATCTGACATTGCAAAAGCTGACTTTGCTTTAGACTTACCATAGCCACGTAAATCAGGAGCGATGGCCTCTACACCCCAGCCCTGAAACTGCCTAACAAACATCTGCATTGCTTGACTATTCCCCGGATGTCCATGCAAGCAAATAACTTTTAATCGGCGATTATTACTCATTTGTTTGGACTTTAGGGTTCTTAAGCTTGTGGCGGGACTCCGCCGTGTCACAAATAATTGGAATTGGCTCTTCATTTTATGGCATCCCCCTTAGGTGATCCAAATAATTTTGACAAGAGCATGCTCTTGTCAAAATTATTTGGGTCTTATATTATCAACGTCAAGAGCTTTACTAATGGGACTAATAGATTTAATTGCAATAATGTATCTAGAATCACCAATCGAAATTGTCTGGGATTGCTAGGATCTAAGAGGAAGTGAGCCGTAACAATTCGCAATTTAAGATCTTTTTACAACAAAATTCGCGCAAAGATCATTAAATCTTTGCTGTTCCATTTCTGTCCCAGCGCACCCAGCCCAAAAACATGATTGCTATGACAGGTTCCTTACCTAACTCCGACAATGTGTCCAACAATTTAGCAGATGGACAGGTAGTGAGGAATGCCACATTACACATCCTGCTCGCAGCTATGCGCGTTATGAGTCGATCTACGGGAATCATGCAAGTAGAGACTAAGCATCATCGATGGAAATTATTGCTTAAGGGGGGAGGTCTAGTTTTAGCAGAGGAGGAAGGTCAGGTAATACCTACATTGGTTCGCAAATACAATAATAAAGGTATTAACTTTTCCCGTATTCCTGAGTGGGAACAATGGCAGTCAAATCGCCCCTACTGCTATCCTTTCGTTAGTAACGTTTATAAAAAATATCCCGATATTACTAAAGAGGTTCTCAAAGAGACTGCTTTAGAAAACTTACTCGCCTTGCAATTAGAAGATGATTTTTCTTTTGTATGGCAACCTGCTGAAGATTTACAAACAAATCTACCAATTTGGCAACTCTCCATGCTAGAGAATACGATCGCTAGCGAAGTCAAGCAATGGCAAAAATTTGAACATCTGAAGCACCCATATCAATTAGTAGAGCTTATTGATGCAGCAAATTTATTGGCTAGAGTTGGCAACGATAATTTTCCATTATTTGCCAAAGTTACCACAGGACAAGATCGTATTAGCGCGATCGCTGATACTTTCAAACAGCCAATTTATCGCACAGCTTTGTTACTAGATAAATTAGCGCAAAAAAATATTGTTGAAATTATGCCATTACAGGAACGGCGATCAGACAATGTACTGGGTGTGAGTAATTTAGTAACTACAAGTGTCGTTACTAAAAATGAGCCAAAAGTTTTTATTGTTGATGATTCGCCTGTATTGCTTCAACAAATGCAGCGTTTACTAACAAATTGGGGCTATCAAGTTGGTTTTACAGACAAAGCCGAAGCTGCTACAGAAAAGATTCTAGATGCTAAACCAAGCATTGTATTTATTGATATCAATATGCCAAGCTTAAATGGCTTTGATTTGATTAAACAAATTCGTCGTCAACGGGAACTTGCTTCCCTTGCTCTAGTCTTAGTGACTGCGGAAAATAGCATGACCAATAACTTTAGAGCAAGGTGGGCAAATTGTCGATTTTTAGCAAAGCCGCGATCATCATCAGATACACCTAAATTCCGCGATGAATTGCGTAATTTATTGAGAGAACTTGCCCCTTTATCAACAGATAAATTAGTCTAGACTTTGCGATCACCAAACCATAATTTTCACTAATTAGTGCGTAAAGCACCCTACAAATAATTAAGCCAAATAACTAAGTCTGATTTCCTCTTTTGCAATTATATTAAATTATTGATTCAAGACTAAATCAGTATTTATTCATTAAAATATTCCTATACCTTAGTAAAGCGAGAGTTTATGACCGAACATTTTTTAATCATTGATGATTCTGCAACTGAGAGACGTTCATTAAGTTATTTCTTGCAGGATTTAGGTCACGCCGTAGATTTTTGTGAGTCTACTATTGGAGCATTAGAAAAAATTGTTAGTAATCATTACACGGCAGTATTTCTCGATATTGTATTGCCAGAGCAAGATGGTTATCGGTTTCTGCGCGAACTGCGATCGCATTGTCAGGCTACTAATCAGTATGTAGTTTTATATTCCACCAAAACCACCAAGCTGGAAATTGACTATGGCTTAAAACGCGCTAAGGCTAATGACTATTTGCCTAAACCTGTGAGTCGTGAATCTTTGGCTGAAGTTTTACGAAAATTACCCCAGCCTTTAAAATGAAGCAGTCAGAACAAAATCTTTCTAATATAGCGATTAATAATCATAATCAGTTAATTACACCTAGTAATCGCTATATTGTGGTAAAAGTTGGTGATCGCCTGATTACATTTCCTGATGTATTGGTAGCCGAAATCATGATTGTGGAGCGTAACGCGATCTCGGCATTGCCCTTTTACACCAGTGTAATCGTCGGCGTGATTCATTATCAAGCCGATGTTATGCCTTTACTCTTATTAAGATTATTAATCAGTGAAGAACGGGCTTTAATCACAGAATCTCTAACCGTAATAAGATTGAGCCAATTTGCCGACAAGCTGAATAATCAACAAATTAGTGGCATAGGCTTAATTGTTGATCGAGTGATTGGCAGTCTCGCTGCTAGCGAATATCCCAGTGAATATCAAAATACTGATCGCAGTCCCAATATCAGTGCAGAGCAATTGCCTGGTTTCGAATCGTCGAACTTACTAGATTCAGAGATTGCCTATACAAAAAAAATAACTCAAACAGTAGCGAATATTAAGGAGAACGAGTATACTCCCATTGAAATTATCCTATCAAGTATTCCTAATAATATTTGGCAACCACAACGTTGGGGTAAGTATAGTGTAGGATAATTCGACAAAAATAATTGATCCTTTCCCTATAGCGAATGCATATGGCAAGCAAAACTAAAAACAAAACAGCACCTTCTATAGGCAAGATCGCACAGGAAACTCCAAGGCGATCGCCTAAGTCTCCCAAACCCACCAGACAGAACAAACCTAAAGGTTCTATTGGGTTAGGATTGTTGCTGATCGTAATTGGCACATCGCTTATAGGGTCAGGAGGGCTAGGATATTTATTTTATCAAGAGTTACTGGGTGGCGCTAAACGGGAAGTGGATCTCTCATCCGAAGCTCAATCTCAACAACTTGAAGCTAAACTTGCTAATATGCGTCAGGCTACTACTGGACTGGTGATCGCGACTAAAGCCTTAGCCCAACAATCACCCAAGCCCAAGACTATTGACGGATATCAAAAGCTCGTGGTAGAAGGCTTACAAAGGTCTGAGACTATCGTCGGGATTGGTATCGCGCAAAATGACAACCTGCTATTTACTGCCCCAAAGTCAACAGTGCCTTACGTTTGGACAGAGCAATCTGGCTTAAAGCTTGAACCGTCTGGGAAGAAACTCCCTGCACCTAACGATAAGCTTTTAGCTGGTAATCGATCAGATCTTTCCAATAGCCCCCAATATAAATTACCGATCACCTCCGCTAAAGAGTCTTGGTCAGAACCATACAATGCTTTAGGCAAGACGATCATTACCTACAGCGTGCCAATCACTGATGGACAGAAGATTTTAGGTGTCGTCAATGCCGATGCGATCGCTAGCAAACTAGTATCAATACCAGCCACAAACCCCAACAGTGAAAGCAAAATCGGCTTTGTTGTTATTAGTGCCAGTGGCAAAGTAATCACCGCATCTGAACAGTTTCAGTCAACACAAGCTCAGAACCCTGCGGCAATTGAAGCGATTAAGAATCTGGCTCAGCAAGTAAAGTCTCAACCCATAGGTATCTCCAAGTCAGGTGGAAACCTATGGGCATATCGCAAAATTGAAGGAAGTGATTGGCTACTTGCGTCCTATCTACCAGAATCGGAAATCACGAACAAGTTATTTGTTTTATTTGGTGGTGCTACTCTTGGGATCAGCGCAATCTTAGGGATCGCTGTATTAGGTTTTATTAATTCTCTTAAGAAGCGCCTCCAACCACTCACCGAAGAATGCGATCGTTTTTTGGCTCAACAGGGATCTAGCAACCTAGATCTGGCAGGAAAAGATGAAATTGATCGACTGAGTTTGTCGCTAAAAAGTAGTTTACAGCAAGTCAAAACCAACGAAATTCGCCTCCGTAATGAACTAGTCCAAAATCCACTTTTGGATGATATTTCCACAGCCCAAGCGCAGCAAAACATTGCTGAGACAGAGTTGATGGAGGCAGAAGTTGGAGATTTACTTGACGTAGTTTCATCTATGGAAGAAGGTGATCTCACTATTGAAGCTCAAGTCAATGATCGCGCTACAGGGTTAGTTGCCGACACTCTAAACCGTCTGCGTGAAAAACTTGTAGAAATTATTTCTAGTGTATTAGGCACAGCTCAGCAAGTCGCACAGGGTGCATCAGATCTTGAGGAACTAGCCCGCACAGTGGTATTAAACACCGCCGAACAAGCTCAATCAATTGCTCAAGGACAAGCTCTGACTTCCCAAGTAGCAGCGATCGCTGAGAGATCGTCAGCACAAGTTAATGTGGCTAATCAATCTCTCCAAGAGGTACGCAATACTGTTGCTTCAGGACAAACAGCCATTAACAATCTAACCGAAAGCATCAGTGTATTGCAGACAGGCTCAGCACAAATTGTGCAACGGATGAAAACCCTCGGTGAATTTGTCGGCTTAGCTGAACAATTTGTGCAAGATCAAGGTCAAATCGCTTCGTTAACTCAAGTTCTAGCGCTCAATGCTACCCTTGTGGCAGCTCGCGCTGCCGAACAGAAAGATCCTCAACAGTTTGCAGGAGTGGCGAGAGAATTTGAGTCAATCGCAGGTCAAGTAAATGATCTGGCAACCCAAACCAATGATGGCTTGACTGTTCTACAGCAACGGACTTCTCAAATCCAAACCGTTGTATCTGCGATCGATGCTGAAGTTCAAAATTTAAGTGGACTAGTTTCAGGTTTTACAACGGGTGTAGAGGATTCTCAATCCGCCTTTAATAGTATTCAAATAGCGACTGAAGAAGTTGTCCAAATTGGTCAAACTATTACCGAATCTAGTACTGAAATTGTAGATGCGGCAGGTTCTACCGCCAGCTACATCAGTGAAATCGCCCAGTTAGCCGATCGCACTGCTGACCTAACCAGATCAGCACGACAACAAGCAGAAGCAATGGGCAACCAAGCGCAGCAACTATTACAAGGAATCCAATTCTTCCGCTTACCAGAATCCTCTAACCTACCTACATCTAATAACTTTGCTGTGACTAATGTTGCAACTACATCAGAAGTTAATGCATTTGTGGATAGTCCTGACAATATTCATGATACATCCGTCAACAGTCTATTTGACTCCACCATAGAAACTACAGAAGCTAATGGCAATGATCGTTTAGGGCTAGTTTTACCCGTGATCGCTGTAGCGGCAGGGGCAACAGCCGTTGCTATTTCTCAAACGGGACAAAACGCAGAATCTGCTGCTCCTGAAGAGGAGATCGACAACACAGCTTTAGATGGTAAATATTTAGAGAATCTCCTTGATGAAGGTATTGATACAGATATTAATGATGAAATTTCAGGAACCCATGAATTTGTCGAACCTACAGATATAGAAATACCACAAGAGAAAAATTTTGCAGATAATCTCATCCCCAAACATGAATCAGTAAACCCTTTTTTAGACCCCGATGACAATCCATACCGAGAAGCTGCGGAAGCATCGTACTCAGGACTAACAGACATATCCATAATTGAAGAATCACTCCTTGCTGATCTCAGACAGGAAATCTATAATGAGGCGACTTTCTCTAATGAAGATGAAATAATTGTCGCTCCAGAGCAAAGTTTGGCAAGCGTTAATAAATTTGCGATCGTTGAAGCATCTAGCGATCCTATGATTGTCTCCGCAACTTCTTCTTTCCTCGAAGATACGGCTTTTGGTAATGCATCTTCACATTCTGAAGACTCGAACTCTAATCTACCAATATCTCTAGACTTTTCTATTCCTGATCATGATGATTATAATTTTTCTATTCCCAAGACACCTATAGAACCTACATTAGATGATTCAAACCTATTCTTTGATAGTAATTCGATTCAACAGAATGATATTGAGTCAGATTCTGATCCATTTGCTATAGCAGAGCAAATCCAGACAGAATCAAATGCTTATAATATTAGCGATGATGTATTTTACTCTGACCATCAGGACGAAGGCATTACTGATGAGTTTTTGAGTGATGGTCTAAGTGATGAATTTATTGCTAATCAGGCTGAAGACTATAATGAATTCCCAGATGTAAATTTGTTAAGCACTTCTGATACAACCTTTACTGATGCATTTGATATCTCTCCAGAGCAATCGCCATTGGATGTATCTGAAGATTTACATAGCCCAATAAAATCATTCTTGGGGAATAATTCTGATGATTTTGGAGCTACTCAAACTGGAGATTACAATGATTATGTATCCCATGAAGAGTTTAATTCATCACTAGGAGAAAACCTAGATAGTTCATCTAACCAAGCCTTCGTTAATACATTTAATTCATCTTTTGATGAGTCACCTTTTGATGATGCATTTGGAGAAGCGTTAAATAATTCTGATACTATCAATGACTTTGACATCCAAAATGTTTTTAATCAGATAAGTGTCGGGGATTTACCTAGATCAATCCCCGACATTTACCTTGATGAATTGACAGATGATGAATTAACAGATGAAGTTTCTTTTGTATTCCCAATTGATTTTCAAGATAATAGTTCATTATCAACTGATGTAACTAATTTGGCTGAAGCCGATGATAGTATCTTTAATCAGCCTAATTTGAACACTATTCATGTTAATGAAAAAATTATTGATCCCTTTGCTATTCAAGAAGCACAAGAGAGTGATATTGCTATGGATACCGAAACAAAAAACTATTTCGACAACTTAGAGAGCGAGTCTATTGATAATGCTGCATGGGATCTTCAGGCGATCGCTTCTTCTGATGGTTTACTGGAATTTAGTAAAACCATAGACTCTGGCAGCATTTCACCAGTCAATACACCAGTTTATACATTAGATTTAGAGGAGTCGGAAATTTTGCAATCATTGTGTAATGATCTAAACAATCTAGATCTTCCAGAATCAAATCTTGATGTTGCGGAATCTATATTTGGAAATATACAAATAGAACCTTCTTTTATCAAAACTACACCTAACCTTTCTCCAGATATATCTGAGGTTTTTGTTGAGAATTTCTCCGATAATTGGCTAGAGGAAATTGTGACTAATGAAGACGAGAACGTTAGTGTTTTTGAGAATTTATATATTGATAAATACCAATCCGTAGGCGATCTGACTGCCAATAGTTTGTTCGAAGTTGCTTCAGAGCCAAACTATGGATTTGCAGATAATTTATTGGATAGCTTGATGGAAGAGTCTAATGAAGAAATTATTGATTTATCGATAGAAGTACCAGATCTTTTCTTAAATACTGGCTTGCCGTTGACAAATCCTTTAGTTCCTGTGAATACGTTGTCTGATGATCTAGATGATTTATCTGATGATTACGAATCTGACTTTGATTTTTCTGCTTTTGATGGTTTAGTTGACGATTCCAACAATTTAGTTGTGGCTACTTTAGAAACTTCAATTAATATCAATCCCATAAGTAATGCAGATACATCAATCAATACTACTATTACAGCTAGAGAAGAAATTGATAACTTCCTCTCTAGTACGGCATTGGGTTTTGAAAGAATTGATAATACAATTCCGAGAAAAATTATTCCAAATGATGAAAAAGAGCCTAAACCACAGAAACCAATTCAGAATGATTAAATAGCTCTGATGAGGCACTGGCGGATAAAATAATCTGGATTTCAAGATAAAAACTTAACCTGAGATTGTTGATGATAAAATATGCATTGATATTTTGTTAGGACAACAATATATGACGACTAGACGCACTGACAGTGCCTTTCCTGTGAGTTATAACCGTGATACTGATAGTTTGATCGAAGGATTGACTAAACGTGAATACTTTGCGATTTTACTCATGCAAGCATATACAACGGCAAATACAAAATTTGAAGATGATTATCAAAAAGCCCGTTTAGCAGTTGCCGAAGCCGATGCTTTGATCGATATTCTTGCCTACGAAGCAAATCCTAAAGCTTTGTAAATTGTTACTAATCAGAGTAAAAAGATACAGAAGTAAAAAGCAAAAGGTGTTAAAGATAGATCAGTGAGAGAAAAAGCCATGGCAAGTATCAGTCGCGAGAGGACAGAAAAAGCATACGAGCAGGGAATCGAAGCAATCATTGTGCTGATA
>CALRWX020000037.1:0-36052 GCA_943371975.1 Pseudanabaena sp. UWO311 | reverse complement strand
CCCCCCCACAACTCCCTTTCTTGTTACAAGGATTGCTCAAATTGCACCTGTTTATATAGATCGCTAATCGAGATATCTATATCTAATGACTTTAAAAATAGGCGATCGCCTAAGCTATATTCCGAAAAAACCATTTTCTGCCTTGATCGCGCTGAAATACTTCTACTATTGGCTGCTCGACTTGAACTAAGACATATTCTTGCAAACTCTCAGATTTACGATATTGCTCAAACTTAAAGCCGCGATCGAAGGCTTCAGTTAATGGAGAAAGGACTTCGATAAGGAGGCAAGGAAATAAAATTAACTGTTCGTCAGTATCTCGTTCATCGCAAGTAACAACCACATCTGGATAAAAATATTTCTTGCGCGGCTGGATCTGGACTTTGATACTGGATCTGGACTTTGATATCAGATATATAGACCTCACAAGAGCGATCGGCTAGAGCCTCGTCTAGTAGCTTAAAACAATTTCCTGAAATACGATTATGGTTGCGCGTGCCGCCAGCTATAGCTACTACTTCACCATTGTAATATTCATGACGTACTTCTTGGGTTGACTCCCAATCAAGATATTCTTCGTAACTCATCAATAGGCGATCGGGTAAGGCAACCATAGGAACTGGTATGTAGAAAAGTGATTGTTAGTTCAATCAGGCAAGGTGCTTAAGCACCTTGCCTGATTTTATCAAGATCGCGGTAAAGCCGCGCCACAAAAATACTAATTGCGGACTGCCTCAAAGAGTCGCGAAAAATAGAAGGAAGTGGCAGTAAATTCTTTACGCTTGATGGTGAAGCCTAAGCTCTTCAGAACACGTCGGACATCAGATTCTTTGTGTAAATAGGCGCGAGTTGCCTTACTAGGACCGGGAACTAGATCTCCTACTTTCTTCATTAATACATAGTAAGGATTTTTTGGGGCAAAGCTGATAATGAGACGTGATTTGGCAAGAGATGCAAGATGGGCAATCATAGCTTCAGAATCTTGATCGGGGTAATGAATCAACACATCTAGGCAAATTACTGTGTCATATTCTCCCGATAATGAGGCTAAGTCTTTAACTTCAAATATAGGGTTTTCAGAATTGATAGCACGGCTCTTGCCTTCACCCACCATTTTTTCGGAAATATCGCTGGCATAAACCTTTGCTCCCATTTCGCCGAGGGGAATGCTTAAACTGCCAGTACCGCAACCAGCATCACAAACAGTTTGCTCAGAGGCATTTTTATCATTTTTGAACCAACCCAAGACATAATCAACGGTTTGTTGATGTCCTATGCGGATATCCCGTTGGACTCGGTTAACATCGCCTTCACCATAAATGCGTCGCCAGCGATCGAAGCCAGTGGAGTTAAAATAATCGCGAACTATTTCCTTATCTTTAGGGGGCTTTGAAGTTGAGGTGTTGGTAAGAGCTTTATTAGCCATGAGTGTGAAGAAAGTTTACAAAAAGATGATTTTAACCCAGAAATGAGAGGCAGTGTATTGCGTCGCCTCTCATTTCTGGGTTTTATATTAAACTAAAGCAGATACCAGAAAAATTTGCTATGCAACTCAATCGCATCATTGCCCTTGTTTTAGTCGCTGTTTGCTTTATTTCGGCAACTTTTGGGATTCAACGTCGCCAAATGGATGAAGCCTTGAATTTTAAGAAAGTACTCGATCGCGATCGCCTTGAGCTGGTTTCATTAGATGGTGTGATTTCAGGGGGACGGACTTCGGCATCGAGTGCGATGGCAGTCCGCGATCGCCTGCGCGAACTCATCGAAGAAGACTCCGTAAAGGGAGTTTTGCTCTCGATTAATAGTCCGGGGGGCACTGTTGGTGCAAGCAAAGAGCTATATGCAGCCGTTAAGGATCTGAGTGAGAAAAAGCCAGTCGTGGTGAGTATGCTCGATCAGGCAACTAGCGGCGGCTACTATACAGCGAGTTCTGCGACTAAGATTTATGCGAATGCTGGCACATTAACAGGTAGCATTGGCGTGATTTTGAGTGGGTTTAATGCCAAAGAGTTGCTCGATAAGGTGGGCATCCAAGCGCAAACAATTAAAACTGGTCCTTATAAAGATATTTTTTCCCCATTTCGTGAGTTAAGGGAGCCAGAGCGTCAATTACTGCAAGAAATTTTGCAAAATACCTATCAAGAATTTATTACCGATGTTTCCAAAGGTCGCAAACTAGATTTAGAAGTGGTGCGTAAACTGGCGGACGGGAGAATTTATACTGGCCGTCAAGCCAAGGAAAATAAGCTAGTTGATGCGATCGGTACTTTAGATGAAGCTGTTGCTGATTTAAAAATCTTATCTAAAAAGAAATTTAATTTGCCTGATGGTAAGGAATTACCAATTCGTAAATCTCCTGCATCCTTTGAAAGACTATTAGATCAATTGCTCAGTCAAGCCAATGTCAGTATTGCTTTACCATTTGTCGATATCGCAGGTACTGGAAATATTTCTGGTGCGATCGCTGATCAATTAACTTCTAAATTGTCTGGGCAAAATACGCATATGGGTAATTATGATCCCCCAATTTTATTAATGCCAAGTTGGTTTAATTAATTTAAACTGAGCCTCAAAATCTAGTTGCTAAGCTCATGCAAGATCACTACTTAAAATCACCAATGATTTCTGAAGAAATTAGCAATCAAGTTAATCGCTTAGTAAATCAGCTTGATCAGATTAAATATATTTCTAAATCTGGTTTTTGGTTGTCAACTGAGGAGTTAGTAATATTACTCAATCTTGAGAGCAGCTTTGTTGGCAGACTAAATCTCAAAATCGCGTCTCAAGATCAGAACTATAGTTTTGTGTGGCGAAATTTTGAATGTCGTTTAGTTGAGAGACTATTTTCTCAAGGTCTTTGGGTAATTAGCGATCGGCAAGATTTATTGCCAAGTCCTGTATTGAATTCATCTCAAGAATTTACGAATTCGCTTGCAATTAATGAGCGTCAACCCTCATCAGATAAATCGAATAAAGGATTCTTAATTGATGTTTCTCCTAAGGAAATTATTCCAACCCCCTATGCATTAATTGATGATTTTCTATCGCCTTCCCAACTCAGTGAATTATTGAGCTATAGCATTAACAAATATCCTGAATTTGTTTCCACCATTAATTCTGCAAATGATCCTGACTATCGGCGATCGCTCTACTTGCCTCATTTTCCTGAGTTTTCCGACTTGATGATTAGCTTAGTGCGAAAAATTACGCCACAGATTATTTCTCACTTAAGGATTGATAACTTTGAAATCGGGGCAATTGAATCACAACTAACCGCTCATAATCACGGGAACTATTACAAAATCCATAATGATAGTGGTAGTCCTGATACTGATACAAGGGTTCTGACCTATGTCTATTATTACCATCGAGAGCCCAAAGGATTCACTGGTGGTGAGTTAGTAATTTATAACAGCAAAATCGAGAATGGATGTTATGTTGCAGATGATTCTCATAAGGCGATTCAACCGACTAATAACACTATTGTCTTTTTTCCTAGTTATTGTATGCACGAAGTTTTGCCTGTGACTTGTCCATCGGAATATTTTACTGACAGTCGCTTTACGATTAACGGCTGGGTGAGACATATCTAGTAAAAAATGTGCAAAGCGCCTTTTTTAGGGTTTTGCTATTTTTTGTTTGATTTTTGAGATTACGCCACTGGCGATCGCCCCAGCCATGACTATACCCAACACAGGCTGAATCAGTGGTTCCCATAGCTGTCGCCATAGTTCTAGACCAAGATTAATTTTCAGGGTTTCGCCGCCGAGGGCAACCAGTAGCCATGCAAAAAAGAAAAATACTAAGAATAAATTGAACATCAAAAATTTGTTCGTCCAGCGTCCAATAGTTTCCATAGTCATTAAAAAGCCATTAAAAATATGATTTTTTATCCATAGCGCTTTGCGCTGTCATGAGAATCAATAATTCTACTAAAAGTATTGCTTTGCAAGACTTTTAGTAGAATTATTACGATTTGCTTAGTTTTAAAAAGCGATCGGGGTAACGTTGCCGCTACCCCGATCGCTTATATCGTTTTTGTTTTATAAATGAGCCAGTACAGCTATATTGAGATGTACATCAAGATGTACCTAAAAGTTTTTTATAAGTTTTTTGATTAAGTCAAGACTTAAATAGAAACCTATTTGAAACCAACGGCAGCTTGCCATACAAATGCAAGTAGCAGGAAGAATACGGGGATCACAGGAAGAACGTTTACCAGTGGATCGAAAATTCTGTACGCTTCAGGTAACGTGGCAATCAATAGACTAAGTGGCATTAAAAATAGACCTCCTTCAAGAGCTAAGATGAATTTTACCACGTCAAAGAAGCCATTCTTTTTTCTGAAAATTTTTTATCTAAGCGTTTATACAGTAGGTTTATTTATGGCAATCGCAACTCTCAAGATGGCATCCGATAAAGCCATCACTCTTAAAAATTTTATAAAAGTGTTTCAAGTTAGTGCCTTATCTCTGATGATTTGTCTCTGTACCCTTGCTTTTAGTAATGCTGCATGGGCAAATGTGCAAATTAAACTGACCAATGTTATCTATGAACCATGTACTGGTGAGGCTGGTAAACACATGGTGTTAGGTGGTGGTGTGATGTCTGCAAAGTGTTACATGATCAAGGGGAATGCGAACAACACCTCAGGCAAGGTCGTTTACAATGCCGATATTTTTGGGCGAATTTATGATGCTAACGGCAATGATGCGATGCCTGAACGCGCTAGATTAGGTGCAGTTGAAGAAATTCCCGCAGGCAAAAGTGATTTTGAAATTATGGTAGCAATTCCTGCGGAACAGCCTGAACCACTAGAACTTAAGCAATTTAAAGCTTCAGGATTTGCGGGTAAGGTTAGACGCTAAACATCTATAGGCTCATGTCGCCCGGTACACAGGTGACATAAGCCTATAGATGAAAATCCAGTCTCTGTTTTATGGATGCGATCGCGTTAAAATATGGATCTGTCAGTATGGCAAAGTCTAAAGTCCAACTCTAAATTTCAAGTCTAAAGTTCCCAGAAATCGATACAAAAATATGGCTGTTAAAGTTTTAATTCCCACTCCTCTACAACAATTAACCAACAACCAAGCAACCGTAGAATGTACTGGTGCCTCGGTTCAAGAAATCATTGACTCCTTGGAAAATAATTGTCCGGGCATCAAAGCTCGCATCTGTGATGACAAAGGTAACCTCCGCCGATTTGTTAATTTTTATGTCAACAGTGAAGATATTCGTTTTCTTGATGGAGCAAATACTGCGCTTAATGATGGTGATGAAGTAAGTATTATTCCTGCGATCGCAGGGGGCTAACTTGAAAAAAGGGGATGCTTTGCATCCCCTTTTATTTCATGGGTTAAACATTTCGACAGCAATGTGCAGAAAAAAAATTGCCGACTCTCTTTTAAGATCGGGATCTTTGCTTCTACCTCCCCAATTTTGGAACCATTTGTCTACACCGCCCAATGAGTTCCCCATCCATTGCCCCACTTGAGCAAATATCTGTTGTGGACCAACTCCTGTTAAAACTTGGATTGTAAAAATAACGGCAACTACTAGAAAAGCAGTTTTAAAACTAGCTTTGATGACGCTAAGCAGCCACCACAGCAGCAACAGCGAGACGATTAATGCTCCGATGACTAGGGGCAAATTCATAGAGTTTTTCCAATCCCATCTCAAGTTCAAAAAGTTTGTCTAGATTGTCTATTAGATTTTTGCACGATCGCGCCATTGGCAATTTTTGATCATGTTTTCTAACTTACAACTTTATCAAATTAGCTTAGATATCTCTCCAATTGATTGTGTTCGTTTATGGCAATTTCTTTCCGAGGATGAGCGATTGCGATCTGATCGATTTAAAAAAGAATATCTCAAGCGTAATTTTATCGCCGCAAGGGGGAATTTACGCATTATTTTGGCGCAATGGCTCAATTGTGAGCCACGGGAAATCTATTTTCAATATGGCGAACGCGGTAAACCTTATCTGCAAACTTCTCAAACTACGCGAAATTCTCAAGAGATTTATTTTAATCTTGCCCATTCGCAAAACATGGCGATTTATGCGGTTAGTCGCGATCGCGATGTGGGCATTGATTTAGAATTTATGAATCCTAAATGTGATTTTGAAGGGATAGCCAAGAGATATTTTTTGCCATCGGAACAGCAAGTAATTCAATACTTGGGTGATCGCGATAGAAATTTAGCAATTCAGGCTTTTTATCGAGCATGGACACTCAAAGAAGCCTATGGAAAAGCGACTGGAGCGGGAATTGCCAATCTTCTTGAAAGTTTAGAGGTTGCGCCATTACTAACGAGTCCCATAGGTGAGATTTTGGAAATTAGTGGTTGGCAACTTAAGTTGATTAGTACAGAATTAATGGTCGATTCAAGCTACGCTGCCGCCCTATGTATAAGGAAATAAAAATCAACGCAAAGCGCTGATTTTTATTTCCTTATACTCAAAATTTTTCCTGCAAGCATTGCCGCCCCGAAGCCGTTATCTATATTCACAACCCCGATGCCTGTGGCACAGGAATTAAGCATGGTGAGCAATGGCGCTAAACCGTTAAAGCTTGCTCCATAACCGATACTGGTGGGAACTGCCACAATCGGACAATCTGCTAAACCTGCCACTACACTTGCCAAAGCTCCTTCCATTCCCGCAACAACAATAATCACCTCAGCATCAGCGATCGCATCTCGGTGACTGAGTAAGCGATGAATTCCTGCTACGCCCACATCCCAGAGACGCTTCACTGCAAAGCCACATAGTTCACCCGTGATCGCAGCTTCCTCGGCGATCGGTAAGTCTGCTGTTCCTGCGGTGATGATTGTGATTACGCCTTGATTTTTCATTTGTGATGCGCCGAGGCAGCAAATTTGAGCAAGGGGAAAATATCTTAATCCGCGCAAAGATGGCTGAATTTGAGCATAAACTGCGGCTGAAATCTTGGTTGCCATGACTAAAGGATTTTTCGACTCCATCACCCGCATGATCTGCACAATTTGTTCTGGAGTTTTCCCCAAGCCAAAAATCACTTCAGGGAAACCAGTTCTCAAAGTGCGATGGTGATCAATTTTGGCAAAATCTCCGACTGACTCATAGTGGAGATATTTTAATTCTTCTAGAGCTTGGGCTGGGCTTAGTTCCCCCTTAGCAACTGTTTCTAACAGTTGCTTTAAATTATCTTGCATATACATCGATCCTAAAATTTTCGTGAGTGTGTGTCCCCAAAGGGGCATACTCTCACCATAGCTCTACCACCATAAACCAATCAGAGCGAGATTCACTTCAGTATAATTTGTTCCCTCTGTTGGTTGCGATGGTTGATGACTAGCGAGACTTTCTCTTAGAGATTCCAATTCAATATTATTTTGGGCGATCGCTTTATTCAACTTGTCCTTAATTGGTTTTAGAATTAGACGGATTTGCATTGCCCGAATTGAATCAGGGGCGAGGTCTTCAACGAGAACATGGCTTTGCAATAAATTAATTGCTTTGAGATCTTGTTGCACCGCGATCGCTGTAATTTCTTTGCTCACCTCATCGACAAATTTGCGATTGACATACTTGAGCACTACAGGTTCTAGTAAAAACATGACCTCATCCTGTTCGGTGATTTTCTCAATTAGCGATCGCCAGCGTAATGACTCAAGAGCATCGATCAGCTCTGAACCTGAAACTTGTAAATTCATTTGCGATCGCAAAGTGGAGAGAGAAACGGGACGATGCTTAATCGCTAACCAATAGAGGACATCTTTTTCTAACTTTGAGAGACGCTCAAACTGTTGATAAAGCAGGGTGCGAAGGACATCTCCCAATGCAAGGGCAGTCTGTTTGAGAAACTCAGACACATTGCCATTAAATAATTCCTGAATTGTCCCAGCCACAATTCGTAAAGCAGAAGGATTTCCTCGATATTGCTGCACTAAAGCTTCCAATCCATTTTCAGAACCCGTAAAACCTCGCGCCCTTAATAAATCAAAAGCTCCTTGTCGCTGCAATCCATTCACTTTGTAATAGCGGATCGGCTGATCTTCCCCTTGATGCATAGAGATTTCCTTCGGTTGCTCACGCCCAATGAGGATGAGAGAGCTTTGATGGCGCTCCGCCCCCACACGTTGCAATAATTCGGCATACAATTCACAACCTTGACGATAGGCTCCCACAAGTTCCCCATCTTGGAGTGTTGCCTCAAAGTCATCTAGCACAATGAGGCAACGCTTTTGGCGCAAAATCTCTAATAGGTCAGAAATACTAACACCCGTTTGTTGGGAATGGTTGAGAAATTGTAAGAGGTCAGATATTAATTGAGCTGTTGGTTGTGCGCCTCGTAGCGATCGCCAAATCAAGCAGTCAAAATTCGACTGGATATTTTCAACCATTTTCACTGCTAAGGCAGTCTTACCAATGCCACCCATGCCACAAATTGCTAACAGATGACAGCGATCGCGCACAATCCATTGCTCTAGTTTGGCAAGTTCTTCAGTACGTCCATAAAAAGTTTGAATATTGGGTGCCTCACCCCAGTCCGCTACTGTGGTCTCAACACTAGGTGAAGAGTTGACTATAGTATCATGCAGATTTTGGCGTTGTGCCTTATAACCTTTTGCCTCTAGCCATTCAGATACTTTTTCCCAACGTAAAGTATTTAGGGGTTGCTCAGCGATCGCCTCCAAAGAACGATATAAACCCTTATTTAACTCCACCCGTAAGGCCCCCGAAGTCCAAGCCAATTTAAACGCAAGTTGCCCCGGACGATAGCGACAAAGTAAACCACGCAAGCAAGCCTTTTCAAATGGCTTGATTTCCTTGCCACTAGCAGCTTGCAAATCAGCATAAAGCCGATTTAAGTCCCAGCTTTGTGCCGCTTCTGGGAATAGCCCTTCAATGTGTTCATTGTCAGATAACATGACAGAATATTGCGGCGAGCGATCGCATAGAGGTGTATCGATATATTTATCAATTCTTCTGCATCGTAACAAAAAAATAGGCGATCGCTCGACATAATGCTTTAAGTGGTGGATTGTTTCAAGTGCTAGAGCTATAAACTATATGCCAGTCTTGTTAAGACAAAAAACTAGAAGACGAGTTGAGGCGCTTGCGCCTCAACTCGCTAGGCAAGTAGCTTTGTTATGAACTATTGTGGAAATGAATCGTAATTTATTGAGTCCACAGACAAAAAATTAAAATTTATAGGACTTACGCATCGGTTAGATGTAGCGCGTGCTGCGCACCTGCTACATCTAACTAAAACCTAGTAAATTCGTTAGTCTTGCGTAAGTCCTAATTTATTTAAAAATTAAAAGTTATTTAAAAAGCGGCGAACCCTGGGGGTACGAGATTTTTCTTTTCTTGCTTATATAATATAGGGGCAAAAAAATTTGAAGTCTACATGTGAGGAGTTAGAGCTTACCTAGCTCGTTTGTTATGCGGAAAATTAATTATGTATCTTGGCAGGCGCGATTTCGCCTTCTAATTTTGACATTTTTAGGATTAGCGATCGCCTTAATGATCAATTTTCCTTTTTGGGCGATCGCTCAAACTACTGCTAGCAATAGCAGTAAGAATCCAGCTGAGCAAACAACGATTAGACCAATTAGACCAACTAATAACAACGAATTGCGTGGTATCTGGCTAACTAACGTCGATAGTGATGTTTTATTTTCCACACAGCGTCTTCAACAGGCAATTCAAAGATTAAAACGCTTAAAATTCAACACTCTCTATCCAACGGTCTGGAATGGTGGATATACTCTTTATAAGAGTCAAGTTGCTCAAAAAACATTTGGTGTAGCGATCGATCCGAATCCTGCCCTTCAAAATCGAGATATGTTGGCAGAGGTCATCCAGTCGGGACATGAACAAAACTTTGCAGTAATTCCTTGGTTTGAGTATGGCTTAATGACTGAGGAAAGATCTGAGTTAGCTCGTAAACATCCTGACTGGATCTCTCAACGTAAAGACGGCTCTAAAGTATTTGTGCATGGTGAGAATAATCAGCATCGACTCGTTTGGATGAATCCAGCCCATCCAGAAGTTCAGGAATTTCTGACAGATCTAATTGTGGAAGTGGTCAAAAAATATGACTTGGATGGGATTCAACTAGATGATCATTTTGGAATGCCATCGGAACTTGGCTATGATAACTACACGATCACTTTATATAAAAAAGAGCATTTTGGAAGACTTCCATCGGCAGATTTTAAAGACCCTGAATGGATGGCATGGCGTGCCAGAAAGCTCAGTAACTTAATGCAAAAGATATCTAAAGCGGTTAGGGAGGTTAAGCCTAACTGTTTAATTTCTCTATCTCCTAATCCTAAGGATTTTTCCTACCAAAAGTATTTACAAGACTGGTATAACTGGGTTTATCTCGGATTAGTGGATGAGTTGGTAGTTCAAGTTTATCGAGATAATATCGAAGACTATACAAGGGAGTTGTCACAACCTGAATGGCAAGAAATTCGCCAGAAAGTACCTGTAGCTATTGGAATCCTAACAGGTTTAAGAATTCAAAATATCGATATGCGTCAAATCAAGGGGCAGGTGAAAATTGCCCGCGAGATGACTTTTGATGGATTCTCATTTTTCTTTTACGAAACCCTAGGAAATCGCGATGCTTCCTTTGAGTCTCTCTTGTTTACACCTGCGCCCCGCCCAGACATAAAAAATATAGCTTCAGCAAGAAATTAAAATCAAGAAATGCGGCACGAAGAGCCGCCTTTCTTGTAAATGGAGGTGATATGTAGTGCTACCTTCATTTATTGTTATAAAAAAATTTGGATTTGTTTAACAAATAAATCTGGATTCTCAAAATGGATATTGTGACTACAGTTAGGAATAACTACTAGTTTTGCATATTTACATAGCTGCTCCATTTGTTGATTTATTTGCACAAATTTGAAATCTAGTTCTCCTGCTAGTAACAATAAGGGAATTGTAATTTCGGATAGATTTCCCCATAGGCTTGGCTGTATACCTGTACTGAGATTGCGTAAACACTTGGCTAACCCTGCTGGTGAATTATTTAACCTCTGCTTGAGCATTTGTGGAAAGTCTGGATGCGATCGCAGGTTAGCAAATATCGGTTGCTGATACCATCTTTCAAGAAACAACGTCAAATCAGAATTTTCTAGTTCGATGGCAAGTCCGCGATCTTTGGCGAGGCGATCGCCTCTTTCTGTTGCTGTGCGTAAACCTGCGGATGCTGATTCTAAAACTACTTTTTGAAAATATTTGGGAAAATGAATGGCTAAATATAACGCTAATCTTCCGCCCATGGAGTAGCCAACTAGAAAGCTGTTGTTTAAGCGAAGAAAATCCAAAAACTCGATAACAATATTGGCGGTAGCCTCTATTCTGTAGTAATGTTCTTGATCGATATCTTGATCCTTAAAATGGGTTTGACCATGACCTAATAAGTCGATCGCTACGCAATAAAATTGCTTGGATAAATTTGCAGTCACTTGTTTGAATTGATCATGAGCGCCCATAAATCCATGCAAAAACAAAATTGCTGGATGGTTAGCATTTCCCTCTAAGGAGTATGTAACCCAACAGTTACCAAGTTGTACTTGTTGTACTTTAAGTGCCATAAAATCCCACAATTAATGAACAGAAAATCTTGCAAGCAATTGAGCCTACTTGAGTTTCTACGACCAACACTCTTTATCTATTTTATCTATAGCATTCCCAAATTATTTGTTAGAAAAATAGAGAATATACTTCGCTCACCCATCGTATCCCGATGGGTGAGCGAAGTATATTCTCTAAATAATTTTCACAATGTCATGATTAGGACTTAGCCAAGTCTAACGAATTTACTAGGTTTTAGGTAGATGTAGCGCGGGCTTCCCACGCACTACATCTACCCGATGCGTAAGTCCTAATGATTTTGATCTAGAATCCAATAACTGGCGATGTGTTGGTAAGAAGCGCCGCAACGCCAATTATTGGGTTTAGGAATAGTTAAGCAAACTAAAGTACACCAGCTAAATTTGTGATTTTTTGTGAACCAGAGGGAAAAACCACGATAAGATCTCACTTAGTTGAACCAAGTTGTTTAGAAATCCTGATCGCATGATTTTCCCCGAGTATTCCGACTTTATTAAGCTTGCTGAACAGGGCAATTTTGTACCTGTATATATGGAACTGGTTGCCGATCTAGATACCCCAGTGTCAGCTTGGTATCGTGTATGTCAAAGTCAACCCTATAGCTTTTTGTTGGAATCAGTTGAGGGTGGCGAGAGACTTGGGCGCTATAGCTTGTTGGGTTGCGATCCTCTATGGGTATTAGAAGCAAGAGGTGATCGCACCACCCAAACTTTTCGCGATGGGACAACCAAAGAATTTATCGGTAATCCCTTTGAGCATCTGAATCATTGCCTTGCACCAATCCAGCCTGTGCATCTGCCCCAGTTGCCACCAAGTTTAGGTGGACTATTTGGCTATTGGGGCTATGAATTAATTAATTGGATTGAGCCAAAAGTGCCTGTGTATCCCTGTCAAGAAGACGATACCCCTGATGGTGTGTGGATGCAGGTCGATAGCTTATTGGTGTTCGATCAGGTTAAACGTAAAATTTGGGCGATCGCCTATGCTGATTTGAGTAACGGTAATGATCCTGAAGCTGCCTACAAATCTGCTGGCGATCGCTTGACAATTCTGGTCGATAAACTGCGATCGCCCCTTGATCGCCAAAAAACAGCTATTAAATGGACAAATCCGCGCTTACAGCCCCCCGTCAGCTATACAAGTAATGTCACCCGTGAAAAATTCTGCAAAGCAGTTGAACAGGGCAAAGAACATATCAAAGCTGGCGATATCTTTCAAGTTGTCCTCTCCCAGAGATTAACCACTGAGTTTAAAGGTGAGCCATTTAGTTTGTATCGCTCCTTGCGCGTAGTAAATCCTTCGCCTTACATGGCATTTTTTAACTTTAAGGATTGGCAGCTAATTGGCTCTAGCCCTGAAATTATGGTTAAAGCAGAAGTAATTAATGGCATATCAAGGACAGTGCTTCGCCCAATCGCTGGTACAAGACCTAGAGGCGCTAATCCTGGGGAAGATGAAGCTCTAGCCAAAGATCTGCTCGCCGACCCTAAGGAAGTTGCCGAACATGTGATGCTAGTGGACTTAGGCAGAAATGATCTTGGTCGGGTTTGCAAAAGTGGAACTGTCAAGGTCGATGAGCTAATGTCCATCGAGCTTTATTCCCATGTGATGCATATCGTCAGTAATGTGGTGGGCGAGATTCGTCCCGAAAAGACAGCTTGGGATTTACTTCAGGCTTGCTTCCCTGCGGGAACCGTAAGTGGTGCGCCGAAAATTAGAGCGATGGATATCATTAATCATCTCGAAGGTGATCGGCGAGGGACTTATGCTGGAGCCTATGGCTACTATGACTTTGAGGGGCAATTGAATACGGCGATCACGATTCGCACAATGGTCACAAAAGATGGCAAGGCAAGCGTTCAAGCGGGTGCTGGTGTGGTCGCAGATTCTGATCCTGAAAAGGAATATCAAGAAACCTTAAATAAAGCGAAGGGAATGTTAGAGTCTTTGCGCTGTTTAGGCTAGTTTTGATTAATCTGAATGCGGTATCTTGTGAAGCATTCAGATTAATCACGCAATTTAGCGGATCGCAGCTATCAATGGGCAAGTGTTAATGTATTGGAATAATATTAAAACAGCCAAGAATAGTAAAATTCTATTCACTAGTGAGCCTAGGACGATTAGTGAAATATGCTTTCGATTGCCGAACTTGCCCATAAACGAAATCCTAAAGCGATCGCCGAAATTATTCGTCAGGAATTACAAGTCCTTGGCGCTAATTACTTTGATATTGAAGTCATTATTATCGATAGCAATTTAGAACTGCAAATTCACACAAATTATAGCATTGACAAAGAAAAAATCCTGACATTAGTCCATAGTAAACTCCACAATTTACATATAGAATCGGTAGCAAAATTTAGAGTTTACTGTTGGCGAAAGGACGCAAAAACCCATGAACAGAGATTACTATGGACAGAGCAATTTATGTCAGAATCACTAGAATTATCTTTGTCTCATGCTTTAGAATTGGCATCACATAATTTATCTGATCCAGAATCTCAATTATCAGAAGTAAAACTTAGAGACACAAAATCTATAGAATCACAACTTTCTAAAACTTCTGTATTGCAACGAGCAATTAATAAACTTTTATCAAATAACCCAAAAGCAAAAATATATTTACAATCTACTGAACAAGAGGAATCTATATCAAATAGTGAAAATAGCTTGTTAAATGCAGTTTCTCCTAACCAAAAAGAACAGGCTCAATTATCCTATCAATCAAACAGCGATTCGATTAATGAAGATTGGCAATTGCTATTAGTAGGATTATCAATTGTGCTGCTGGGATTGGGTATAGGCGCATTTACCCATGCAGTTACTAATAAGGTCTCTACAGAGCAAAATGTCCCAATATCCGCTAATTCAATTATTGATAAGTCTTCCAAGCTAAACTCTCAAAATGCCAAGAATCAATCCGATGAACGATTACCATTGGTAACGCAGAAGTCTACCCCCACAGCATCGCAAAAAAGTCGCTCTTTATCACCCGAAGAAATTAGATTGACCTCTCCTAATGTTGCTGTAACAACATCTCCGTCAGGTATAAATATTAACCCATCGTCCAGTGTCTCGCGGGAAGAGGAAAAAACGATTACCTTAGATAGATTTAATCGTGTTCAAAAAGGAATGACACTTGAGCAGGTGGAGAAAATTTTTGAAGTATCTGGTAAAGTTATTGCTGAAAATACAATAAATGACTCTGTGGGCAAAGTTTACTCTTGGAAAAATCCACAGGGTAGAAATGCAATTATTGAATTTAAGAATGGTCAAGTTGTCGCTAAAGCTCAGGCAGGTTTATAACCCAAATGAATAGAGGTAGCGCTTAGCTCTGCCTCTATTCATTTGGGTACATTATTAAGATAAAATTAGATCTTGGGTGATCTAACGTAGCTTTTGATTTAGCTAGTCAGTAAAACCTAGTTAAATCATCGTGGGAGAAAAATTTTTGGGTATCGACTTACGTAGCTACGTCTATCTGGACAACTTACAGCGACAACATGCTGCCTATTTAGGAACGATCGCACAAGGATTTCTACCCTTACCAGGTGATACATCTCTCTGGATCGAAATTTCCCCTGGAATTGAAATTAATCGTATTACTGATATAGCTCTAAAGTCTACCTCCGTGCGTCCAGGGGTACAGATTGTTGAGCGTTTATATGGATTGCTAGAAATTCATTCCGCTAGTCAAGGTGAAACCAAAGCCGCAGGTAGAGCGATTCTGGAAATGCTGGGCGTTACCGAAGAAGATCGGATTAAGCCAAGATTATTGTCTAGCCAAATTATTCGCAATGTGGATGCCCATCAGACTCAACTAATTAATCGCTTTCGACGTGGACAGATGTTGCTATCTGGTCAGACTCTTTACATCATGGAAGTTGAACCTGCTACCTATGCAGCGCTGGCCGCCAATGAAGCTGAAAAAGCGGCTTCGATTAATATTTTGGAAATTGTTGCCGTAGGTAGTTTTGGACGTTTGTATCTCGGTGGTGAAGAGCGAGATATTATGGCTGCTGCCACCGCAGTCTTACATACTATCGAAAATATCCGAGGTCGTGATGTTTATGGTAGCGATCGCAAAGAGTAATCAAACAAATTAAAAAAGTCAAAATTTGCAAAGCAAATTTTGACTAGAGGTCATCTTCCCAGCCACAACATTTACAACGCCATTGTTCTGGGGGTAGTCGCATCCTCGAAAAGGATGTACGGCATTCGGGACATTTACCTGTAAAAACTGGATGCCACCCACATTCAGCTTCCATAGCAGGATCGTAATTTTGGGGATCATCGGGTTCCCATAGTTCTGCTGAGACAAAATCTGAGCAGACTCCCCATTCTGGACCATAGGGATGTACCGCACAGACCAACAAATTGGTTTGGGCGTAAAAGTTACAGCGATCGCATAGAGCTATTTTTGCCATAGATATATTTTATATAGCAATATAAACTTTTCAACTCAAATAAATGAAGGCGACGCGTCGCGTCGCCTTCATTTATTTGAGTTGAAGAGAGACAGTGTATTGCGTTGTCTCTCTTATAGTTTTAGCCAAACCTTGCAATTTCCACACCATTTTGAAGGATTACTAACTCTAGGGTAAGGGAACTGGCGGGAAAAATAGCTTCCTTGCTAATGGCTCTAATTTCGTAAGGAGATTTTAGCTCACTCGCTACTCTAAACAGTTCATTTAAAGCATCAGGGGGAAAGTTGCCGACTTTGCCTGTAACTGGATTTGCCAAAACGCCCTCGCGTCGAGCGCGAAAGCTAACTAGTAGAAATAATTGTTCAAGGCGTGATGCTAGGACTTGCGGGGTAAGATTAGGGCTGAATTGTAAGGAGGCAATTTCATCGCCGCGCGCAAAAATTTGACGGTTAATGGTGACATCAGCCGCGATCGCTACATTAGTTTCACGCTTTAAAAAGTTTCCTGCCGACAGAATCCTAATCACATAGCTTTTTCCATCTTGGATCCGATTTAACAATCCTTCGATTTGTGATTCCGTAATCTTGATGATTGGCTCTTTTGGTGCTTGATCAGGAAGAAAATCGAGAAGTTCGCGAGCATTTATTTCAGCTTGTTGGATAAGTTGAATACTAGCCCGACGTAATTCTGCTTTACTGAGATTAGGACGTACTACTCCAATGGATAGAATTTGATCGGCAAAAATAGCTACGTTACCTTTTCGTAATGCTTCAAGACTAACGATCAATTGTTCGCGAGCAGTTTCTAGGGCGGTAATTTCAGTAGTTAGGTTTGTTCGTTGTTTTTCGATCGCTACTAAACGCTGTTCTGATTCATCTACTTTTTGCTTTAAGGTTTCGCGATCGCGGGAAATAGTTGCTAATTCACCAGAGATGCGTTCTTTTTCCTGTCTGAGTTGACTACTTTCTGTTTGCAGGCTTTCTTGCTCTTTTGTCAAATTTTGGATACGACTAAGCAAGTCTGTTTCTTGTTGGGAAGCTTTTTTCAGTTCTTCGTCTGCTTTTTGAAATTTAGTTTCGACAGTTTGTAACAAAGCTTGCGTTTCAGCCTGTTTTCGCACCGCTTCAACTAAGAACTTATTAATTTCTGCTAAACGCTGCTTTGCTTTTTCCTGTTCATTTTTAGCGGCATTTAGTTCAGTTTCAATTTTTTGCTTTTGTTCTTGACTGCTAGATAGCTCTGAACGAATGCTTTCTAAGCGAAATAAGCCATCCCTCAACTGCCCACTAAGGAGTAGTAAAATTCCAAGGGTTGAAGCTGAGATCATCCCACCTGTAGCGATCGTGACTAATGTAGCTGTGTCCCTTGGTCTCAGGTTGAACATACTCAATCGTGCTCTACCAACCTTAGTGCCAATGCGATCGCCTAACGTCGCAATAATTCCGCCTAAGATCAAAATCGCTAAAATCAGCGTATATCCAGCCATGTAACTCCTAAGTCCTGACGCTGTTGATTTTAGCAGACAAATTGTAGTGGTTAGTTGCAATAAAAATTTTGAAAAGTGTTGCAAATTTGAGCGAAACCTACTGCAATTTCAGTATAAAGCATCGTATATGGTCTAATCTAGTATGACAAGTATTGCAAAACTCAATCTTCATAGGCTTGATGGGGAAAATGGAAAAGCATCTTAAAATACAACAGTTAGTTGATAATCTGGCGAAGGCGATCGTTGGTAAAGATGAGGCTATTCAATTAGTTCTAGTAGCGCTGTTTGCTGGTGGTCATGCCTTACTTGAGGATGTCCCCGGAGTTGGCAAGACTTTATTAGCAAAATCCTTGGCGGCTTCTATTTCTGGGAAATTTCAGCGTGTGCAATGTACGCCTGATCTGCTGCCAACAGATATTACGGGTACAAATATTTGGAATCCTCAAAAAGGTGAATTTCAGTTTTTGCCAGGTCCCGTATTTGCTAATGTGCTGTTAGCTGATGAAATAAATCGTGCTACACCGCGTACTCAATCAGCGCTCTTAGAAGTCATGGAAGAGACGCAAGTAACCGTTGATGGTATATCGCGAAAAGTTCCTTCGCCATTTTTTGCGATCGCTACACAAAACCCCATCGAATATCAAGGAACTTTTCCTTTGCCAGAGGCGCAGCTTGATCGCTTTGCCCTATCTTTTAGTATTGGCTATCCAAATGAAGTTGAAGAATTAGAGATGTTGAAAAGGCTACAATCAGGGCAAATTGGTTCAGCAAACCTAGAACCTTGTATTACGCCCGAAGAGGTTCTAGAAATTAGACAACTTGCTATGCAGGTTCCTGTTAGTGATGCCACTAGCGAATATATTGTCAGTGTGGTGCGGGCTACTCGCAATGACGATGAGATTACCCTTGGGGTTAGCCCTAGAGGTACTTCTGCTTTGTTGCGTTCTGCTCAGAGTTATTCCTTGATCCAGCAAGCCCTTAATCCTAATCGCCAATCCAATTACGTTCTTCCTGATGATGTGAAGTTTATCGCTCCCTACGTTTTGGGACATCGTATTATTGTCGCAGGTAGGCGATCGCCTAAAAATATCATTCAGCGTTTACTAGACGCTGTACCAGTAACTTAGGAACTTACTGTATCCCCTTGCCCAAAGGGAGTTGATTTGAGAGAATGCGACGCTAAGCTAAATTTGCTGATATCTTGATTGGTAAAGACAATCTGAATATCTGCAAGTAGATTTTCAGCAGAATTTAGATAAATTGTCACTAAATCAGAAAACACTAGATCATCATCTATGGATTGACGTATTCCTGAACCATAATATTAATCCTGAGAGATTCGCCGTGAAAAAAGGAAGCAGATTTCTGATCGTGGGGCTTCGCCGCACCAGCAGAAATCTGCTTCCTTTTTAAATTGCCTACAGTTTCAGTTTACTCAGATTTTCAACCGCAGTTTCAATGGTGCTATCTTTCTTTGCAAAACAGAATCTTAGTCCATTTACCTTGTCCCGTTGGGGATGGCTAAAGCAGCTACCAGGAACGGCAGCAACTAAGGCTTCTTTAGCAAGGCGAAATGCTGCGCTATCAGCATTTGGGGCGATCGCAGAACTATCAGTCCAGATGTAATATGCACCTTTGGGAAGGACGGGTGATAAGCCCATTTTGACTAGGGCGGGATAAAGCAGATCGCGCTTGCGTTTGTAACTCAGCGCCATATTAGTGAAATATTCTCGTCCAAACTGCATGGCGGTTAACGCAGCATGTTGCAGAGGTGCGGGGGCGCAAATAGTAATAAAGTCATGGATGCGGCGCATTGCTGCGGTGAGTTCAGGATTAGCGACGGTATAGCCTAAACGCCAACCTGTGATGCAAAAAGTTTTAGAAAATCCATTCACAACAATTATGCGATCGCGCATTCCCTCAATACTCATCAAGCTAATATGCTCATCATCATAGATGATGTATTCGTAAATTTCATCGGTAATGGCATAGACATCATACTGTTGACAGAGTTTAGCGATTAATTCTAATTCTGTCCTTGTCCATACTTTGCCAGTGGGATTAGCAGGACTATTGATGATTACGGCCTTAATTCCCTTTTTAAAAGCAGGTTCAAGGATTTCTTGAGTGATTTCCCATTGTGGCGGATGCAGGGTGATGAATTCAGGGATACCGCCAACGGTGGCGAGGTTGGGAATATAATTTTCGTAAAATGGCTCAAATACTAATACGCGATCGCCTTGATTGATTAATGTCATGAGGGCAATATTTAGCCCTTCGGTTGCGCCACAACAGACCGTAACTTCGGTTTCAGGATCAACAGTAATTTGGTTATCGCGCTGCATTTTTTCGGCGATCGCCACGCGTAATTTTTCCCAACCCCAACTATCGGCATATTGATTGAAATCTGAGGCGATCGCGGCTCTTGCGGATTCTTTGAGGGCTTCGGGTGCGGGGAAATCGGGTAAGCCTTGGGCAAGATTAATTGCACCAAATTTTTCACAATAACGGGAGGCTTCGCGAATTTGTGATTCTTTAATTTGCAGGGCGCGATGTGATAGCGAAACAGTAGTCAAGGTTATATCTCTAAATTCAGTAATACGATCTAATAAAGAAGCAATTTTTTGTGGGGCGGCGAAGCCGCCCCACAAAAAATTGCTTCTTTATCTTACTGCGAGTCTTTTAGTTCTCGTTAGGACAAAAAAAGCACTCCGAAGGAGTGCTTTTTTTGTTTAAGTCAAAGCAGCAGCACCGCCAACAACTTCAAGGATTTCTTGAGTAATTGCGGCTTGACGAGCTTTGTTGTACTGCAAGGTTAAACCCTTGATCAAGTCGCCAGCATTTTCGCTAGCGTTGTTCATGGCAGTCATCCGAGCTGCTAATTCACTAGCTACAGATTCTTGCAATGCACGGAGGATTTGGTTGCTGAGGTAGAGAGGCAATAACGCATCAAGGATTTGCTCAGGATTTTGTTCAAAAATCAATTCTTTGGGCAATTCCTTAACGGTGATTTCGCGCTTTTCGCGCTCGACTTGAAACTTACCACCACGGGTGATCAGGCGGAAAATCTCGTCATCTTGAGGCTCTAAGCCTTGTGGCTCAAGGGGTAGTAGGGTTTGAACTACTGGGCGAGAGCTAATTAAAGACACAAACCGAGTATAGATCAACTCAACGCGATCAATTACACCAGCCAAAAATGCTGAGGTGATTTCATCCTCGATCGCATTGGCTTCCGCCGCGTTAGGAATTTGATTTAAGTTCGTAAACTTTGCGGCGATGGGCTGATCGCGACGGGCAAAGTACTGCGCTGCCTTACGACCGACTAAAATAAAGGTGTAATTAATACCTTGTTCTTTTAATTCTTTAGCGCGAGCTTCGGCGCGACGGATAATGCTTGAGTTATAGCCACCACAAAGACCGCGATCGCCTGAAATTACCAGAAGACCAACGGTTTTTACAGGACGCTTATCGAGTAAGGGCAGACTGACATCCTCAAAGGTGATGCGCTGCTGAAGGCGGTACAGAACTTGAGCTAAGCGATCGGCAAAGGGACGAGTTGCTAAAACTTGCTGCTGAGCGCGTCTGACCTTTGCGGCGGCGACGAGACGCATTGCTTCAGTGATCTTGCGAGTATTTTTAACAGTGCCGATGCGATCGCGGATGGATTTGAGGTTAGCCATGAAACTAAATTGCTACTTGCTATAGGAATACTATGGAAAATTTGGGATATTACAAAAGACACTAAAGTATCTCGATTATCTTATTGACACTCCTCCTGCTGAAGCAACGAGGATTCTTGGACTCACTATTGCCTGTAGGACTTGTCCTAGCATGGTCTTACTTAGTGATACCTAGTCTTGCAACTAGCTTCTCAAGCGTGAATTTCCGTATGCCCTGCGGTATGTAATATATTCTAATATTAAAGCCGCCCTAGAACGGCGGGGTTTTAAACCCAAAAAATTGATTAAAAATTTTCAAGCCTTATGATTGCCCCTTCATCTTTCACACTTTCTGCCAATCATCCATCTGAACAATCTTGTAACGATATTTTTGAAATTGCAGGGCGTAAGTTCCGATCTCGTTTAATGACTGGTTCGGGTAAATATGCCAACTTTAATGTAATGCGTCAGGCGCTAGAAGCTAGTGGTTGTGAGATCGTCACCGTAGCAGTGCGGCGCGTACAAACCAATGCGTCGGGGCATGAAGGACTTGCTGAGGCGATCGACTGGTGTAAATATTGGCTTTTGCCCAATACGGCAGGCTGTCAAACTGCTGATGAAGCAGTGCGTGTCGCTAGATTAGGGCGCGAGATGGCAAAAATTTTAGGGCAAGAAGATAATAATTTTGTGAAACTGGAAGTTATTCCCGATCTCAAATATTTACTACCCGATCCCCTCGGTACTTGTAAAGCTGCTGAACAATTAGTGAAAGAAGGCTTTGCTGTACTTCCCTACATCAATGCTGACCCCCGTTTAGCCAAAACCCTCGAAGAAATTGGCTGTGTCACAGTCATGCCTTTGGGTTCACCTATTGGATCGGGGCAAGGGCTGAATAATGCTGCTAATATTCGGATCATTATAGAAGAGGCTAAAGTGCCTGTCGTCGTGGATGCAGGAATCGGTGTGCCTAGTGAAGCAGCAGCAGCGATGGAATTGGGTGCAGATTCTTTGTTGATTAATACCGCGATCGCCTGTGCTAGTAATCCCGTCGCGATGGGGAGAGCGATGGGCATGGCAACCGAAGCAGGACGCACTGCTTATTTGTCAGGGCGCATTCCTATCAAGGCTTATGCCAGTGCTAGTTCACCATTAACAGGGCTAGTAAATTAATTGACATACTCCCCCGTTTTCTAAACGGGGGATTCTAGTTTCAATCAGGGGGATGTGGATTTTCCACAATGAGGGTGCAAAATTTTGGTTGTCAGTTCTCACCGAAATTCATAACTAGGTCTATTTGGCGATGCGGAATATTTCTAAGAAATGGACAATGCCGATTAGAGATTGGAAACCTGCACTTAATCGCTTTGCCATCCTCTACGAGGATCATCTTCATATATAGCTTCTAGAATTTACTCATTTTACTTGACAGTCTCCAGTGGAAGGTGATCGCGGATTTTGCGAAAATTGATCGCACTAATCAAATACGGATAGCTCGTAAAATCAAGTGGTTAGGCGAGAATTTTGAACAAATTACGCCTCTATCGCTTACTGGCAATTTATCAAGCTTTTTTAAGCTGCGTGTTGGAGATTATCGGGTTATTTATACGATCGCTCAATCACAAAAAAGCCTCGCTATCCATCAGATCGGACATCGTAGGGAAATTTATGATTAGGTGAGTGATCGCCTATTCCCCACATCAAACAGCGATCGCCCCTCAACACCCACAAAACCCGATCGCCATATTCTAAATGCTAAACTTTATTCTCAAGAGGCGAGTGATTTAAGGTATGTATAATAAAAGTTATATATGAAATTCATATGGGATGAAGTTAAAAGGCAAAGCAACCTAAAAAAGCACGCTATCGATTTTGTGAATGCTGAAAAAGTCTTTATAGGCTCGACATTTACGTTTGAAGATAACCGTGAAAACTATGGAGAACAGCGTTGGGTAACGCTTGGACTTTTAGGCATGAAAGTTGTTGTGATCGTACATACTGAAACCGAAGACGAAATCCGTATTATTTCCATGCGTGAGGCAAACAAAAATGAACAACTTCTCTTCTTCAGAAACCTCTAATGATCGTGATGAATATTCCGAAGTAACACAATCAGATTTAGATCGGGCAAAGTTTCGTATGGCTCTTAAACCTATGCCACGCAAGCAAAGTATTACTATTGCCTTAGATGTCAATCTTATTGAGTATTTCAAATTGAAGGCGGGAGAAGTTGGCTATCAAAATCTGATTAATGAAATTTTACGTCAAGCGAAGGAGAAGGAAGAATCGGGAAAAGTTTTACAATAAACTATTAAATCAAAGCATAATCGCCCCCACACCACTCAACACCCGATCGTCTATTTCCCAACATCAAACAGTGATCGCCCCAACAACCCACAAACCCGATCGCCTATTCCCAACACCAAATAGCGATTAGATAAGACTAGAGTGAATTTTGAATATCTTCCCAAAAGTCCAAATTCAGCAGATCATTAAGTGATCTACTGAATTGCCATGTTTCTGGAAACTTCGTTGTCTTGTATTCTGGACGCAGCTTTTTGAGACATTGCTGATAAACCGTATCAAGGATTTTTGAATAGTCGTTCTGCAAACTGGGAGAAGTCTCGATTAAATCCTCGATTTCAGGACGAATATTGCGAATTGTGCGTTCCCATCCGTTGTATTCCAGAGGCATATCGACATAGCATCGTTTTATAATATGCTCGATGAGGGCGCGAATTTGTCCCTTAAGCGAATTTTTCTGAGCTTTTCCCAATGAGTCAATCTCCTCGATCAAGTTGTTAATATCTAGTTGTTTAAAGTCACCAGTTTTTAGACAGGTAATTGTTTCTTCTGTCCATAGCAAGAAATCACGGTCGTATAAATTTGATGATTTTGTTGAGATTAAAGCTTGTGTCATTTGTTTGTGACTCCTTGCTAAAGTATGCGACCACCTACTTAATATTCTAAACTTAGTAGATTTTTTCTATTCTAAACGAAATTTACTGCCTGATCGCCCCCTTCATCACCCAACACCCGATCGCCTATTCACCCAAACCAAACAGCGATGTTATCCCAAAAAACTAAAAGTAGTTGTAAGATTTAAATATCTAAAAATAGTTGTGAACTGCCGGTTGAAATGCTTATAGCTTATAGTCCATGTGGTAAGTTGGTATGAGTACCACTTTCGAGTGGGATGAGCAAAAAGAGTCTGATAATAAGGCAAAGCATGGCTTAGATTTTGAAACTGCTCAATAAGCTTTTTTCGATCCAGACCGCTTGATTGTCCATGATTCAGAGCATAGTGAAGTGGAGGAACGTTGGTTTTGTATCGGGAAAGTAGATTTTCTTGTATTGACAGTGCGTTTTACTTATCGAGATGGAGTGATTCGGATATTTGGAGCTGCTCAATGGCGTAAATGGAGGAAATTTTATGAACAACACAATTCTTGATCCTGCTGAACCAATTGGAAATGTATAATGCTCCCTATAAATCGGACAGGAGATTAAGATAGAAAAGCTGCCAGAAATCACCAAGAAAGTATGGAGAGAATAAAAACAATGCAACGAAAAAAACACAGTGCAGAATTCAAAGCCAAAATAGCGCTGGAAGCAGCGAAAGGATTGAGAACAATCAATGAAATAGCAGGAGAAGCTGAGGTACACCCAACCCAAGTGACTCTATGGAAGAAACAACTGCTAGATGAAATGCCAAGCCTATTTGCCAGTGGTCGAGGACAGCAAGAAAAAAAGGAAGAAGATTTGACAGCAGCACTGTATCAACAAATCGGTCAGCTCAAGGTAGAACTGGACTGGATGAAAAAAAAATCTGGTCTTAGCCGTAGCTGAGAAGAAAGAATTGATTGAGCCAACACATCGATCAATCTCGATTGCTCGACAGTGC
The DNA here is from genome assembly GCA_943371975.1 of Pseudanabaena sp. UWO311. Classification (GTDB taxonomy): domain Bacteria; phylum Cyanobacteriota; class Cyanobacteriia; order Pseudanabaenales; family Pseudanabaenaceae; genus Pseudanabaena. The sequence goes on along the minus strand of CALRWX020000037.1, from coordinate 10,959 downwards.
GAACTATTGGGACTAGCAAGGTCTAGTTTTTACTATGAACCGAAACCCGAAAGCGAGCAAAATCTAAAGCTGATGCAGATGTTAGACAAACAGTTCACCGCAACACCATTCTACGGTGTCCGCAGAATGACGGCTTGGCTTGCCACACAAGGTGAAGCCGTCAACCCTAAACGAGTCAGGCGATTGATGAGAGAGATGGGTTTAGAAGCGATCTATCCCAAACCAAATCTCAGCAAAGCTAAAGACAACGTAAGGAAGTACCCGTATCTTTTAAAGGAGGAAGAAATAACAGTCCCCAACCAAGTCTGGAGTACAGATATTACCTACATTTCGCTGCCGCAAGGACATATCTATTTGGTCGCCGTAATCGATTGGTACAGCAGGTATGTATTATCTTGGGAGTTATCTAACACCATGGATGTTACCTTTTGTCTCAGTGCTTTGGATCGGGCTTTGACTCAGAATACACCCAAGATCTTTAACTCAGATCAGGGTAGTCAATTTACCAGCTTAGCTTTCACCAGCAGATTAGAGCAGAAAGGAATAGCCATCAGCCAAGATGGTCGAGGGCGAGCCTTAGACAATATCTTTGTAGAGCGATTGTGGCGATCGGTGAAGTATGAGGAGGTGTACCCAAAAGCTTACACATCGGTCAAAGAGGCGATGCAGGAGTTGGATAAATATTTCCACTTCTACAACAATGTAAGACTGCATCAATCTTTGGACTATCAAACTCCTGCAACAGTTCATTTTAAACACCCTAACACGGAGGTTCATATGTAGTTATTTTGCTTGCCTTTTGTCGATGCAGCTTTTTATCTTAACTTTTATACTTTTTTGTCTTGACAATGGGGAGCGCTTTATACATCGCCTAGACTAAATGTTGATGCCCCAACATTTTTAATATTTATCGCAGCATTCGCATCTCTATCATTGACCTTCTGACAGCAAGGACAACGCCACATTCTCGTTTCTAGTTCTAGCTTTTCTAATTTAGCTCTTTCGCTTATATCCCGGCTTGTAAGACGGGGGATATAAGCTTCACGACTCGTAAAAGATCGTAAATTTTGTTGCATTTGCTTATAATCTGCCGAGACAATGCGATCAAGTGAAGTGTAATAGGTAACAGCTAGTTTAGAGATTTTGATTAAGATTGATATAGCTATATCCTGATCCTCAATGCCAACTCTTTTAGTCAAAAATATCCATACCCTAGTCACTATGGATCAAGATCGGCGTGAGCTACATAATGCTGCGATCTTTGTAAGGGAAAACGTGATTGAACAAGTGGGCTTGACTAACGAGTTGCCCCACATTGCTGATGAAATTTTAGACTTACATGGCAAGCATATTGTTTTACCTGGACTAATCAATACCCATCATCATTTTTACCAAGTTCTCACAAAGGTAATCCCTGCTGCCCAAAATTGCGACCTCTTTAATTGGTTAAAAACGCTATATCCCATTTGGGGTAAGTTAACTTCAGAAAGCATTCATGTTAGCTCTCAGATGGCTGCCGCCGAACTAATCCTATCGGGTTGCACAACCGCAAGCGATCATCTCTATATTTATCCCAATGATTGCCAATTAGATGATGAAATTGCCGCAATCCAAGCGATCGGGCTGAGATTTCATGCGAGTCGCGGCAGTATGAGTGTCGGGGAGAGTCAAGGTGGCTTACCGCCTGATGCTTTGGTGGAAAAGGAATCAGCTATTCTCAAGGACTCACAAAGACTAATTGAGCAGTATCACGATCCTTCGCGCTATGCGATGTTACGCATGACCCTAGCGCCCTGTTCGCCGTTTTCTGTGTCCACAGACCTGATGCGTGAATCGGCAGCAATGGCGCGATCGTATACCAGTGTTAGATTACATACTCATCTCGCCGAAAATCAATCCGATGTTGATTATAGTCTTGCCAAATTTGGTAAAACCCCTGGGGATTATGCGGAGTCAGTGGGTTGGCTAGGTGATGATGTTTGGCATGCCCACTGTGTCAAATTAAGTGAAGATTCGATTTTAAAATTTAGACGCACAGGGACAGGCGTGGCACATTGTCCCTGTAGCAATATGCGTCTAGCCAGTGGGATTGCTCCGATTCGTAAAATGCTTGATTTAGGAGTGCCTGTGGGTTTGGGCGTGGATGGCTCAGCTTCCAATGATACAGGCAATCTTTTACAGGAGGCACGAACTGCGTTTCTATTGGCAAGAGTTAATGAGTGTGATCCCCGATCAATGAGTGCGCGAGATATTTTAGAAGTAGCAACTATTGGTGGGGCAAAGGTCTTGGGGCGTGATGACATTGGAGCGATCGCTCCAAATATGGCGGCAGACTTTATTGCGATTGATATTGAGCGATCGCAATTTGCAGGCGCACAACATGATCTCGTAGCCGCCTTAATATTTTGCCCGGTAACATCGGTGGACTACAACTTTATCAATGGTCGCAAGGTCGTCGATCGCGGTCAGTTAACTACGCTCGATCTACCAATATTAATTGAACAAACAAATAAGATGGCGCTTCAATTAGTTAGCTAAACACTTTGATTTACAAAATTAGGAGGCTATCAAAAAATCACTTTCAAAATCGCCATAAAAAAGTTGACTAAATGCGATCGCGATCTGCTATATTGATTGAGGTCAAAAAGAAGACTAAAAAAGGGCGCTTAGCTCAGTTGGTAGAGCGTCTCGTTTACACCGAGAATGTCGGGGGTTCGAGTCCCTCAGCGCCCATTGTCCCAAACAAAAAAGGTCTCGCAATGCGAGCCCTTTTTTGTTTAAAGATATTGCAAAGCAACACCTTTGAAATTACATACGACCCCGTAACATCTGAGCCATTTCATTGGGCTTCGGTGAGTTCTCTACGGCTGTCTCTTCCGTAATTCGCCCATCCTCATACAGCTTATAAAGAGACTGATTCATATTCACCATTCCCTCATAGGTACATTTAGGAATTAGTGCCTCAATCTCATCAACCTCACCACGTTTGATGTAGTCACGTACTGCATCAGTGTTAATCATGATTTCATGGACTGCTGCTCGCTTGCCGTCAGTAGTTCGTACCAAGGACTGAGCAATAACACCTACCAGTGATTCTGACACCTGAACTCGCATCGGACCTTGCTGTTCAGGTTCATAGAGATTGAGAATACGTTCAATCGTTTTGACAGCGCTATTAGTATGCAGAGTTCCAAATACTAAGTGACCAGTTTGTGCAGCTTTTAGCGCAGTGTTGACAGTTTCCTTGTCGCGCATTTCCCCAATCAGGATGATATCAGGATCTTCACGCAAAGCAGCTTTTAGCGCATTATCAAACTTGAGAGTATGAATACCAACCTCCCGTTGTTTGATTAGCGCTTTTTTACTTTGATGCACAAATTCAATCGGGTCTTCAATGGAAATTAAATGCTTCTGCATTTCCGTATTAATGAAGTCCACCATCGCCGCCAAAGTAGTGGATTTACCTGAACCTGTCGGACCAGTTACAAGGATCAAACCCTTGTGGGTGTAACACAGTTCACGGAATACCTCTGGCAAGCCGAGTTGATCGATGGACAAAATCTTTAACGGAATGAGTCGCAATACCATCGCCGAACCGCGTAACGAATCGAAAACATTAATACGACAACGGGCAAATTCGTACTGAGTTGCACCGTCAAATTCCATAGTGTCCCGAAATTGCTGGATTTGTTTATCATCCATAATTTCCGTCAACCAAGTGTCAAAGGTGGGCCTGTCTGGGATCGGATATTGCTCCTGAGTCACCATTAAGCCCCGACTGCGAAATCGTATTGGTTCATTTATGCCAGCATGAATATCAGAACATCCCTGCTCAAAGGCATCCTTGACAATTTGGGCAAGAGTTGGCTGACCTGAACTCCGTTGCAAAATTACTGGTACACCTAGTCCTGGTAAGTTTGGTGGTGGACCTGGACGGATTGGTGGACGGGGATTTGGCGGTGGCGGTACGCTGGTGACCTGCGTATCGGTCGGGATTACCATTTGCGCTTGACGGGCTGCTACAGCCTGAGCCTGTTGCAATTGCAATTGTTTCTGTTGTATTTGCTGCTGTTGTGCGGGATTAGGAACAGCGCTACGCACTTGCCCAGCAGCAGCTTGGGATTGGCTAGGTGCAACACGGGTTTGTCCTGCTGCGGGATTAGGAGGAAGTTGCGGATTATTAGGAGGTGCGACACGCTGCTGTGCGGCTGGTGGGACAGAGGGATTTGTGCGTGGCTGTTGTGGTGGTACTCCACCTCCAGAAGAGGGTGGTGGTAAGGGAGGCATACCAGATTGCGTCATAGTTGAACCTCATTCTTAAACGGTTTTATTAGGCAGCAGGTTTATTGATGCGAGATTTGCTAGTCAAATTGTATGATTTGACCTAAAAATAACCAATCCTGTTACCTCTTAGGCTAAAAATATATTAGCTGTTGTAAATACTATCCTCAAATAATTAATGAATATTCTTAGTGCCCTGCGATCAAAACCGAGCGCAGATAGCCAAAAAGCTCCTAAGCAAGCAGCCCCCAAGCAAACTAAAGGTATTGAAATTAAGTCTCAACGTGAGTTGGACTATATGCGTGAATCATCTCGTATTGTCGCAACGGTACTTAAGGAAATTTCAGAAATCATTGCCCCTGGCATGACCACGATGGATCTGGATGCCCATGCAGAAAGAAGAATCCGAGAAATGGGAGCAGTTCCTAGCTTTAAGGGATATTGTGGTTTTCCTGCTAGCATTTGCGCCAGCATCAATCATGAAGTGGTACATGGTATTCCTAATGCCAAAAAAGTAATTAAGCTAGGGGATCTAGTGAAGATTGATACTGGTGCTTTTAAAAATGGGTTTCATGGCGATTCTTGCATCACAGTAGGTATTGGTACGATTAGTGAAAAAGCCGCTAAGTTAATGCGTGTGGCTGAAGAAGCTTTATACAAAGGTATTGAGCAGGTGAAACCTGGAAATTGCATGCTCGATTTGGCTGGAGCGATCGAGGATCATGTCAAGGCGAATGGTTTTGCGATCGTTGAAGATTTTACGGGGCATGGTGTCGGTCGCAACCTGCATGAGGAGCCATCCGTATTTAACTTCCGTACACACCAATTGCCAAATGTGCGCTTCCGTCCTGGAATGACTCTCGCGATCGAGCCAATTTTAAATGCTGGTACAAAACGGGTTAGGGTCTTGGCTGATAAATGGACGGCGGTAACTATTGACAATCAACTTTCGGCTCAGTTTGAACATACAGTTTTGGTGACTGAAACTGGCTATGAAATTTTCACCGATCGCACCAAAGTCTAATTAATTTCCCAAAGTGCCGCAGTGCCGCGCTTTGGGATAAACCAAATTTAAAGATTATGCAAAATATTTTTTTGGCAGGTTCCAGTCGTGGCGTTGGGCGAGAAGTTGCTAAGCTTCTGCTGAAGCATGAGCCACCATTAGTACATCTAACTGTGCTCTTACGCAATCCAACCTATGCGGTGGAGTTAGAGGCTATAGGCTCAAAGGTGGTGTTTGGTGATGCACTTAACCCTAGCGAGCTTGATCTGGCTATATCGGAGACGGGAGCGATTGATACGGTGATTACGACGATGGGTGGACTGCCTAGCGATCGCGGCGAACGTGCCGATTGTGAAGGCAACAAAAATTTGATTGACCTAGCCGTAAAGGTGGGAGTAAAGAAATTTATTCTCGTTTCCTCGATTGGTGCGGGTAATAGTGTTGTAGCTCTATCACCACAAGTTTTAGAGTCTTTGGGCGCAATTCTCAAAGAAAAGGAAAAAGCTGAGCAGTATCTGATCAATAGTGGCTTAACCTATACAATTATTCGTCCGGGAGGGCTAAAATCAGAACTCGCAACAGGAAATGCGTTACTAACGGAAGATCCCACAGTATCAGGAATTATTCATCGTGCAGATGTTGCGAATCTGGTTTGTCAAGCTCTGGATTCTGAGAAAACAAATAATAAAGTTTTTTCAGCGATCGATCTCCATATGCTCTTTAAGCCAGTAGAGTTTGAGGCATTCAATTTTTAAAGTCTTTGACCAATCCAAAAGAGAATGGCGGCGCAAAGCGCCGCCATTCTCTTTTGGGCTTTATGTCCTAAGAAAAGTCTACTATGAAGTTATGTTAATAATTAAAACCTAGAACCACAACCTGTGGCGCACGCGTAGCGCGCGCCACAGGTTGTGGGATTTAGCTACCTAGAACGTAGTTCTAAACCCAATACTTGAGTATGTGCGCCCCTTGCTTGAGTTACACCGATAGTGCGCTCGGAAGCTTCGATCATTGGGCGACGAAGACTAACCACAATAAACTGGGCGAGATTGGCTTGCTTGCGTACCATTTTTGATAGGCGTTCCACGTTTGCTCCATCAAGGAACATATCAACTTCATCGAATGCATAGAAAGGCGAGGGACGATAGCGCTGCAAGGCAAAGATAAAACTAAGGGCAGTGAGAGACTTTTCCCCTCCCGACATAGATGCGAGATGCTGGACAGGCTTGCCTTTGGGGTGGGCGACGAGGGTTAAACCACCACTAAGAGGAGTGTTAGGATTTTCTAGTTGCAGATAACCATCGCCATCAGAGAGTTCGGCAAAAATTTCTTTGAAATGTCCATTAACGGCATCAAAGGCTTGCATGAAGGCTCGTTGACGGAGAGTCGTAAAGTTTTCTATTCTAATTAAAAGTTCAGTACGTTCTTGATTGAGGGTTTCAAGCCGACCGCTAAGTTCTTCAAGCCGCTGGGATGTGGCTTCATATTCCGCGATCGCCATCATATTAACGGGTTCCATTCCCTGAATCCGTTTGAGAAGACGACGCTGTTCTAATTGTAATTGTTCGAGGCTCATCGATTCAGGAACTTCAGGCATAATATCAGGAAGCTCTATTTGATCAAGTTGTTCTGTAAATTGAGCGATTTGTTGTTCGAGTTCAGTTTGACGCTCTCGATTTTTTTGTAACTGCCATTCCTGTTGTTGCTGCTGTTGCTGTTGGGCGCGAAGCGATCGCTCGGCTGCATCACGTTCCTGTTTAGCCGCACCAATAGTTTGTTCAAGAACTTCTAAACGTGACTGGTAAGAGGCGATCGCATTTTCAGTTTGTTTGATTTGATTTTGAATTTGGGCAGTATTGTTGATCAATTCCGTTTGAGTGCTACGCAGTTCTTGGAGACGGGTTTGGCGTTGCGCCATCTTTTCAAGAGCGAATTTATGTTGGTTCTCCAATTCACCTAACTGTTGTTTTGCTGTTCGCAGTTCAATTTCTGCGCTATTTAGCAATGCTTCTTGACCTTGCAAAGCGTCTTGTGCTTGTAACCAACGGGTATGAGTCCCTGATTTTTCTAGTTCCGTAAGTTCAGCGCGTTTGACCAGTAATTTGGCTTCTAATTCTGCAATATTGTCATCGAGGGTATTAAGTTGAGATTGCCCGATTTCAATAGCGGCGCGAGTTTTTTGGATTTGGTCTTGTAGACGGGAGCGATCGCGGCTGTTACGTTCGATTTGTTCATAGATGCGATCGCGTTTGAGTTGAGCTTCTCGATGAGTAGTTCTAGCGGATTGTAATTGCTCTTCATGCTTGGCAATTCCTGTTAATACGCCGCGCAAACGTTGATTTAGTCGCGCCAATATTTGATCGATTTCTAAAAGGCGATCGCGTAGTTGCTTAGTTTCCGAAGATTCCGCAGGCTTGGCATTACCGAAATGCAAACTGTTATGCAATGGAGCGCTGCCCCCTGTCATTGCGCCCGAAGTTTCCAGAATTTCACCTTCGAGCGTAATCATACGATATTTGCCAATATGAAATCGCGCTTGATTAAGGTTCTCAAATACGAGGGTATTGCCAAAAACAAAAGAGAAGACATCCTGATAGCGGTCTTCGTAGGTTACGAGATTAAAAGCATAATCGATCGCTCCTAATTTTTTTGCTTCGTTGCGTGAAGGAAACCTAGCAGGTTGCAGTTTATTTAATGGTAGGAAAGTAGCCCGTCCTGCCCTCTCGCGTTTGAGTAAAGCGATCGCTTCGGCGGCGACTTCATCGCTCTCTACCACTAGATTTCCTAATCTTCCACCTGCACAGATTTCTAGCGCTAATTGATATTTTGGTTCCACCAGTCCTAACTGAGCAACTAAACCATAAACACCCGACATATCCGCTTCGATGATTACCTGAGACGCTTTAGTACCTTGAACTTCACGACTTGCCTGTACCTGAGCCTCTAGTTTATCCAATTGGCGCGTTTTGACTCGCTGTTCTTGATTGAGGCGATCAATGGTTTCATTCTCAAACTGCACTTCTAATTGCGCTTCTGCAAAATTTTTGGCAAGAGTTTGCACCAAAATTTCCGTGCCACTTACTTCTGCTTCTTGCAATCTGAGAGCATCCTCTAAAGATTGATTAGAGAGCATATCCACAGCATAGCGACCTTCACCAGCAAGGACTTCTTGCAGTTCTTTTTCCTGTGATTCTAACTGTAGCGATCGCTGATTGAGTACTTCCTTAATTCTGGTTTGCTCTTGCTTTTGAGGATTGAGTTTAGCTTGAGCACTATCTACATCTTGCCGTAACTGGGTTTGCTGGCGTACCCATTCTGAAGATGCTGAGGCGATCGCTTGGACTTCCTTGCGATATTGCGAAACACTAGCTGATTGTTGATCACGAGCCTTTTCTGCTATAATTACTGACTCTCCCTTAAATTTCTTTTGAGATTCTAATTCTTCCGCTTCACGGAGGAGCCGATCAATATCTTCTTGAGTACTGACAATATGATTTTGATTATTTTGATAGGAACTTGTTAAGGATTGCTGTTGACGTTGTAGACCTCGCAATTCTGCCTGTTGTCCAGATAGATTGCTAGAAACCGCTAAATATTCTTCTTCGCCAAGCGTACGGACGCGATCGCTCAGATCATTAAGCTGCACCGTCCCTACTCCAATTACATGGGACAGTTCTACTAAAGACTTTTCTATATTGGTGGATTGCTCTTTGTTATTAACTAATTCAACATGACGCAATGATTGATTATAAAGGATTTCACGCTGTTGTAGCACCGCTTCCGATGCTTCCATCCGTTCATATTCTAAGCGTAGTGCTTGATATTTTTCTGCTTTGACACGATCGCTTTTTAACTTCTCTTTGTTGCCAATTAGTTCCTGTTCGACAATGCGGAAGCGTTCTTCTTGAGACTTCACATCATCTAATTTATCTTTTGCTGTGGAAATCTTGCGATCAAATTCCCCCACCCCCGCCAACTCGTCAATGATTTCCCGTCGCTCCCGCGAATTCATGGAAATAATACCTGTGACATCCCCTTGCAGTACGACATTATAGCCTTCGGGATAAATGCGAAATTTCGCTAATTGTTCGTGTAATTCGCTTAAATTGCAAGGTGTTCCATTTATATAATAAGTAGAAGTATAGGTTCCCTGTGTCGTAACTCGCAGCTTTCGCATCACCGTCCATTCGCCAATAGTCTGCCCCTCAGCTTTAGGAATATCCACCCCTCCAGTTTGCAGCGCTGACATTTCCTCTTCCTCAAGGGCAAAGGTAACAATGACGCTTGCCTCCACCATTCGCCCCTTTTTACTATGGGCTTGGTTCACCAAGTCTGGCAAGCGATCGGCACGCATCCCCTTTGAGCCTGCCAACCCAAGAGCAAATAGCAACGCATCCAAAATATTTGACTTGCCCGATCCATTAGGCCCTGAAACCACTGTGAATCCCTGCAAAAGTGGGATCGAGGTGGTCGAGCCAAAGGACTTAAATCTGGTGAGTTCTACATTTTTAATGTACATAGTAGCGATCGCAGTGCTAGTGAATATCAAAAAAATAACTACGTTATTTTTTTGTAAAAAGAAACATTCTTGGCAGCAAGAAAGTGCCAATACGTTATCATAACTTAGCAAAAATGGCGTAAGTATCTTCGCAATTAATTGCTATATCAGCTACAGGGAATGGCATAGCAATCTGGAAATCGCAGTGCTGCCCACTACGCAAGCAGCACAACAATCTAAATTAGAAAGTCTTTAATTTTAAATGTTTTGCGATGTAAATCGCTGTAGCCTAATTTTGCGATCGCCGCTCGATGTTTCGCAGTGCCATAGCCTTTGTTTATTGCAATGTCATAACCTACATAGTTTTTTGCAAGTTCTACCATGCAGCGATCGCGCCATACTTTCGCGACAATACTCGCCGCCGCAATGGAAATTGATAAGGAATCACCTTTAACTACAGTTGTTTGGGGAATAGGCTCAATTAGTTGAAAGCGTAAAAGCTGATTACCATCGACCAAACAATGCTTAGGTTGTCGGTTGAGTTGAGAAATTGCCCTTTCCATTGCTAACAAACTTGCGGCGAGAATATTGACCTGATCTATCTCGGCAACTGAGGCAGTACCAATTGCATGGGTGATCGCTACTTCACGAATGATCTCGTCTAACTTCTCACGCCTTGATGCCGATAACTTTTTGCTATCAGTTACGCCTAAATCTTCTAAATATGTCATTTGCTCAATAGGCAAAATTACTGCTGCTGCAACCACTTCACCAAAAAGGCAACCTCGACCAACTTCATCTACACCTGCAACTGGATAGTTGGCAATTTCTAGCGATCGGCAATCTTCTTGATTCATAATGATATTTGTCGGAGGGCATAGAAATTATAGCCATGCCCTTAATTAAAATTCTTCCAGACTGGTATTTATAACATTAGCCAGTTATGTTAGGACAAAAACAAAACCCAGAAGATAGTTGCGGCGCTTCGCGCCGCAACTATCTTCTGGGTTTTATGTCTTAACTGATTTGGCTATATAGCAAATTTCAGTCTAGTGAGGTGCAGTAGCAGGAATGAGTAAACCAAGAGAGAAAATCTGAACTAGAAAGACTATTAAAAGCATCTTCAAGAGAATTGAGCAAATCAGGATAATTTCTTGCACCAATAGACCGCAAAATACTC
>CALRWX020000036.1:0-36350 GCA_943371975.1 Pseudanabaena sp. UWO311 | reverse complement strand
TGAAACGCTGTCACGGTGAAGATACTTTAGGGGTAGCCCTACGGGAAAATAGCTCGATGCCAAGCTTAATTTTACGAAAAGGACTAGAAGAATTTCTCTTCTAGTCCTTTTCTATTATGTTTGTTCATGATTAGGTCTTACGCATCGGGTAGATGTAGCGCGTACGAAGCACGCGCTACATCTACCTAAAACCTAGTAAATTCCTTAGTCTTGCGTAAGTCCTAATGATAAAAGTAATTGTCCGAGTTGTAATATGGTGAGCGACAAATTGAAGTGAAATCGGCCAATATTGATTTGAGATTTATCAATATTTGGCAAAGTGTTTTATTGGGATACACCTCATCGTCAGTTTTATTGTCATCAGTGTCAAAAGTATTTTATAGAAACCCTTCCATTCTCAGATTGGAAACGAAGGTACAGTGACACTTGTGAGTTCAATCGTGAGGTAGTGAAAGCCTCGTAGGATAGTAACTCCATCATTAAAAGTGGTCGATGAGATAGCCCGATCGCTGTATCAGGGGTCTTATTCTTCCTTAAGCCCCCATGAAGTTTTACCCAATTGTGAACTGATCGTTATATGGTAATTTTACGGCGTACTCACTTACTCGGTATTCTTCGCATATAGATAAACACTTGCCAGAGTTGTTGGGCATATCTCCTTTCTTTATCTGTAAACTATTGGATATATTGAATTACCTTTGCCCAGTATTCGACCATATTGACACCCTAATTGCCGCAGAGGCAAAGAGCGAACGGAATTGAAAATAATATCTATCGGAACTTACAGTTCGTCAGTCAAGTATATCGACAACAACAATTGATGTACGGGCATGTCATCGTATAGACGACTACATCGTCAGTATTACGCAACCTCATGTACGCGATAGTCATTCTTGAGAAGTGATTTAAATACTATCGGATTACGCAAATTGTCATATGAGAACGTTAAAAATTATGTTGACAAATTTTATTGAAGAGATCTCTAACCCAAAGAATTTTAAAGCTTCTCAAAAATGTTGATATTCCCATCGTATTGACGAGTAAAATTTAAGATGTATAGATAAATTTCATTTTTGATGAAATTTTATTGATATACAAAACAATACAAATGTTAATATTCATCAATTTCGCCCCAACTGGATGGGAAGCAATGTTAGCATTCAACATAGTTAAAGCCTGATTAAATATAGCTTTAGGAGTGCATTTTGACATTACGAGTTGCTGTTGTAGGCGGCGGACCTGCGGGTTCTTGTGCGGCTGAAACACTTGCCAAAGCAGGTATTGAGACCTATATATTTGAACGGAAGTTGGACAACGCCAAACCCTGCGGCGGAGCAATTCCTTTATGTATGGTTTCCGAGTTTGAGTTGCCACCTGAAATTATTGATCGCCGCGTTCGCAATATGAAAATGATTTCCCCCAGCAATGTGGAGGTAGACATTAAATTAGACAATCCCGATGAATATATCGGTATGTGTCGACGCGAAATTTTAGATGCATTTTTGCGTGATCGGGCTGCTGAACTTGGCGCAAAGCTAATTAACGCTCGCGTCCTTGATATCAAAATCAACAACAATGGTAATCAGCCCTATGTAATTACCTATTCTGATTTTTCGGAAGGTGGCACTGAAGGTGTAATGCGTACCCTTGAGATCGATCTGATTGTGGGGGCTGATGGTGCTAACTCGGTTGTAGCCAAAGCAATGGACGCTGGTGACTATAACTATGCGATCGCCTTTCAAGAGCGTATCCGTATTTCGCCAGAAAAGATGGAGTACTACAAAGACCTTGCCGAAATGTATGTTGGTGATGATGTGTCGCCTGATTTCTACGCATGGGTTTTTCCTAAATACGATCATGTAGCCGTTGGTACAGGCACAATGCACAAAAATCAACGACTGATCAAGCAATTACAAGCGGGTATTCGTACCCGCGCTTTGCCTCGGATTGAAGGTGGTGAAGTCATTAAGGTCGAAGCCCACCCTATTCCTGAGCATCCCCGTCCTCGTCGTGTCGTTGGTCGCATTGCTCTCGTTGGCGATGCCGCAGGCTATGTAACTAAATCCAGTGGTGAAGGTATTTACTTTGCTGCAAAGTCTGGGCGGATGTGTGCCGAAGCGATCGTCGAGTTTGCAGAATCTGGCAAGCGCATTCCTACGGAAGCCGATCTCAAGGTTTACATCAAGCGTTGGGATAAACAGTATGGCTTGACTTACAAGGTTCTGGATATTCTCCAGAACGTGTTTTATGCTACTAATGCCACCCGTGAGGCTTTTGTGGAAATGTGTGCTGACAAGGATGTTCAGAAGCTCACCTTTGACAGCTATCTCTACAAAACTGTTGTACCAGCTAATCCTTTAACCCAGTTAAAGATTACCTTTAAGACAATCGGTAGCCTGCTTAGAGGCAATGCTCTAGCGCCTTAACAAAAAATATTCATACTTGACACACCAAAATTTAAATACCCTCCTCCAGCTTTTTAACAAAAGGAGAGTTCGGATTGGTAAATATTTGAATGGTGTGTCGAGTATATGGTTAGATATGATACTTGAAAAAATTATGGAGTACAAAGAATATCAGTTAAACCATTAATTGATATTTAACCTGAGCTAATCGATAAAGTGGTCGCCATACTAAGCGGTTAGTGGTGACAACGAGCAAAGACATAACGATAGTGGAAGCTAGTAAAAGTGGGAATTCACCATTATCAGAAGCTTGTGTAATCGTTGAACCTAGCCCAGTTGCCGTAAGCACTTTACCTTGAAATTTTATATATTCACCCGCAATACTAGCATTCCACGCACCACCCACAGCAGTAATAATCCCTGTAACTAGATAGGGGAAAATTCCAGGTAAGATCAAAGTTCGCCAACGTTCTAATGGTGATAGTTTATAAACTCTAGCGGCTTCAAAAAGCTCAGAGGGAATTGCTTGTGCTCCTGCAATCACATTAAAGAGAATGTACCACATACTTCCCAAAGTCATCAAAATCACCGCACCAATATCTAATCCTCCGCCAATATTGGCTAAGCCTAGTAATAGAATTGGGAATAAAGCCGTTGCAGGAACTGAAGCCGCAATTTGAACAATGGGCTGGAGAATTTGTGCCAATTTGGGACTGCGACCAATTGTTACGCCGATAGGAACTGTGATTAGCAAAGACAAAATGAGTACAACTAAAACCCGAATTGAAGTGAATAATGCACCCTTCATAACTTGTTGCCAAGAACTTAAGGGCATCTGTCCAAGTAATAAAGCTGCTTCTAAGGTTCCACCTAAAACAATAAAACCAGCAAAACCGATCAGCATCCAATTTAACCAACTAATCCATTTAGATGTTTTTTGTTTGCCGTGATGACAGGTTTCTACTTTACTACTAAAACCACGATTAACAGACTCTGCTAAAGGCGAAAAGAGGCGATCTCCAATAATTCGCATCGTCGGCGATCGCCTTAAAAAGTCTAGGACACGCGACTCAGGTACTTGAGTTGCCTCCACCGTCTCATGTTTAAATTTCTCAGCCCAAGCGATTAATGGTCGCCATACAAAATAATCAATGGTCGTAATAATACCAATTAGAACCACTATCCCCCAGAAAATAGCGACGTTATCACCTTGATCGGCGGCAGCTTTCAGAAATGATCCCAACCCCGGCAATGTAAAGTTCCGATTAGAAAGAGTAAATGATTCTGTTTGCATTAAAAAAAACCATCCTCCAGCCACAGACATCACGCTATTCCATACCAATCCCACTACGCCTGAAGGTAATTCCAGTGTCCAAAATCTTTGCCATGCACCGAGTCGATAAACTTGACTAGCCTCAATCAATTCATTCGGAATACTACTTAGAGACTGATAAAAACTAAAGGTCATATTCCAAGTCATACCTGTAAAAATCAGTAGGATCGAAGCAAGTTCAATACCTAGTCTTTGTCCAGGGAATAAACCTACCAGGGCTAGTACCACCGCAGGCAAGAATGAAAGAACTGGAATCGATTGCAAGATGTCTAATAAGGGAATGAGAACCTTTGCCCATGTACTTGACCGATAAGCAACATAGGCATAGACAAGAGTGAACAATAGCGACAAAGCATAAGCGGCAAGCATTCTCACTAGAGTTTGCAAGGCATAGTTCGGCAAAAAATTGAGTGATAGATTAATTACATATTCACTATCATAATTACCAGTAAATTTACTGGCAGTCTGCACAATGATAAAAATGAGAGAGATGATTGCTAGGGGCAATAGGACATCGCCAATGCTCCATCTAGTACGAAATTCGGACTTAGGGTCGATAGTGGGCTGAAACATAAGCAATCCAAACTACAAAATGAATTAAATGGAAATCGAACAGCAATCAAACGCGTGTTAAAGGAGAATTAGGTAATTAATGGATATAGCAGTTTTGCAATCATTAAGAATCAAGTAAATTTTTAAAAGTCTTGTTTGGACAAGGCTCTTAAAAATTTATTTAATTTTAAGAACAAAGCAATTTCTATTCAGAATCTTCTACTTCAGAGACACTATCTTCAATAAAAATTTCGCCTGACGGCTCGTCATAGCTAAACAACTCAGCATAGCGACCCCAATCCATTGCTGTCCTGAGTTGACGTTGCGCCTCTTTGCTGGTGAAATAATTCTCTAAAATATCAAGAACTAGTTCTTCAGAAATACGATGATTACGTTTGGCTTGCAAAAGCTGACAAATTTGCTGGACTAAGCGAATATTTTGCTGTAATCGTTCACGAATAATCGCTTTGCGTTCATCAATATTGCTGTTAATAAACTTCTCTCCGATCGCAGATAGTTGAATATCACCTTCTGTGACCGCTACTAGTTCCATTAATTTACTAGCATCAACAATTGGCAATAAATCATCAACTTCTAACAATAGTTCTTGAGCAATTCGATAAATATCTTTTTCTTGACGACCTTCGAGAAGTTCTAATAAACCAGCTACTGAGCCAATCCGCACATGGGGTAATGATTGATACTTTGGCTGGGAATCTGGTTTTGGTATTGAAGTGGTGGTGGATTGGCTAGAAAGATCGGGTAGATCTGGATTAGTGAGGATTTTATAAACTTGGTCAACTAGGGCTTGAAATTCGGGGCTCTTACGATCGCGATAGTGGGGTAATGCAATCGGCAAGTCCGCACGAATGCGACCAGGGTTACGACCTAAGACAATCACGCGATCGGCAAGTGTAACCGCTTCTTCGATCCCATGAGTCACAATTAAAATCGATTTAGTAGGAATACGCTTTTCCAGCCATAGGTCAAGCAATTCAAACCTCAGATTTTCTGCTGTCAGTACATCTAAAGCTGAAAATGGCTCGTCCATACATAAAAGTTCAGGCTCAACGGCTAAAGCTCTGGCAAATCCAACACGCTGACGCATTCCTCCTGATAATTCCTTCGGATAGGCATTTTCAAAACCATCTAGCCCAATGACATCGATCATCCGCAAAGCTTTTTGGACTCGCGTATCCTTTGCTTCACCCTTAGCTTTTAATCCAAGTTCTACATTTTCTAGAACAGTTAGCCAAGGATAAAGTGCAAAATTTTGAAAAACGATCGCTACACCCGGATTTAAGCCTACCAAAGGACGGTTGTAATACAGTACTTTGCCGCTAGAAGGCGGGATCAAACCTGCAATCATTCTCATAATAGTTGATTTACCCGAACCCGAAGGACCGAGCAGGGCAATAATTTCACCTACTTGCAACTGGCAATTAATATTTTCAATAATCGAGATAGTCTGCCCATTTGGTTGTAAGTAAGACTTCCCAATATTCTCTAAAGCAATGAAGCTGGTTTTTGCCGCGTTTTGAACCATAATGTTATCTGTGCAGGTATTGTGAGCTACATAGATAGGGAAGTTTTCGCTACCCAACCCAATACATTATGAGCTAATAACGCTCAGAATTTGCACTACATATGTTTTTTTGGCTGACGACACTGTTATTTATCCATTCATTTACCCATTCACAGAGTGGTGGCGCTTCGTGCCACCACTCTGTGAATGGGGTTTATCACGATATACTGAGCTAGTAAGACCCAAATCTATAATATGCTTAGGTCTTACTCAACATATAAATACTTTGTATCAACTATCCTGAAGATGCTCAGTAGTTAGGGACTCCTAGTAAAATAAGGAACTGATTTTTTATGGTGCAGCTCATGCTACAGAAACTCTGGCTCTTTATTAAATCGCAAATTCCTTAGTCTGTAACTCACTTAAATTTGTAATTTTGTCATCCATGTCTTATTCTCTTATTCCCGTTCCTTTCGGTTCTTTACAAATCAATGAACTTATTTCTTCTCAAGATCTATCTGAGACAGTTACTCCACAATTAGTTACATTCTCTTTGGTGATTCCTACTTACAATGAGAGTAAAAATTTAGAGAAGTTAGTTGAAGTTCTCAATCAACTTTTAGATAAACATTGGGATGGAAATTATGAGTTAATTATTGTTGACGATGATAGTCCAGATCGGACATGGCAAGTAGGGTTAGATTTAATGCCTAAGTATCCACATTTACGAGTAATGCGTCGGCAATCAGAGAAGGGGCTATCAACGGCTGTAATTCGTGGTTGGCAAGCTGCACAGGGGGAAATATTAGGTGTGATTGATGGAGATTTGCAACATCCTCCTGAAACCCTAATTAATATGCTCGAAGAAATAAAAAACGGAGCAGATTTAGTTGTGGCTAGTCGCCATGTAGAAGGAGGCGGTGTTAGTGATTGGGGATTTATTCGTCGATTGCTATCACGGGGAGCACAAATGCTCGGGCTGCTCATTTTGCCTAATGTGATCGGGCGCGTTGCTGATCCAATGAGTGGATATTTTATGTTTAGGCGCAAAGCGATCGCTAACTGTTTGATGAATCCGTTAGGTTACAAAATTCTGATCGAAGTTTTGGGGCGGGGGCGTATTGACTCAGTAGCTGAAGTTGGCTATATATTTCAGGAACGACAAGAGGGCGAAAGCAAGGTTACTTGGCGACAATATGTAGACTATGTTGTGCATTTATTGCGTTTGCGATCGCGTGGCAGAATTAGCAATATACGCGCAAAATTACAGGTTCCCTTCAATCGCTTTTTAAGATTCGGTGTGGTCGGACTGAGTGGCGTATTTGTGGATATGATACTCCTATATTTACTTAGTGATCCCTCAACATTACATTTAGGATTAACGCGCAGTAAAATTATTGCTTCGGAAATTGCGGTGATCAACAATTTTTTATGGAATGATTTCTGGACATTTAGAGATATTTCGATTCAGCAAAAAGGATGGCAAAAACGTGCGAAGCGATTTTTGAAGTTCAACTTTATCTGTCTATTTGGAATGGGATTAAATCTTTTAATTCTCAATCTTATTTACAATCATCTATATAAGAATCAGTATTTGGCTAATCTTGTTGCGATCGCGATCGTGACCATTTGGAACTTCTGGTTTAATCTTAAACTTAGCTGGCGAGTGACTCAAACCAAATAATATGTACCAAATAATTATGTACCAAATAATATATAAAGTGTTGCCAAGCAAAGCTTTATATAACCAAATATAATCAAACTTAAGTTTTATGACTTTCTCGACAATCACATTACCAACTTGGGTCACTTTATCGCGCCTGATTTCTGTACCGATTATCTTTGGGCTGTTTCTGTGGCAAGATAGTGAACTTAGTCGCTTAATTGCTTTAAGTGTATTTATCATTGCCGCGATTACCGATTGGCTAGATGGATATTTAGCAAGAAAACTTAATCAAATTACGGAACTTGGCAAATTTCTCGATCCCCTTGTCGATAAAGTCCTGACGATTGCCTTATTTCTTTTATTTATTGAACTAGGTCAAGTTCCTGCATGGGCAGTGTTTTTAATTATTACCCGTGAGTTACTCATTACCGCTTGGCGTGGTGCTCCTAGTAGTTCTGAAAGCACAGGTAGCTCGTCAGTTGTTGCCGCAAATCTTTGGGGGAAAGCCAAAACCGTGATGCAAATTGTGGCGATCTCGGCTTTATTAGTCAAAATCCCCTATGCGATCGCCTTTTTTTGGATTGCAGTCGCACTCACGTTGATTTCTGGCATTCTCTATGTTGTGCCAACTACAAAGGAATAGTTATAATTCAATACCATATGTAGCACATCGCATTGGATTATAATTAAGCAAGCTGCGGTTGGAGTAAGGTTCTCATGGCGACATCACAAACCCTAGGCAAAGCGTTTGGCAATCTGTTAGGCGGACGCTTTCGAGTTGTGCAGACAATCGCTGATGATAACTATACTCAAACTTACTTGGTTGAAGATACCGTGGCAGAAGAGATGCCACGCTGGATTGCCAAAAGTTTTTGTCTAATCAATAAAACTAATCTAAACCTAGACTGGGCGCGATCGCTATTTCGGAATGAAGTTCCCAAATTACAACAGCTTAGCGATCACAGTAACGACTTCCCAAAAATCACCACCTATTTTGAACAAGAGGAGGAATTTTATATCGTCGAAGAAGCGATCGATGGAACTCGTCTCAGTGATGAAATTGCCGCAGGCAAACTCTATAACGAATCAGAAGTAATCCAGTTTTTAGAACAGTTATTAGCAAGTTTGCATATTGCTCACAATACCAACATGGTGCATGGCGATATCAATCCTCGCAATCTCCTGCGCCGTAAGCATGATGTGATCGGAAATCATCACTTTGTTTTAACCAATTTTGCTGTTCTCAAAGGAATCTATGCTACTGCGGCTCAAAAAGGCGTTGTCTTAGGGACACCTAGCTATATGCCTTTTGAGCAAGCCCTTGGAAATTTCACCCCCAGTTGCGATATCTATGCCCTCGGATTAACAGCAATTCAGTTACTCACAGGTTTACACCCCAGCAATCTAGTTCGTCGTGAAGATCTCAATCTTTTAGATTGGCAAATAGGTTCTACTATCCGTCCTGAACTTGCTGCGATTCTCAATCGCATGGTAAAGCATCATCCCGAAGATCGGTATCAAACGGCTCAAGAAGTTCTTTATGATCTTCATAATTTACCATCACCACAAATAAACAACGATTTTCAGAAACCAAGCTTGAAGATTGGGCAAAATACTGTTAATTGGGCGATCGCTCTGATCTGTTTCTCAGGTGTGGCTTGGGGGGTGATCAACTTCTCTCAACTGCAAAAACTTTTACCAGTTTCGAGCTTACCTACGCCTACTAAAGTATCTACTCCTGTTGCATCTCCAACAGTAAATGCTAACTATCGACTCAGCCGAACCCTTAAGGGACATGACGGCTGGGTGAGAGCCGTTACCTTTTTCCCGAATGGATTTAGCTTTGCCAGTGGTAGTTATGATCGCAAGGTCAGACTATGGAATGTACGAGAAAATCAACCTTTTGAAACTCTATCTACTCATTTTGGTTCCATCTCAGGCATCAATGCGATCGCGGTTCATCCCAGTGGTAACACTTTTGCAACAGCCTGTATCGATAAATCCATTAAACTATGGAACTTTCGTAGTGGGCAGCCTGTTCGCAATCTCGAAGGTCATCAAGGACAGGTTTATAGCGTCTCCTATAGCCCTGATGGCAAGACTCTAGTTAGTAGTAGTGCCGATAAAACGCTGAAGCTATGGAACTGGCGCAAAGGCGAACTATTACAGACTTTTGAAGGGCATCAAGACAAGGTGTTTTCTGTGATATTCCATCCCGATGGTCAGAAAGTAGCTAGTGCGAGTTTTGATAAAACTATCAAAATTTGGGATATCAAAGCTGGAAAGCAAATTCTCAGCATTACAGGGCATACGGCTCCTGTCAATGCGATCGCTTTTAGTCCCGATGGCAAACTCATCGCTAGCGGCAGCCAAGATCAAACTGTAAAAATTTGGGATGTCAGCACAGGTAAGCTGGTGCAGACACTATCAGGTCACACAGGCAATGTTTTAGCTGTAGCTATTAATCGTGATGGCAGTGCGATCGCCTCTGGCGGTGCAGATAAAACCATTCGTCTTTGGGACATTAAAACAGGGCAGTTAATCCAAACCCTCAGCGATCACGAAGCTCAGATTCTAGCCCTTAGTTTTAGCCCCAAAGATGCGACCTTAGTTAGTGGTAGCGCTGATCGCACTGTCAAGGTATGGCGATTATCATAACAATCAAAAAACAGACCAAAAGCCTGTGGCGAACGCGTAGCGTTCGCCACAGGCTTTTGGATTTTATATTTAATTGCGTCCAGCTACCTAGGCAATCCAACATTGTGAGAAGATTTAGCTGTGAGAAGTTCAGTTGTGTTTTCGGCTAGATCAATGAGATATTTGCTGCGTCGCTTTTTGTCTTGGTTTGCGATCGCTCTCCTATTAATAATGGCACTTTTTGGCTGCACCAATGGCAGAAACTTTAATAATGGCAATAAATTAGGGATTAGCGATCGCACAGATGAACGTATTGTTCTAGGCACGACTAGCAAAATTCGCACCCTCGATCCTGCCGACGCTAACGAATTTTTTATAAGTAACGTTTTCTATAACACCCTCGAACGCCTTTACACATACAAAGAAGGCTCTAATGAGATTGTGCCGCAACTTGCGTCAGAGATGCCAAAGGTGAGCGAAGATGGTTTAACTTATACCGTACCAGTGCGGACAGGCATTAAATTTCATGATCGCACTAACTTTAATGCTTACACCATGAAATTTGCCTTGGAACGCTTCATCAATTCCAAAGGTACGCCAGCCTATATTTTGGGCGATGTGATTGACTCAATCTCAGCACCGAACGACACCGAACTCATTTTCAAACTCAAACAGCCCTTACAATTTTTCCCCAAGTTTTTAGCTTTTACGGGGGCCGCCGCGGTTTCACCACAGGTTTATAAATATGTCAAGGAGGAAACCACAGGCAAACTACTATTTTTACCAGATAAACTAGTTGGTACTGGACCTTATCAAGTTACGCAGTTCATTGAAGGGAGCTATTTACGTCTTGACACTTTCCCAGATTATTGGGGCAGAAAACCCCTAAACAAAGGTATTGATATTCAGTTTTTCTCTTCTAACTCCAACCTCCTCAACGCCTTCAAAACGGGCGCAGTTGATGTTGCTTTCCAAACCCTCACACCTACTCAAGTAAAAAATGTTGAAGCCAATGCCCAGCAAAATGATTGGACGATCGCTTCAGGACAAGGGGCAACCATTCTGTATCTAGTTTTAAATACCCAACAAACACCCCTAAATGATGTACGCGTGCGCCAAGCATTAGCGGCTGTAATTGATCGCCCTCTTTTAGCATCAAGAATATTTTTTAATCAACGCGCCCCCTTATATAGCCTAATTCCCAGCGCATTTGTGGAATCAAAACCTGTATTCGAGCAGAAATATGGAGAAAGCAATGGCAAACTAGCAAGGCAATTGTTACAAGAAGCAGGATATTCTGATGATAAGCCCGCTCAAGTTACTATCTGGTATTCTCCTAAATATGGAGGTAATGGCGATCTTGTGGCTAGTACACTTCGCGCCGCCATTCAAAAAAATATCGGCAAAATTCTGCAAATTAAAACTGAGCGCGTAGAAAGTACAGTTGGTTACGCTTTCATCGATAAGGGTGTATATTCTAGCTACTTACTGGACTGGACTCCCGATATTCTTGATCCTGACAACTACCTCAAACCTTTCCTAGACTGCGAAGAGGCTGAAGCCAATGTCTGTAAAAAAGGCGGTAGTCAGTTCCAAGGATCATTTTATAACAATCCCAAAATGAATGAACTTATTGCTCAACAGCGTAAGGAAAGGGATACAAGCAAGCGATCGCAAATAATTCAACAGATCCAAGATCTATTAGCTCAAGATGTCCCCTTTATTCCTCTCTGGCAAAACAAAGAGTATGCCTTTGCCCAAAAAGGAGTCAATGGAGTCAAAATCGAACCTAATCAACAGCTACCCTATTGGAATATTTCAAAATGACCACAAAGGCATCGCTCAGTGATGCCTTTGTGGTTTTTATTGACTAGTTTCACTAAGGGTAAGGCGATAATCGGCGGGATCGCCGTCATTAGTGCCAATCCAAACTTCATATTTTCCTGATATCCAAGCACCTGATAATTCAGGACTTCTACCATTACGGCAATAAATACCATCAGGTCCCTTAACTAACAGAGATAAATTGCGATCGCCAGCAGACACCTTTAAGCTCAAAAAGCCAAAGTTTTTTTCTACTACTAAGGAATGATTTGGACTTTGTTGAGATAACCCTTGGCATATTCCGTTGGCTTTAGTCGTGGCGATCGATTGCAAAGAAACGCCTCCCCCTGCTTTACCAGAATAAACATGAGGATCAGGAGTAAATCTTGGTGATATTGGCTTGAGTGCTTCTTGACTCATTGCAGGTGCAGCAGATAGAAGTATTGGTACTAGAATAGCTCTTAGCCAAAACATCGGCAGTTTCAAGAATTTCATTTTTGACGGATTTCACTCACAGATAATGTGTAGGGGAAAGATTGATTAATAGTTTTAGAGCCGATCCAAACTTGATAGGTTCCCTTAGGTAAACGTTCATAGGCTTGCGGATAGCGTCCACCTGATTCATCATCGGCACAAATAACGATGCCATTCGAGCTTTTGATCAACATCGTTGGATCGTCATTAACATTATTTGTATAAACCAAAAGATCCAGCAAAGGAAAATTTTCTGTCAAAATAACCTTGTGATTTGGTTCAGCATTAGTAAAACCACGACAGTTACCAGCAATTCCTGCAATGCTTGCCAGACTTACATTTCCACCACCATTTCCCTTCACAGAGACAGGGTCAGGTCGAAAGTTTCGCCTTAATGAAATCGTACTTTGAGCAAAACTAGGAGCAGCGATCACTAAAGCTGCGGCAATACTCGCGAGAGTTCCCCAACCGAGCTTCCGCATATTCGATTGACAATTATGATCAATGTTCATACCTGACTCCATGTAAATGCATGAATTTAGATGCCTTATTTTGGGATTCATTTGGACATTATGACCCAACACAGCATGATTTTGTTCCTATCCCTTTCCCAGTAAATAATTAGCGATGCATGGCAAAGTTATGCATCGCTAATTATTTACTAACACCTATTCTTTGAGTGGGAAGGGTGTAAAAATCAACTTGCAATGCTAATTGTAAATAAATATTAAGTTATTGCTGGTATGCTGGTATAACTTCTTGACAGTAAAAGATTCTAACTGTAAGGTTAGATGCATACCCGGGTATTCACTGTTCTAAACCACTATGCAAGACAAGCAAAAGGTAACTTTCTATCTCCCTGAACGACTACATCAACAGTTAAAGATTCGTTCTGCTATTGATGGTGATTCGATGTCAGACTTAGCCGAAAAAGCGATTAGCTTCTACCTAGCTCATGCCGATATTGTCGAATCTTCTGGTGTCGGGCATACTCATCAAACTTACAACTGTCCAAGCTGTTCTCAGACCGTTGTAATCCGAAATGGGGAACTGCTAGCGATCGGGGGGAATCGTATTCAAACTTTGCCTGCAACTGTTGGCAAAGCTGACAGTCCAGATGAAGAACAACTAGTTTCCGTTGGCTAATTTTCTAATTAACCAGCTTCTATAATTATCTTTCTGTAGACAAGGTGAGGACAGAGGCAAAAACCTCAGTATTACTATATGCAAGAACAACTTAGCATTTTAATTCAAGCCCAATATCCCTTGATCTACCTCAATACACCTGAGGAAGAAAGAGCAGAGCGGGTGATCGCTAATATCTCTCAACTTAAGCCATCACGTCGGATGTTCACATGGACTGTGACTCACGGAATTGTGGAATATGGTCAAACTACGGGGGCTGTCCAACATAATACGGAGTCTGCGGAAGCAGCTCTCAAGTGGATTACTCGTGCTGATCAGAAAGATCCTGCTATCTACATTTTCAAAGATATGCATCCTTTCTTAGATCATCCTGTAACTGTTCGCTGTCTACGCGATGCGATCGCTAATTTTAAAGGCTCTCAAAAAACTATTATTTTGATGTCTCCTGTCCAATATATTCCGATCGAGCTTGAAAAAGAAATCGTCGTTCTTGATTTTCCCCTACCAGACATGAAGGCGATCGAGGAAGTTCTCGATCAGCAACTAAGCCAAGTTCGCACCAGAAAAGTATCTTCTGAGACTCGTGAAAAGCTAGTCAGAGCAACTTTAGGACTCACTCAAGATGAGGCTGAAAAGGTTTATCGAAAAGCCCAAGTAACTAATGGCAAACTGACTGAAGAAGAAGTAGATATTGTTCTGTCTGAAAAGCAACAGCTAATTCGCCGTAATGGCATCCTCGAATATATGGAGGAGGATGAAGACATTAACGATGTAGGGGGACTCGAAGAACTAAAGCATTGGTTGCAACAGCGATCGAATGCCTTTAGTCAGAGAGCTAGAAATTATGGATTGCCGCAACCCAAGGGAATGCTGATCCTTGGTGTTCCTGGTTGTGGCAAATCTCTAATTGCTAAAACCACAGCAAGGCTCTGGTCACTGCCCTTGATCCGTCTCGATATGGGGCGCGTCTACGATGGCTCTACCGTTGGTAAGTCAGAAGCAAATCTCCGTAATGCCCTCAAGGTTGCCGAATCAATTTCACCGATGATTCTATTTATCGATGAACTTGATAAAGCCTTTGCTGGTGGAGCAGGTTCGGCGGATTCCGATGGCGGCACATCCTCAAGGATCTTCGGTACGTTCCTTACATGGATGCAGGAGAAAAAATCACCTGTGTTTGTAATGGCAACCGCCAACCGTATCGAAAAACTGCCCAGCGAATTTCTCCGCAAGGGGCGTTTTGATGAGCTTTTCTTTGTGGATTTGCCTAACGCTGAAGAGCGCAGAGATATCTTTAAAATCCATCTATGCAAGCGTCGTCCAGATGTTGCAAAATTAGACAGATTCGATTTTGAACAACTATCAAAAGTAAGTGATGGTTTTTCGGGGGCGGAAATTGAACAGGCAGTCATTGCTGCCATGTATGAAGCTTTTGCTCAAGATCGGGAGTTTACCCAGCTAGATATCATTTCGGCTGTGAAATCAACAACTCCCCTATCACGCACGATGACTGAGCAGGTTGCTGCTTTGCGTGACTGGGCAAGGATGCGGGCTAGACCCGCCGCCAC
The DNA here is from genome assembly GCA_943371975.1 of Pseudanabaena sp. UWO311. Lineage (GTDB taxonomy): Bacteria > Cyanobacteriota > Cyanobacteriia > Pseudanabaenales > Pseudanabaenaceae > Pseudanabaena. The sequence continues at coordinate 21,220 of CALRWX020000036.1, read as the reverse complement.
CTCTGTCGCTGAATATCAGCGTATGGAGTTCTAAAAAGCTTAGTCCTGCTGTTTCGTAGTCAGCAGGTTTAAGGCTAGATTCTAAAGAATGTCTTATTAAAAGGCAGTCGATCTAGCAGCTAACATAGGAGGAAGAACCACCAACACTCTTATGTCTCCCGTTTGAGTCAACCGTCAAGTTCACTATTGAATTAACAATTGTTTACAGGAGCAAAACTATTATGTCTCATTTCAGCACACTTCGCACAAAAATTACTGATGCCGAAGTCCTCAAGTCGTCCTTGCGCGATCTAGGTATCAGTGTTAACACAGAAGCTGATGTTCGTGGCTATAACAGCCAACGCATTCGTGCCGACATCGTGGCAACTCTTGAAGGTGATTATGATTTGGGCTGGTCGCGTAATGCCGACGGTTCTTTTGATTTAATCGCTGATCTTTGGGGTGTCGCCAAAAAGCACAATCAGACTGAATTGATTAATTCGATTAACCAGAAGTATGCTGTAAACAAGGCTCTGACTGAAGTAAAACGTGCTGGACTCAGCAATGCCAACGTCAAACTTGTCTTGCAGTAAGAGGCATAACTTTGCGATTTAATTGTGCAAATTAACAGGCTAGTCATTCTTGACTAGCCAATTTTTTATGGCTATACATGGGATTATGTCCTTCTCCTTGGTGGGACACAATCCCATATATAGCTATCGTCACTTGTCTTAGGATAAAACAAAACCCAAGAAGCGCCGCAACTCGCTTCTTGGGTTTTGTTAGCTAATTGATTGATCGAAAAAAGCTATATATAGCGCTTTGTTAGGTGATGCTTTTTTAATTGGGGTGAAAATGCTAGAGTGAAACTAGTTAAAATTATAGTGAAGGAAAGTATGCAGCCAATAATTTTTCCAGGCTCGGCAGTGCGGGTTTTAAATGAAGGTGATACCTATTATGGGTTTCAAGGACAGGTGCAACGAGTTACTGATGAGCGTATTGCTGTGATATTTAGTGGCGGTAACTGGGAAAAAATTGTGTCATTTCGTGCATCGGAGTTAGAACTTATCGATACAACTGTTAGCTCTAAAGCGAAGAAGAAATAACTGTGGCAAATGTACCGACTCCAGATAAGTCGCTAGGTAAATCTTCGGACAAGCCGTCTGATATTAGTCAAGCGGCAAGTTCGGGTGTGACATTTATAGTTCGCACTGCTTTATTGGGTGTGAGTGCGATCGCGGGTATCGGTATTGGCTTAGCGATCGCTCTCGTGCGCCCAGATATAGTTTGGCAGCCTTCATCTAATAATTTTTTTTATTATAAAAAGCAACAGTTTACTCTTTCTGCCGATGCCTTATTTGAAGTCAATAGAGCCAGTATTCGCACTGAAAGTTTTCGTTTGTTAGATGAAATTGCCGCTCAATTGCCCTTAGCAGCAGGTAAGAAAGTGCGAATTAATGGACATATGGATATAAGTGGTGCAGGGAATGAGTTAACTTTGTCTTATTTGCGAGCCTCATCAGTCAAAGAATATCTGGCTAGACTGCGCGGCGAACAAACCTATTATTGGATGGTGGTTGGCTATGGTGCTAGTCGTCCTTTGGCTAGCAGTGTTGCTGATAGTAATGGCAAAAGCAACCGTCGCATCGAGATTTTTGTAGATGATTAGATATGCAGATCACTTTTCTCGGTACTAGTTCGGGTGTTCCTACACGCGGACGCAATGTTTCAAGCGTAGCAGTGCGTTTACCTCAACGAGCAGAAGTCTGGTTGCTAGATTGTGGTGAGGCAACCCAACATCAGCTACTACGAAGTGATGTCAAAATTAGCCAGATCACTAAGATTTTTATCACCCATATGCATGGGGATCATATTTTTGGTTTGCCTGGCTTGCTAGCAAGTTGTGGCATGGCAGGTAATGTAAGCCATATTGATATCTATGGACCATTGGGTTTAGGCGAATATCTTGATGCTTGTTTGCGCTATAGCGAGACCCGTCTCTCCTATTCGATCAAGGTGCATAGAGTGAAGACAGGAATAGTCTGCGAAGATTCAGAATTTTATATGATGGCAGCTCCACTTAAGCATAAGGTGACAGCCCATGGGTTTCGCTTAGTAGAACGCGATCGCGCGGGTAAATTTGATGTCGATAAGGCTCTCTCGATGAATATTCCCGCGGGTCCAATATTTGGTGAATTGAAGCAGGGAAAAATGGTAACTCTTCCCGATGGACGCAAAATTGATGGTAAACAATTTTGTGGCGCTCCTCAAACTGGGCGAAAGATTGCCTACTGTACGGATACGATTTTTTGTGATAGCTCGGTGGAACTTGCTCAAAATGCTGATGTCTTGATCCATGAATCTACTTTTGCTCATCAAGATTCGGATATGGCTTTTCAGCGTTTGCATTCCACTAGTACGATGGCGGCTCAGGTGGCACTCTTAGCAAACGTCAAGCAGTTAATCATGACTCACTTCAGCCCACGCTATGCCCCCGGCAATCCAGTTCTATTAGAAGATCTTGTTAACGAAGCCAAAATGATTTTTGCAAATACCATTCCTGCTTATGACTTTATGACCTATGAGATTACTGCTCCGCATTCTTCATAGACAACCAAGAGCTAAAAATTTTATATATGGCAGACAAAACGCAACGCATTAATATCCCAACTGAAGTTAGAAACTATGTCTTCCATCGCAACAAATATCAATTATCAATGTCAAAGCTGCCACAAAATTGACCTTACTGCCAAAACCTTACAAGTTGACCATATTATTCCCCTCGCTCAAGGTGGAGCCAATTACTTTGGTGATTAACAAAGAAGCGATCGCTAATGATTTAAGAAGGTCTTTGTAAAGCTGCACATTTTCCAGATCTGATGCGGCGTTCTGATCGCGGATCAATTTTGAGATTGATGGTTTGATGTTTATTGCAATCGACTAGGGGAAATTGTGTTTGCCAATTGCTAATAATATGAAAATAATTTTCGGCATCCTCTAAACAGTATTCATAAATTTCATTGAGAATTATTTCATAGCCCTTCTCTTTACGGAGAACTTTGCTGCCATTCCGAAAAACGTAATATCCTTTAATTCTTTTATCGATCGGAATTCCTAAATAGGCAAATAGGTTATTTAAGCCTTGATTAAGATCAGTTCGTTGACTAGTTCTTTGTAAATCGAGAATTCTAATGCTATCAATTTTAGGAATAAAGTCTAAAGCATCTATTCTTTGGCGTAGACAAGACATATCGCTAGTCGACAGACCATATCCTACGAAATACTTTCCCTGTAAACTTTGTAAGTCGTTTAGAATGTCCTGAATTATCTTCTTTTCTTGTGTACTAGATTCAATAAATTGAATCTTAATGTACTGTTCATTACTATCTTCTAAAATTCGAGTAAGGGTATAACCAAAAATTTTTTGAACTAATCCATCTTTATGAAAATCCCGACACCATTCTAAGTCCAGAAAAACAAGGTCATAGATTGAGCCATCGTAGAAATTATTTATATATTGACTTGGAAGCTTGAATTCCTTTTTATACATAGAATTTGGCTCAAAGGTTGGCTAGGATAACGGCTAGCAAGCAGATAATAACTGATAACTGATAACTGATAAATGCTATTTGTATATCCTAACGGTAATACTTGGTTTATGATCGCTAATTTGGCGGTCGCCATGTTAAGAAACATTAGCTTTTATGGCTATATTTCAAAATTAAAGCCATTTTGTTTAAGTTCGATGTACTTAGTCTCATCGAATTGATATAGCTTCGCCGCCCGATGGGAAACCTTATGCTGTAATTTGCCTGTATCAATTAGTAAGTCCATACTCAAGATTTTTTTGCGGAAATTGCGTTTGTCAAGCTTGCGATCTAGGACAGTTTCATACAGCTTTTGCAATTGCGTAAGGGTGAAGTCTTTAGGTAATAACTCAAACCCAATTGGCTCATAACGAATTTTGCTACGCAATCGGGTGATCGCTTTTTGTAAAATTTGGTCATGGTCAAAGGCTAATTCTGGGATTTTAGACAATGCAAACCAATCCGCTTCGCGTGCATCGTTAGAAGCTTGGATTTTTTGCTCAACTAGATTAATCAATGCGTAATAGGAGACAGTAACAGTGCGATCACGGGGGTCGCGCTCCAAGTCACCAAAAGTATAAAGTTGCTCTAAAAAAACATCATGAATCCCAGTTTCCTCCTGTAATTCCCTCAGAGCCGCCGCTTCTAAATTTTCATCCATTCGTACAAATCCCCCTGGGATCGCCCATTGCCCTTGAAATGGAGGGATATCTCGTTTAATGAGCATAATTTTCAGATCTAGCTCCGAATCAAGTCCGAAAACGATGCAATCAACAGTTAATGCGGGTCGGGGGTATTCGTAGGTATGGAACATAGTTTTTTGTGGGCAAAGTTTCTGCTGTGCAGAAACTTTGAAAGCAATAGTTGACATAGTGTAAAAATAACACTATAGTAGTTTGTGTAGTTTATACACTATATCGCGATGCAAGGACAAGTTGATATTCTCGATGAGCGATCGCTACAAATTTCTGGCTCCTTTGGTCAGGACTTAGTAAATCAATTAGCAAATCAATTTGAATATGCAAGCGGTTCAATCATCGGGCGTAACCATGTTCTCACTGGTAAGAACAATCAGGATGCTTATCAAATTTCTGTAAATGAGAGATTCATAACTGCGGTGGTGTGCGATGGCTGCGGCAGTGGTAAGCATAGTGAAGTTGGCGCAAAGCTTGGTTCACGTATGGTAATTGAGGCGATCGCTAATCTTCTTAATCAAGATCCAAGTCTAGATTCAGAAATATCTACATCTGAGTTTTGGGATTCTGTAAAAATACATTTATTGCAGAATTTGAAAGAGTTTGTCTCGCTTTTCAATGGCAATATGGGCAATAGTGATATGCAATTTGTGAATGATTACTTGTTATTTACAATTGTCGGTGCGCTGATTTCTGAATACGAAACTGTTACTTTCTCTATCGGCGATGGCGCGATCGCTATCAATGGCAAATTTACAGAAATTCCACCCTATGCCGATAATGCACCGCCCTATCTTGCCTATGGTTTATATAAACTTGAAGCAATTAATTTTGAAATACGCGATCGCATCCCCACATCAGAACTAGAATCTCTTCTCATTGCCACTGATGGAATTAGTGATCTAGTACAAGTTGAAGATATCAATCAATTTTGGCAAGAAGATCGTTACTTCAAAAATCCTGATGCCATAAGGCGTAAGCTATCCATGCTCAATCGGGAGGAAGTCAAACCTGATTGGAATAAACGAGAGCTAATTAAGCGATCGGGTATTTTGTCAGATGATACGAGTTTGATCGTAATTCGTAATTCCATTTAGTTAAGAGATAAAAATCATGTTAGGTGCAATTGTTGGCGATATCATTGGTTCAATTTATGAATTTAATAATCATCTCTCAAAAGAATTCCCTCTCTTTGGAGGAAAATGTAAATTTACCGATGACACGGTTTTAACTGTGGCGGTTGCTGATTGCTTAATGAGTAATGGCAACTATGCAAAATACATCAAAAATTATGCTCGCAAATACACAGGTAGAGGCTATGGAGGTCGGTTTAGACAATGGATTAGTTCCGACAGTCTAGAACCTTACAATAGCTGGGGTAATGGCTCTGCGATGCGGGTTAGTGCTGTCGGATTTGCCTTTGATGATCTGAAATCGGTTGTTGCAGAGTCTAAGAGATCGGCGGAAGTTACCCACAATCATCCCGAAGGAATTAAGGGCGCGCAAGCGACGGCTGTTGCAATTTTGATGGCGCGTAAAGGTCAGTCGAAAGAGAAAATTAAGGCAGTTCTATCTAAATCATTTGGATATGACTTAGATAGAACTGTAGATGAAATTCGTCCTGTATATATATTTAACGAATCATGCCAAGAGACAGTCCCAGAGGCAATTATCGCCTTTCTAGAATCAACAGATTTTGAAGATGCAATTCGCAATGCAGTTTCCCTTGGTGGTGATACCGATACCCTCACTTGCATTACAGGTGGTATTGCCGAAGCCTTTTATGGCGGTGTGCCGACAGCTATTGCAGACAAAGCCTTGAGTTACCTTGATGACAATATGCGTACAGTTGTGGAAAACTTTTATGGAAGTCTATCTCAATCAAAAGCGAATTAAAATTAATCCTAAAATGGCGATCGGCAAGGGTGGCGAAGCAGATATCTATGATCTCAAAAATGGCAAGGTTCTCAAACTATTTAAGCCCGCCGATCATCCTGATTATCAATTGCTTCCTCAAGAACAATTAGCAGCTAAAGCCAGATTATCTATACATCAGCAAAAGCTACCTGCTTTCCCTAATAATCTGCCTGTAAGAGTGATTAAGCCTGAATCTTTAGCCACAGATAAACAGGGCATGATATTAGGCTATGCAATGCCATTTTTACAAAATACCATGCCGCTTTTGAAATATAGCGATCGCACCTATCGCAATACAAACGGCATCTCGCAGCAATTCGTTACTAGCCTATTTCGCGACTTACATGAAACGGTTCTGAAAATCCACCAAGTCAATGTCACTATTGGCGATTTTAACGACCTAAATTTATTGATTTCTCAAAATCAAGTCAATCTCATTGATGCAGATTCTTTTCAGTTTGGGCAGTTTCCCTGTCAGGTTTTCACAGCGCGATTTGTCGATCCGATGCTGTGCGATCGCAACGCCAATCAGCCAATTCTCATCAGTTCTTATAACCGTGAATCCGATTGGTACGCCTTCACGGTGATGTTGATGCAGAGCTTTCTCTATGTCGATCCCTATGGCGGCGTATACAAGCCCAATTCGCAAGCCTCACAAATCCCCCACAGCGCTAGACCACTTCAAAGAATTACGATATTTCATCCTGATGTCCGATATCCCAAGCCTGCAATTCCTTACAAAGTTTTATCCGATGATTTATTGCAACACTTCCATAATTGTTTTGAAAAAAATTGGCGCGGTATTTTCCCTCAATCACTTCTTACATCAATGCAATGGAAAAAATGTCAACAATGTGGAATTGAGCATTTAAGAAATACTTGTCCAATTTGTACCCCTCTGATCGCAATGCTCTCCCCTACTTCTAGGAAAGGGGCTGGGGGCAAGTGTAAGGTTGTCAATATTTTTCAAACGGAAGGCGTAATTCTGAAAGTCGCTTTACAAAACAATTCTCTGAATTATCTCTATCACGTTAATCATGAATTTAAGCGCCAAGACAACGCAGTTTTATTGTCAGGAGACCTCAATGCTAATATTCAATTCACAATCTTTGGTAAGTCCACAGTCGTTACCAAACAAGGCAAAGCAATTACGCTCGCACAAGAACATACCCAAGCGATCGCCGCCGATTTAATTCGTGCTAATTCCTTTTCTCGCTATTGGATTGATCAAGGGCAATTGTTAAGGGATGGCAAACTAGGGAATGAATATATCGGCGATATTCTCGAAGGACAAACTCAATTCTGGATTGGTGAAACTTTCGGCTTTGGGTTTTATCGTGCAGGTGATCTCAGTGTTGCCTTCTCCTTTGATGCTAAGCGTTTAGGAATATGCGATCGCGTACAACTTCCTCCAATTCAAGGAGAACTAATTGAAGGAAATTGCATCTTTAGTAATGAACTCTGTTGGTTCTTTACCATCACTCAAGAGCAAGGCAAAATCATCCATCGAGTTTCTATTTTGCGTCAAACTGGTGAGTTATTGGCTACTCTTGCAAGTCACAAAGGTGATATTGCTTGGTTGAGGAATATTCATGGCGGCAGTGCGATCGCTAATTGGCTATTCGTTCCCACTGATGAGGGTATCGTTAGAATTGAGGTCAATCAGGGACAAATTATGATTACAAAAACTTTTCTCGAAACTGAACCCTATGTCGATAGTGGATGTTCTCTCATTGTCGGCTCACAAGGAATTTATGTAATTCATGCCCAGAAGATTTTGCAGTTGCAATTAGCTTAAATACTAGGAGACTAAAAAAATGACTACTCAAATTGTTACTCAACTTCCCATTCCTGTCTTCTTTGATCGCCACAAAGTTGGCTCAGTATGGCGTGTTCTCTATCAAGATCGGGCTAACCAAGCCGAAGCATGGGCGAAACAACATGGTATTGTCCCCGCCGCTAAGGATCGTAAGAAAATTTGTTTGATGGCGATCGATGTGCAGAATACCTTTTGTATTCCCGATCATGAGCTATTTGTCGGTGGGCGGTCTGGCACTGGTGCGATCGAGGATAATGTGCGCTTGTGTGAATTTATCTATCGCAATCTGCACCACATCAGCGAAATTGCCCCCACGATGGATACTCATACCGCCATGCAGATTTTCCATCCTATTTTCTGGGTGAATGATGCAGGTGAACATCCAATCCCTAATGCTACTTCCATTACTTTAGAAGATGTCCAAAAGGGTAAGTGGAAAGTAAATCCTGCGATCGCCTACAGCCTCGCCAAGGGTAACTACATGGCAATTCAGCGCCACGCATTACATTATGTGCAGAAGCTTAGCGATGACGGAAAGTTTCCTCTAACAGTATGGGCATATCACTCTATGCTCGGTGGCATTGGTCACGCACTAGTTTCTTCTGTAGAAGAAGCAATGTTTTTCCATAATATTGCTCGTCATAGCCAGACTAACTTCGAAATTAAAGGTGGTAATCCTCTCACTGAGAACTATTCTGTCCTGCGTCCTGAAGTCATGGATGGAGCCGATGGCAGACCGATCGCTCAGAAGAATACACGCTTTTTGCAAAGGTTACTGGAATTTGATGCTGTAATCATTGCGGGACAAGCCAAGAGCCATTGCGTAGCATGGACAATTCAAGATTTGCTCAGCGAAATTCTTGCTCATGATCCCAAATTAGCCAAGAAGGTCTATCTGCTCGAAGATTGCACTTCGCCTGTGGTTGTTCCTAATGTCGTGGACTTCACCGAGCAAGCCGATGCTGCGTTTCAACGCTTTGCTGATGCAGGTATGCACTTGGTCAAATCCACAACTGCCATAGAAACTTGGGTAGATCTCAATCTTATTTAAAATTACGAATTATGAATTGAGGCTCATTAATAATTCGTAATTCGTAATTATTTAGCTATTAATTACCAATCACCATGACAAACATCAACGACCTCTTCCAATCGGCACTAGATGACGGAACCCTATCCAATGAATCTTTGCAAGCGCTCACCGTTTACGACCTCGGCGCACAAATCCAAGCAGGGCTTGGTATTCATGTTGACGATGTGATGTCGAGCGAAGTTGTTCTTGTAACAATTATGCCCGATGACTCTGGATCGATTCAATATGCTGGCAATGCTCAAGCTGTGCGCGGAGGACATAATTCCGTAATCGATGCGCTGACTTCTTCTCAACAACAAGATAATATCCTCATTCACAATCGCTACTTGAATGGAACTGTTCTCTATCCCTACTGCCCGATCGCCCAAGCAATCAGGATGGATAGCAAAAATTACTACCCGAATCAAGGTACACCGCTTTATGATCAAACTGTTGTGCTATTAGGTACGGTATTAGCTAAAGCTCAAGAATTTTCTGATAATGGTGTGCCTGTGCGAACCGTGACCCTAATTATTACGGATGGTGATGATTGTCACTCTGTGCGTCATGCAGCTAAGGATGTCGCCGCGATCGCCTATGATATGTTGCGGATGGAAAATCATGTTATTGCGGCGATGGGGATTGACGATGGCTCTACGGATTTTCGCAAAGTATTTAAGCAGATGGGAATTCGTGATGAATGGATTCTCACACCTGCTAATAGCGATGCTGAAATTCGGAAAGCTTTTCAAGTCTTTTCGCAGTCGGCAATGCGAGCTAGTCAGAGTGCGGCTAATTTTAATTCTCTCGGAGGGTTTGGAGGTTGACTTCGGCTTCGCCCAGTTCCCGATGACTGAGCGAAGCCGAAGTTAATCGATTTCATTGGCAAATACCGTAGCGATTGCCTGTTTAGCATCAGTGCGGAACTCCTGAACATTCACCCGACTGAGGAAAAATACCGCCAGAATCATAACAGCGGCTTCGCAGACAAATACAAAACTATAGGCGAAGATTTGAGTGCCAAAGATTTGCTTACCGATATCTAGGACGATACCGCCTGAAAGTGTCGCCAGTCCTTTTGCGATCGCCTGCGAAAGTCCCCAAGCTCCAATAAAGGTTCCAGCAGTTTCTGCCGCCGTGAGATCGAGCATCAGACTCAATGCACCTGAAGTGGTGATTCCTGAAGCAAATCCAAATAGGGTTAGGGATGCTTGCAACGCCCAAGTTTTTTGGATAAATCCTGATACTAGTAATAGAACACAACTCGCTGCCACTAGATAGCATCCTAATTTTGTAGAATTCTCCTTGCCGAGTTTAGGAACAATTAAAAATCCTGAAGAACTCAAACCGATTAATGTACCTGTGCCAAAGGCCGCATTAAGTTGCGTAGTTGCACAAATACTCATTCCAAATACTGCACCACCAAATGGTTCCATAATTGCATCTTGCATGAAAATACCAATGGTCATCATCAGCAAAAACGAGAAAAATAAACCTGTCTGTTTGCTGGCAGTCAGTACCTGTAAAGCTTTGCTGAGACTCAATTTATTCTCAGTTGCATTAGTGCCATTGAGAATATGATTTTCGGCAACACGTAGCTTGTAGCGAGAATATTTCTGTTCGATGCCATAGGTAGCAGCAAAAGCTAAACTGACCACTGCTATGGGAATAATTATAAATACAGAATTAATTGCTTTTTGTAACTGAGCGAGGCGATCGCCATTTGCATAAATCGATATTTCATTGGGCGGCGCACCTGTGCAGGGTAACAATCTAGAAACAGCGATCGCGCCAATCACAATCCCCACCATTAGCATCGACCAAACGATCCCCACTAATTTTGATCGCTCCTCCTCATCGGAGATATCCACTAGCAAGGCTGCAAAGGGAGTGGAACTGAAACTTACAGCCATGCCATAGATGGCAAAGGTTACACCCAGTAAAATCGCCCAACCATAGGTGATCCCGTTCCAGCCAATCTCATAGACACTACGGCCTAGTTGCCACATTACCTGTGTAATCACAAAGGCAACGATCGCAAATACGACCGCGCCGATCCAGACATAGCCTGAACGATGGGTTCCAAATATGGTTTTCGCATCGGAAGTCTGTCCAAACCAAACGCGTGTTGGCGATACAAACAAAGGCATCGCGATAAACCCTGCTGCGAGGGTGGCAGGAATTGTTAATTCATTGATCATCAGACGATTTAATAGTCCTGCGATCAGCAAAGACATGATTCCTAAACCCATCTGAAATAGCCCGATCCGAAACATCTGGAGTAGTGGCAATTTCGGCGGTAGTTGAGGCGACAAATCGTCTAAATTTGCAGTATCGACATGGTTATTCATCGTTTAAGGATTGCGATTAACAAATTTAATAAAAAAATTATTATCCCAAACTTCCGCAGAATTGCGCTAGCCAGATCCCAAAACAAATTCATAGACTCTACCAAAACTAGAAATGGCGTAGCCATTTTTAGTTTTGAAAATCCTTACAAAAATAATACGAGAGATTAAAAGCTCAGTGTCTTCAGACCTGAGATGAAAATCGGACGAGCGAATAAATTTGCTTTCTTCTTCTAAACTATGACACAAACAGCAATATTTACGCTATAATATTAAGCGTAAGATTAAACAAAATCCATGTTAGTTCTCGAAGCAAAATTAAAAGGCAAAACAGAGCAGTACGACCTCATTGATGAGGCTATCCGTACTGCTCTATTTGTGCGTAATAAGGCTTTGAGATACTGGATGGATAATCGTGGTACTGGTAAATATGATCTGTCTGCACAGTGCGCTGTACTTGCTAAAGAGTTCGATTTTGCTAAAAAGCTAAACTCCCAAGCAAGGCAATCTAGCGCAGAAAGAGCATGGTCTGCTATTAACCGATTCTTTGATAACTGCAAAAAGAAGGTATCAGGCAAGAAAGGGTATCCAGAATTTAAAAAACGCGGACATTCTGTTGATTACAAACAAACAGGATGGAAGCTATCTGAAGATCGGAAACACCTAACCTTGACCGATGGCTTTAAGATTGGCAGACTCAAATTAGTCGGTAATCGAGATTTAAACTTCTACCAGATCGAGCATAGTACCCATCAGACTCGTAAAACGGGCTGATGGGTACTATGCTCAGTTTTGTGTGGACGTTGATCGTAGAGAAGAAATAGAGCCAACTCAAACCACAATCGGTCTATATGTTGGACTAAATCATTTCTATACTGACTCCAAAGGTGAAGTTGTCGAAAATCCTAGATATCTTAGAAAATCAGAGCGTCAACTTAAATTGCAGTAGGGTTTTAGACCGTGATCACAATGCTGCACTGAATATCTTGGCTATTGGTTTAAAAAATACAGTAGGGCATACGGAAATTTCTACGCCTGTGGAGAGTTCGCCCTCTGCCAGTTAGATTTAGGTCTATTTGGTAAGTTGTCTCAATCAATCAGGAATCTCAGTCGCTTCAGCCCTGAGAGTGTCAATGGGTTTTGTTCTTAATATGGATAAATCTATGAATGTCTTGTGGAAAAGCTCAAACCTTGTATTAGCTTGTAGCTTAGTAGTCTGCTGTAGTAACAATGTTTATGCTGTCCATGCAGAAAATTTACCGCAAAATATTAAACCAATTCAACCAATTAAGAATCAAGTTACACAAGCAAAAACTAAGCAAAACCTGAATGCTCAATTACTCATAGCTTCTCAAAATGGCGATGTGAAGGAAGTGCGATCTCTAATTTCCCAAGCAACCGATGTCAATGTCCGTGATGAATATGGCTGGACACCGATCCTCTGGGCAGCCATGAATGGACATACTGATGTGGTGCGAGTTTTGCTAGCCGCAGGTGCAAATCCGAATACGCGCAATAAATATGGCTGGACTCCACTCATGTGGGCAGCAGGTCAAGGCTATGGCGAAATCGTGCGATCGCTAATTATATCAGGAGCAAGATTAAACGCACAGGATCATAATGGCTGGACTGCAATCATGTGGGCATGGGATGGAAAACAAGTGGAAACCGTAGCAATTTTACAAAGTGCAACTCGAAATAATTAAAAAGAGCGCATAGCGCTCTTTTTATACTTTACGCAAAACGAATAGATTTCCTTCATTACCACGTCCAATGCGTAAATCTTGATCAACATAAGTAGTTTCTAGCCAACCCTTTTGATCTTCGCGCTTAATTTGGAAATCAATCGCTAATAATTTCTTGGGCGATCGCAAAGTCTCGATAAAACTATTAATATCTTGATAGCCCAACAAAGTTTGAGAACCAGCAACTAAACGCTCAAAATTCACCTTAACTCGATTCTCATTCACTATGGTGAAATTGGCACAGACGCTGACTAACCCACCTAGTAATGGCAAACCCTTAATTTCAGCTATATTAAAAATTTTGCTTTCAGATACCCGCAAGCACTGATAGATATTGCCTAGTTTATAAAGTGGAAAGCGATCGAGCCCTAACAACTCTTGGCTAGTTGTAAAGAGCAACAACCAATTGCCATCTAGTAATTCAGGGCTTTGGGTCGGTGTCGGTGTCGGGTTTAGCTCTTCAAGATAGGCAACCGCCGAGAAAATTGCTTTGCGCTGATCCTCAGACATATTCAATCCGCGATTCACAGGAGCGATCGCTCTGAGGAGATTTGCTTTACGAGTAGTACTAGTCATGTGCCTATTCTACAAAAAAAAGAGATATCGCTTAGCGATATCTCTTTTTTTTGTGATAAATAACGACAAGTCGTTGATTATCCTTGACGAGCTTTGAACTTTGGGTTTGTCTTACAAATGACATAGATTCTGCCGCGACGACGTACAACTTTGCAGTCTTTATGGCGAGTTTTTGCCGATCTGAGGGAGCTAACAACTTTCATGGATTAATCCCTAACGCTTACTTAATAATGAAAATTTTTCACACGGCTTTTTATTCTAACATGATTATTGATCGGAATTTAAAGCCAACTTAATAAAGATAGCGCTTAGCGCTATCTTTATTAAATTGGCTTTAGTGGTTGCGTTTAGCCAACCTAATGCTATGCTTGCAAGCATAAATTTGCTCAACCTCAACATTAAATTTTATTTTTGTAATGCTGCATCCAACTGCCATTCCTTACTTGGTCGCCTTTGCGGTATCTGCGATCGTGGTGTGGCTGAGTACACCGATTATTCGCTATTTCGGACTCAAAGCAGGATTAGTAGACAAGCCTAACCATCGAAAGATGCATACAAACCCTGTGGTTCGAGTTGGCGGTGTAGCAATTTTTTTAGGAAGCGTTACTGCTCTATTATTGGTTTGGGGGGCTGGATACTTTGGTATCTTGCCGCAAAATAGAGAATATGAAGTTTGGGGTGTAACTATTGGCGGGGCAGCTTTTTTCTTAATTGGATTTGCTGATGACCTGTTTAACTTACCTCCCTTGCCGCGATTAATTGCTCAGTTAGCAGTATCGGCTGCAGCTTGGCGGGTGGGTGTCAGGATTGACTTTATCTCAATACCATTTATCGGCATGATCAAGTTTGGTTGGTTTAGCTTACCGATCACCATGGTTTGGCTATCGGGGATGGCAAACGCAATTAATTGGCTTGATGGTCTGGATGGACTTGCCGCAGGGGTAACGACGATCGCTGCGGCGGTAATTTTAATTACCAGCTTATTTATGCAACAGCCTGCGGCTGCTCTGATTGCGGCGGCTCTCGCGGGTGGGTGTTTAGGATTTTTGCGTTATAATTTCAAACCGCGCAGTTCTGCGGAAATCTTTATGGGAGATGGTGGCGCTTACTTTCTTGGCTTTACCCTTGCTGGTGTAAGCGTGATTGGTTTGGTCAAAGCCGTGGCAACCGTTGCGCTGATTATGCCCTATATGATTTTAGCAGTACCAATTGTGGATGCAACATCAGTCATTTTGCAGCGTATTGGTAGAGGGGAATCACCGATGCAAGCTGGCAATCAGCATTTGCATCATCGCTTGGTCAAAGCAGGTGTATCCAAAAGACTCACGGTTCTATTTATCTATGCTCTAACCCTCTGGGTTGGTAGTATCGCAATGGCGATCTCAGGAATGCCAGCAGGGGGGACTTATGCGGCGATTAGTACTTTGCTTATGGCTTATTCCTGTTGGAAAGTTTGGCAACGTATTAAAGCTAAAGAAGAAAAGGCAATACAAGAAAAATCTTCTCAAGTAAGTGAGCGCTAAAACACTTATCGAGACAAGTCTAAACGAAAAGATAAGTAGCGGCGCTTTGCGCCGCTACTTATCTTTTCGTTTAAGTCCTAGGTAGTAATTTCCAGAATATTCTCAAAGCTAGGTGGAGTTATTTCTGAAGCTTGATCGCTGAGCCATAGCCAATATTCATAATTACCAGTGCGCCCTTGAATCGGGGAAGGGGTTAAGCCTTGAAACTGCCAACCTAAACCTTGAGCAGTTGCTAATACATTGGTGATCGCCTCAGCCCTAATCTTTGGCTCCCTCACAATGCCATTTTTACCAACCTGTCCCTTACCTGCCTCAAATTGTGGCTTGACTAGCAGTAAAGTCTCACGAGGTGATCGCAATAAATTCCACAGTGATGGCAAAATCTTCGTTAACGAAATAAATGACAAATCCAAAACCGCAAAGTCTGGAACAATATCGCTATCAGCATATAAATCATCGGGCGTAAGATGTCGTAGATTGGTGCGCTCTCGCAGCACCACACGCTCATCACTGCGAATTTCCCATGCCACCTGACCATACCCCACATCAATTCCATAGACCTTTGCCGCGCCCTGCTTTAACATACAGTCCGTGAATCCTCCCGTCGAGATGCCCCCATCAAAGCAAGTGCGATCGCGTAAATCCATCCCAAACTTAGCTAAAGCCCCCGCCAATTTTTCACCACCCCGCGACACAAAAGGCGATTGTTGCTTTACCAAAATTACCGCATCATCTTTAACCTCAGTGCCAACCTTATCAATTACCTGCTGATTGACCTGCACCCAGCCAGCCCTAATAAACTTTTGAGCCTGTTCCCGCGATGGAGCAATCCCTAAGTCAACCAATAAAACATCTAAACGTTTTTTCAAACCCGTTCCAAAGTGATGAGGTGATAAGTATAGCGAATCATTCGGAAAACCGTCTAGCTCCGACTAACTACTAAATAACGGATACACCTTAAACTATGCTGGTAAACTGACAATAGTTTTTAGTATCAAAAATCAAGATCCTCTTGATAGAGCGTATTAAAGAACCTATTCAAACTGATGTAGATTGAGGCATTGCGTGAGGGTATTAGCATGACATTTAACTGGTTTCAACGAAAGTTTGATGATGACAAAGATCCTAAGAATCAACCTGTAGAACCAGCCTCACCTGAAGTAAAAGCGCCCGAATCTACTCCACAAAGTCCAACTGTTTCACCTGCATCTCAAGATTTACTAAATTGGGCTAAAGCAGCCTATGCCAATGTGCAGCAACAGGTCGAAGTTATTGAATCTAAAATTATTGAGCCAATTACCGAGCCAGAGACGCAGGTTGATGAATCTGAAGCTATTGAAACTGCACCAGAAATTGAGTTGGAACCTGTAACTTCAGAACCTGTGGCTGTACCTTTTTGGATGCAATCTGAAAGCGATCGCCTCGCCCGTATTGCCGCCCTCGAAGCCACAGCAATTGTCGAGCCAGAACCAGAAGTTAAACCCGCCCCTCGCCGCAAAGCCACCATCAAATTTGATGATGATTTCATCTGGTCAGCCGAAGTCCTCGCCTCCCAAGGTCGTCGCCCTGAAGAAATTTCCGTTGAAGAAATCACATGGCTCAATCGTCTCCGTCAAGGCTTAGATAAAACTCGTTTATCTCTAGTTAATCAACTAAAGGCGATCGTCGGACAAGGTCCCCTTAGTGCCGATTCCGTCGATGATATTGAGGCTTTACTTCTACAAGCCGATGTGGGTGTAAAAGCAACCGATCAGATTATTGCTAAGTTACAAGACAAACTTCGGAAAGAAGTTCTGCCCCCCGAAGAGGCGATCGCCTATCTCAAACAAATCTTGCGCGAGATGCTATATGTATCGGGACAAAAGACTGGTGAACCAATTCCTATGCTGATCCCCGAAAAGAATCAGCTAAATATTTGGTTGATCACTGGCGTAAATGGTGCGGGGAAAACTACCACCATCGGCAAACTTTCCCACCTCAGCGTTAAGTCTGGTTACAAAACCTTGATTGCGGCGGCTGATACTTTCCGTGCGGCGGCAGTTGAGCAGGTCAAGAGTTGGGGACTACGCTCCAATGTCGATGTAATCTGCAACCCTGCCCAAAATGCCGATCCTGCGGCAGTTGTATTTGATGCAATTTCTGCTGCTCAAGCGAGAGGTACTGAGTTGTTACTAGTGGACACTGCTGGCAGATTGCAAAACAAGAAAAATCTGATGGAAGAACTTAGCAAAATTCGCCGTATTGTTGATAAAAAATCCGCCGATGCCAAGATCGAATCTTTGCTAGTCCTAGACTCCACCCTTGGTCAAAATGGACTCAAGCAAGCTGAAGTCTTTGCCCAATCCGCAGGAATTACGGGAGTAATTCTAACAAAACTTGATGGTACGGCTAAAGGTGGTGTGGCGATTGCGGTAGTCCAACAATTAGGATTACCCATTAGATTTATCGGTGCAGGTGAAGGTATTGAGGACTTGCGCCCATTTTCCAGCTACGAATTTGTTGAGGCTTTACTAAGTAATTAATTGAGGTAAATCTAAAACCTGTGGCGCACGCGCAGCAAGCGCCACAGGTTTTAGATTTACCTCATTAAAGTTGGGAGATGTAAAGTACCTCTCATCTTTAAAAAATTACTCGTAATTTTTGTCCAACTAAGGCTAAAATGTTTGACTAAAATAGCTTTCCTATAAACCACCTAGCGTTGCAGCATTGGTATGTCTCTATCATTGCCACCTAGAAACAGATCGTTCTCACCACAGCCAGACATAGACAATGCGTCTGTAATGGTGATGAAAGATCTCAAAGACCTACTCAGACGGATGAGTCAGGATCAAAACAAAATCCATGAGCTACTTAGCTTTTTGGGTTACGCTCTCCGCAGCTTTAGTAACCTCAATCAATTTTTAGAATTAATCCCCCTAATTGCCAGTCGTGTAACTGACTCCGATGGCGGTGCGCTAATTTTGTTTAAAGCGAGTGGACAAATGCGCCTAGAGTCTTTGCATTGTCCTGAGCGTAATCACGGAGGTATGAAAGCACAACAGGTAAGAACGGCGATCGAGAGGGCGATTCAACAGGTTTTAACAGGTAGTCCAACTGCCCTTGATGAGATGGTAAGTCGCTATTTAGGTGCAGATGTCCATTTATTTGGCACATCAGTACTAGTCAAAAATGTGGTGCGTGGTCGTTTATATATATTTAGTCGTAAGCCTGATTATGTCTTGACTGACAACAAGTGCACTTTGATGCGTCTTGTTGCTGATCAGACTTCTGTAGGTCTAGAAAATCATGAACTCACGACGGAATTAATTAAAAAAGAGCGCCAAGATCGAGAAATGGAGATTGGCGCAGAGATTCAGCGCCAGCTTCTGCCGCGCAATTGTCCGA
This sequence comes from Pseudanabaena sp. UWO311, assembly GCA_943371975.1. Lineage (GTDB taxonomy): Bacteria > Cyanobacteriota > Cyanobacteriia > Pseudanabaenales > Pseudanabaenaceae > Pseudanabaena. Next base: position 2,575 of record CALRWX020000036.1, on the reverse strand, counting down.
AAATTCAAGGTGTTGAAATCTCAGCACGATGTTCTACTGCTAGCCGAGTTGGGGGGGACTATTACGACTTTATTCCTATGCAAAAGGGCGATCGCTGGAGCTTTGTGGTCGGTGATGTGATGGGCAAAGGTGTACCCGCAGGTTTGATCATGACGATGACACGCGGTATGTTACGTGCTGAAGTATTAAACAATCATACCCCTAGCAAAATCTTGGAACATCTCAACGAAGTGATGTATGAGGATCTTGAAAAATCCCATCGCTTTGTGACCATGTTTTATTCTGAGTACGATCCTGCGACTCAGATGCTCTCCTTTAGTAATGCCGCCCATACTCCTGCATTACATTGGCGATCTAAAACTCGCACCATTCATGCCCTTGATACAATGGGAGCCTTAATTGGTCTAGAGGCTGGTTCTAAATATGAGGAACGCAAGACCCATCTCAATACTGGTGATATCGTTATTTATTACACCGATGGTTTTACAGAGGCAGCAAGTCCTAAAGGCGATCGCTTTGATGAAGAAAATCTCCGCAATGCACTAGACTGGGCTTGTCAGAATTGTTTTCCCCTTTCCGAAGATGTGACTCGTTCTCAGATGATTCTTGACTATATCTTCCAAGAAGTGCAAAACTTTATCGGAGAAGGGCATACTCATACTGATGACATGACTTTAGTGGTTTTGCATATAAACGGTAAAACTTGAGAACAAAGCTTCAGTAGATTATCTAAACTCTAAATATTAATCCTAAAATCTTATGCTTGATTTTGCTCAACATCTAGTAGTGAGTACTGACTTATCAGTACTTAATCCTGCATCGGTTAATCTTGCAAGTCATGTACATTTCAATCTTAGTGATCTTCACGCCTACATCAATATGGACTTAATTGCTCAACAATTTAAGCAAGATGTTGTTGGAGGTATCTCTAAAGGCTGGGATGGTTTTATTAAATCTGGTCAGATTTGGGCGCTTATAATTGGGGCAGTAGTGGGATACTTGTTTAGAAGTATCACTTATTCATAAAAACACGATAATAGACGACGTAAATCGCCGCCTATTATCGTGTTTTTATTTTATAATGGCGGGGGACGGATTTGAACCATCGACCTTCGGGTTATGAGCCCGACGAGCTACCAGGCTGCTCTACCCCGCGTCGTTCAACTTACCTAATATAACATGATTTGATTTAAATGCAAGCAATTTATCAAAACTATTTGAAATGCCCCTCCGCAACGCCGTCTTACCTCAGTTGTTTGACCCGGTAAAACCAGGTGGAGCCGAAGCGCTGCGCCTAACTTAAAGTTCCCAGATGCAAGTCTGGTTTACTGTGGCGAAGACTGCGAAGACTCCTTAAAAACGATTATCGATCAAGACACATTATCGGTAGTCACGCACGCCACAGAGGAGCTTGACTGAATTATAGCACTGGACGCATAGGTGTTTTTAACAATTCCTTGATCGTATAAACCAGTTCTTGCGGGGGGAAAGGCTTACTGATATAGGCATTAGCACCATTTCATATTCCCCAGTAGCGATCAATGGCAGTCGATTTTGCGGAACAGATGATGATGTTAACATTCCAAATCTCTGAATTTTCTCTTAGTTCACTACAGAGTGCATAGCCATTCATCGACGTTAATGGGCAATTGGCGATCGACCAAGTGGAACTACATCAGGTTTGAGTAGCTCCACTTGGATATTCAAATGTTTATCATGGATGGAGTAGAAACTACTAGACAAATTTGCGATCGCTTTTCTAATACTTCTAATACTAAAGTTCTTATTCTCTCTGTTGATGAAACTGAGAAATATGTTTCTCTTGCTGGTGCATCAGGCTATATTTTAAAAAATACTTCCCCTATTAATACTCAAATCATCGAGCCAAAACCTTGGGAACGCTTTGAAGTCCCGCTTCAAAAACTTACAAAAATATAAACTGATGTTTTCATTTTGGCCTACAACAAAATGAAAATCGCTATGGCTCTATATCTCGACAAAGTTGTTGTGGTAATTGTTGCAGAACACGCTCAAATGGTGCGAATTCTCTCAATCCATGGGACACAATTAAAGCGCCTTGAATCGCAATAATGGCATCCTCGCTACGGGCTTTTGCCAATTCTCGATTTAGTCCTACGTTTACTAATACCTTAGCGATCGCCTCAATCCATGTAGAAAATGCCCAACTAATTGAGGAGTGAAAGAGATCATCACTTGATTGTTCTAATACCAATACCGCCCATAGACAGGAATTTTGTCCCTCATTAAAAAAGCGATTTGTTTCATCGCACATCGCCTGAAATCGTTTAATGGGTTTATCTTGGCGTTCGAGGATCGGCAAAATGCTTACCTCTAGCCACTGATTAACGTGAGTAAGCGCCGCCTCAGCCATCTCAGCCTTGCCCTTGGGAAAATGATGATAGAGGCTAGCCTTCCCCAATCCTGTTTCTTGGGAAATTCGTGAAAGCGTTACGCCCTCATAACCAAACTGCCGAAACAGTTTCAGGAGAATTGGAACATAGGTTTGTTTAGACATGGATTTGTTTGTAGAGAAGAGGGTGGGGGGGGGGGGGGG
>CALRWX020000035.1:0-37022 GCA_943371975.1 Pseudanabaena sp. UWO311 | reverse complement strand
TGAGTTTTCGTTGAATTTTTCGGGAAAGACGATTTGGGCTCTAAATTATTAAATTGAGGGATATTCGGAACTGAAAATCGGGAGGGTTTTTGCGAAAATTCCATTAGCAAAGTCATGGTAATAGCTCCTAATCCAGCACAAAATATTAGTACCAGTGCCAATGGCAATTTAATAGATTCAATGTAGACGAATTTAATTGTGACCAGATAAATGTTTTGGCTAGAAAATATTGTTAGCCCCATCGAACCAAACCACAGGCATAGATAAAGTAATAAACGCAGCATATTTAGTATCTGTTTAAGTTGATAGATGGGGCAAGTTTTTTGATAGCTTTTAGTGGTTATTGGCTAAATCTTGAGGGTTCTGATCGCTTTTCAGATAATGTCCGAATTCTTTAACAAAACTATTATTTATAATTGCTTGTCTCATTTTCTGTGTAAATCTAATTAATTCGGTAATGTTATGGATTGACAGCAATGTATATCCAAGAATTTCCTGCGATCGCACTAAATGGCTGAGATAAGCTCGCGAGAAACTTTGGCAGGCATAACATTGGCAATCGGCATCAAGTTTTTCAAAATCACGTTTAAATCTTTGATTTTTGAGATTCCACCGATCGCCTTTGACTAGAGCAACGCTGTGTCTAGCTAAACGGGTGGGAATCACACAATCAAAAAGATCTATGCCTGCGGCGACAGCCTGCGCCATTTCTTTATATGTACCAACACCCATCAGGTAACGGGGTTTGTCTTTTGGTAAGAGTGGAGTGGTGGCTCTGACAATTTTTTCGATGAGTTCGGGCGGTTCGCCAACACTAACTCCACCGATCGCATACCCCGGTAAGTCAAATTGGATGAGTTCTCCTGCTGATTTCTGACGTAAATCTAAATAAACTCCGCCTTGAACAATTCCAAATAGAGCTTGCACTTCGGCGCGATCGTGAGCCTTAATGCAGCGTTCTAACCAGCGTGTGGTGCGTTCTCCTGCAAGTTTAATCGCCTCATAGGTGGCGGGATAGGGGGCGCATTCGTCAAATGCCATAATCACATCTGCACCCAGTTGATTTTGGATTTGAATAGATTTTTCAGGAGTAAGATTGATCATGTCGCCATCACGAGGCGATCGGAACTGTACACCCTGTTCGTTAATGGAACGAATTTCACTGAGGCTAAATACCTGAAAACCGCCTGAATCTGTCAGGATAGGGCCATCCCAATTCATGAATTTATGTAATCCGCCAGCTTCTGCGACAATATCTTCACCTGGTTGAAGATGGAGATGATAGGTATTGGCTAAAACCATTTCGGCTTTGCAGTCTTTGAGTTGAGCAGGAGTGATGGTTTTGACATTTGCTAATGTGCCAACGGGCATAAACCGAGGTGTCTGCACAACTCCATGAGGGGTATGGAATTGACCGACTCTAGCATCAGTGTGGCAACATTGGCATTCTAATTTAAAAGTGAAGTTATTCAGAGCTTACAATCCTTATTACAAACTAAACTTATCGAAAACTTAACCTCAAAAAGTTGAGGATATAAAAGCGTCGTCTTAAGCTTTTAGGTTTTATGTCCTAAGTAAGACTGACAACAGCTATAGCAATCCTAAGTCATTTGTGGCTTCGGCTTCGCTCAGCTATCAGTCAACGCTGGCTGAGCGAAGCCGAAGCCTGTCTCAACTGATCTCGGATTGCTATATATATACCAATTCAGATGGCTTTCAATTATATCTTAATCTCTATTCGATTAAATGCTTTCTATATAGGGCTTGAATGGGGCATTATGTATAGCGGTTTTCAAGCTACTGAGCTACATATGCTTTTGTTCAAGTTATCTGAGACAAGGGGCTTAAGCCCCTTGCTTTCAACTCACCAGTATGTATGCTTAAAACTCTTGATTATGAGAAGATAACTAGATATAATTCCGAATAGCCATGCTGTATGTCCAATCCCATTTTTGTCCTTGCTTCTGCTTCGCCAACCCGCAAAAATATTTTAGAAAATGCTGGTTTAAAGCCGATTATTAAAGTCAGTCATTTTGATGAAGATGCGATTCAGGTTAGTGATCCTACCTCACTAGTGTTGACATTGGCGCAGTGTAAGGCGAAAGCAGTAGCTGCGGAATTTGCAGGGCAGAAAGCGCTGGTAATAGGTTGCGATTCAATTATGTATTTGAATGGTCTAATTTATGGCAAACCTGAAACTAAGGAAGTGGCGATCGCGACATGGCAAAAGATGCGCGGTAATTATTGTGAACTTTATACAGGACATTGCTTAATTGATACTAGTAATCAGCGATCGGTCATCCGTCATGGAGTAACTAAAGTTCATTTCTCGGAGATCACTGACTCAGAAATTGATAGTTATGTGGACTCTGGCGAGCCTCTATGTTGTGCAGGATGCTTTACATTAGAGAAGTTAGGAGGATTATTAATCGATAAGATCGAAGGATGTCATACTAATGTTTTAGGATTGAGTTTACCAATTTTGCGGCAAATGCTAACGGAACTTGGGTACAGCATCCAATTTAGTGCGAATGGAACTGAAATCCGATGAACACAGCCAATCGTAATACTCTTTGGGCAAGCATTGTCGCTGAGGAACTCTATCGCTCTGGAGTGAGGACTGTGTGCATTTCTCCAGGTTCGCGCTCAACGCCCCTTGTGATTGCTTTTGCAGAATTGCGCGATCGCTATACCGATTTTCAGCTTTTGGTACATATTGACGAGCGATCAAGTAGCTTTTTTGCGCTTGGTTTAGCAAAGTTAAAAATGGTTCCCGTAGCCCTGCTCTGCACATCAGGAACTGCCGCCGCGAATTATTATCCTGCGATTATTGAAGCTTATTACAGTCGAATTCCCTTAGTGGTATTGACAGCCGATCGCCCACCAGAGATGCGTGATTGCGGTTCAGGACAGACCATTGATCAGATTAATATCTATGGTAAACACGTCCGTTATTTTTTTGAGGTGGGAGCTCCAGAGATTATTGGCTTTCGCTTGCGCTATTTGCGTTCGCTAATTAGTCGCAGTGTCAGCATTGCCATCGGTAAAGGCGACACACCCGCAGGGGCAGTTCATCTTAACTTTCCTTTTGCTGACCCGATGCCACCGATTCCCGTTCTCAATGATGTACCAGAGGATTTAGAACTCAGTAGTCCAGAGGCGATATTTGGAAATCCATCGGGAGCCGCCTATAGTCAAATTATTGCAGGAAGGCGATCGCTCGATACCAATGCGATCGCCTCTATAGCCAATCAAATTATTAGCTATCCTAAAGGGGTGATTGTGGTCGGTGTATATGATGCACCGCATGAGTTCTTAACATCAGTGAAAAGATTAGCTAGAGCTACAGGCTATCCATTACTGATTGAAGCCACAGGCGCACATCGTCATGATGAAATTAGTCATTACGATAGTTTTTTGCGATCGCCTAACTTCTGTAAAACCCATGCGCCTGAAATTGTGATTCGCTTCGGCGCAATGCCCACTTCCAAAAGCTATATGCTTTGGCTAGAGGGACATATCGGCTGTCAACAAATTATTGTCGGCAGTACTAATAGCGATCCTACGCATGGAATTACGCAGGCTTTAAATGTCTATCCTGTTAGGTTTTGCGAACAACTAGCAAATTATTTGGAAAATTATGCTCAACCTGTTTGGCAAGATAAACAATGGCGTTTAGATTTTGAACTAGCAGAAAGTATTGCTGAACATACGATTACGGAAGCCCTCGCGACAACTGATGAATTATTCGATGGGAAAGTATACGCAGAACTCGCGAAACTTCTCCCTGAACATAGTTATATCTATGTGGCAAGTAGTACCCCAATTCGCGATTTAGATACTTTCTTTCATAGCGATCGCCCGATTACAGTATTAGCCAATCGTGGCACAAATGGCATTGATGGCACAATATCCAGTGCGCTCGGTGCAGCATGGGGATGCGATCAGCCGATGGTTCTTATTTGTGGCGATTTAGCTTTTTATCATGATTTGAATGGATTATTAGCAGCCAAAAAATACAATATTTCCCTAACGATTATTCTCTTAAATAATGACGGTGGCGGTATTTTTAATTTGTTGCCAATATCTAAGTTTGAGAATACCTTTGAAGAATTCTTCGGTACTGCTCACAATCTCGATTTTGCGCCAATTATTAAGGCTTACGATTGTGAACATGTTCTGATTCAAGATTGGCAGGAATTCCATGAAAGCTTAACTAGTTCTCTTAAATCAAAAGGTACTCAAGTATTAGAAATAAGAAGCGATCGCCAACGCAACAAAGATCTACATTTTGCGATTTGGAATCAGGTGATCGAAAACTGCGATCGGAACTTTAACAGAAACTAAATGAAGCGGCACTTCGTGCCGCTTCATTTAGTTAAGATATAATCATCACAAAGGGAAGAGGCTAATAACTGATGGTACTTGCAACAATCAATTAAAGAATATATCTTGATTTGTCAGAATAGCTATTCTGTAGATCAATACAATAAACAGAAAGATAGTAAATGGATATTGACTGAATATTTAGGAGAAGAGACAGTTCTTAAATTAGAATCTGTCAGCTTTGAGATTAGCCTGCGAGATTTATATAAGGGTGTAAACTTTGAAAATCGACAAATTCCACAGTGATGGCAATTCTATGGCTTCGACTTCGCTCAGCCAACTTTGGCTGAGCGAAGTCGAAGCCTATCTCAACTCATTTCGGATTGCTATATTACTGTGGAATTTGTTTTTTTATTGCAAAATCGGATCTTTAATTCCGTCAATAATGAAGTCGGAGATTAACTTGCCAGTAATCGGTGCAAAAAGAATTCCATTACGATAATGACCTGTTGCTAAGATGAGATTTTCATAATCACTGGTTCCTAATAAGGGGATTTCATTAGGAGCGTGAGGGCGAAATCCCCACCATGTTTCAGTGATGGGCATATTGGTGATCGCAGGATAAACAGAAATCGCTCTATTTAATAATTGTGCTACGCCTGCGGCAGTATTACCTTGCTCGAACCCTATGTCCTCAACCGTTGCACCGATCACAATCTTGCCATCTTGACGAGGCACGATATAGCAGTTTGAAGCGTAAATAACGCGCTGTAAATGTCGATCGCTGTCAAATACCGACAACATTTGTCCTTTAATTGGCTTCACAGGTAAAGGTAAGAGCGATCGCGTCCATGCTCCTGTTGCTAAAACATAGCGATCGCTTTGCAATTTTCCAACACTCGTATCGAGATGTGAGACTCGCTGATCGTCGTGGACAATTTGATATACCGTTACCCCTTCAAGAATTTTGATCGATAGCGATCGCGCCGTAGTTAAGAGAGCTTGAGCAAGTTTACGATTATTGACCTGTCCATCCTCTGGCAACCAGAGCGATCCTAAAACCGATTCTCCTAAACCTGATTGTCGTTTATAAGATTCTTCACGATTAATATATTTAGGATGTGAAGCGATCTCTAAGTTGTCGCTTTCTTGGAGACTAGGTGCAATCATCCCACAACACCAATAGCCACAATCTAAACCTGATAAGCGCATCAGGTTCGCAATCCATTGTGGATACATATCCCGACTACGAATACCCAATTCTAGTAGTTGTCCCTCCAGGCGTTCGGCTTCAGGCGCAAGCATTCCCGCCGCCGCCCATGTTGCGCCCCGCCCACAAATATCACGTTCAACTACAGTGACACTTGCCCCCCGTTGCGAAAGGGCGATCGCTGTCGCCAAACCAATAATGCCACCACCAATCACTAAAATGTCAGTCATTCCATTTCATCCTTTTACTTCTTAAGTCAGGCTGCGCGTGACTTAAGGATCAGTTATGCATTTCATCCTTCTATCTTGATATAGATTTCACGCCAAGCGTAAAATCTATATCAATCACAACGAGTTGCTACTACAGCATAAAACGGATCGCTGCTTGCCATACCAAACATTGCTAAAAATGGTGAACTTGGTGGCACATTTGCCACTAACTCAGGTTTGGTGAATCCTTTAGGAACAGAGGCAAAATACTTGAATACTAACTTGGTGCGATCGCTTTCTTCCCCATCACGCCATGCTTGAATTGCCTTTTGATAAAACATCCGATTTGAGAAACTAATAATTGCAATCCCGCGAACTTTGAGAACGCGATGAATCTCGGCAAATACAGCTTCGGGATATTGCAAATACTGCACTGACACTGTGTTTAACACCGCATCGAAGGATTGATCGGCAAAGGGTAATAATTGCTGTTTATTCAAATTTTGGACAAAGTAATGATTTAACCGAGGATTACGCGCCAATTCCTCAGCGTTCAGTCCATGCCCCTCAATATGAGTAAATTCTATTTCTGGCGGTAAATGTGACACCCAACTACTCATCAAGTCCAGAATGCGTGTATGGGGTTGCAAGCGTTGACGATAAAGCTCAGTAAGCTGATCAATAAAGCGATCGTCTACATGGGTGACAAAACGTGGATAGTCATAAAACAGTGCATCATCGGAGTTGTCAAGTTTAGTACGTTGTTCAGAAGCAAGTTGCATTGTTGTTTCGTGCAAAAGATACAACTTCATAATACTTAACTATCTAAGACTTATGCCAAGCTTGATATGGAGATAAAAACAAAAATTATATTTATTCCTGATTAAAATTTTAAGATGTAACGGTAGCTAGTTATATTTTGACAAGCGCAAAAGAGAGGTGAGGCGCTTCTCGACTCACCTCTCTTTTGCACTTTGGGCTTGTCTTAACCTGCTTGGCTATAGCTATAAACAATGGCTTGAAAGACTTAGATATTAGTACAAGGTATGAATGAATAAATTTTTCAAAATCTCTGCTAGATATAGGGTTTTCAAAAATTGATTGTTTTTTGTTAGCGTGTAAGTTGCAATCTCGCTCTATTGTCGGTAGCATAGGGGATAATAAAAAATGTAATAAAACGCAACAATAAAATATATTTTTAAAATATATTTTTTGAATATATTGAAATATGTTTTGGGTTTAGCAGCTAAGCAAGCTCAAAACGCATACTAGATAAAAGATAGGAAATTTGAGGAAGGAGTGACACAATGCAGCAGGAGGGCAAAGCCCTAACTCTCCCCATAGACTATATGGGAGCAGCACAGGGATTTAATCCAACAGTACTACTCCTACTGGGGTCGATTGTTTTAGCAACCGCATCAACTACAGGTTATTGGGTATGGGGCTGGGATCACTGGCTCGTATTTGTTTGTAATTTTTCGTCCCTTTATGTACTGGGGACGGTAATTCATGATGCTTGTCATGGTGTTGCCCACCCCAATCGTATTGTTAATGCCGCGATCGGACATACTGCCGCAATATTGCAAGGCTTTGTGTTTCCCGTATTTACCCGTGTTCACATGCAGCATCATGCCCATGTGAATGATGAAGAGGATGACCCTGATCATTTTGTTTCCACTGGGGGCCCTCTATGGTTAATTGCTATCCGTTTTTTCTATCATGAAATTTTCTTTTTTCAACGACGTCTCTGGCGTAATTATGAACTACTAGAATGGGCAATTAGTCGTTCAATTGTTGTCGCAATGATTATCTTTGGTTATTACCATGGATTTCTTGGATACATGATGAATTTCTGGTTTGTACCAGCCGCAGTTATGGGGCTTTTGCTTGGTTTATTCTTTGACTACTTGCCCCATCGTCCCTTTGTTGAGCGATCGCGCTGGAAGAATGCCAGAGTTTACCCTGGTCGTTTTCTGAACATTATGTTGCTCGGTCAAAACTATCACCTAGTTCACCACTTGTGGCCAAATGTTCCTTGGTATTACTACGAGAGTGCTTATTATCAGATGAAGCCTCTGCTTGATGCTAATGGTTCTCCCCAAACCTTAGGAATTTTCAAGATGCCCGATCTGGCTGGCTTTATCTACGATGTGTTTTTAGGGATTCGTTTTCACCATAAACACAAATAAAAAAGCGGCGCTTAGCGCCGCTTTTTTATTCTGCGAATGATTTATCTAGTTGCATTCTCGTTTCCATCTGGCGAATGAAATAACCTGTCATCATCGCGGAGCCAATTAAACCTGCTATATTTTCGCGATCAGTGGTAATACTCACATTGAACTGTGGAGCTGGTAGTATGCCAAGCAAGTTTTGAATATTTTGATGAATAATCTGTTGTGCTTCAGGACTAACGGAATGAGCAACTGTTGCTAGGGTTTCGGGCGATTGATCTTTTAGATAATCGAGCAAAAGATTGTTGCTGGAGTCTAGTTCACCAAGGTTAAACATAATAGATTCTTTATTTCCCTAATGTGTTAACTCTATTTTTACCGATGCGATCGCCAATTTTCGAGTAGGAAAACCGTATTCAACCGTATAACAAAGCCCTTGCATCGCAAGGGCTTTGAGTCTAGAAATCGTCGTCATAGCTACTGCTACTACTACTTGCAGCTTCATTGTCTTTGCGAGAACCAAGCAATTCGAGGCGATCAACACGAATAACTGGCTTTTGGCGCTCATCGCCTGTGGTGCGGTCATTCCAGCGATCAAACTTGAGCGATCCTGAAACGCCAATCAAGCTACCTTTTTTGACATAGTTTGCAGCGACTTCGGCAGTTTTGTCCCATACCTCCAAGTCGAACCAATCGGGTGGCTCGTCACGGTTACTTGTATTGCGATTAACCGCTAGCGTAAAGTTGCAAACCACTTTGCCCGACTCAAAATATTTGACTTCAGGATCGCGTCCTGCCCGTCCTACTAAATGAACTTTATTGAGGGTCATAAAACAAGTAAAAACCTATGGATATCAATATTTTATCTGTTTTTCGCAACTTTGATATATATCAATCATAGCGACTCAAGTCTTTCTTAATCCAAGTGCTATATTATGGAGATAACCGCTACAAGCAGGGAGTGGTCTATGATTACCCTGATAAAACAAAAATTGACTTTTGAGCAATTTTTAGAACAATGCCCTGATGACGGGCATTACGAACTAATTGACGGAGAAATAGTTGAGATTTCTAGCACAAGAAAGCATAAAGATGTTTCTGAGCTAGTTATGGACTTATTTAAGGATGAGGTTAAGCGTCTACAACTTCAATACAAAGTCACAAATCAGGCTGTCATTAAGACAAATGCCAAAAATGGAACTGAGCACGGGCGCATTCCTGATGTTAGTGTGACTGATTTAGATACTTGGCGTTCTAATCGTTCAGACTATGCGGCTTTGCATGAACCAATTCAGCTTGCCGTTGAGGTAACTTCGACCAATTGGGATAATGATTATATTGATAAGCTTTATGAATATGAAGCTATTGGTATTAAAGAATATTGGATTGTTGATTACTTAGCGATCGCAAGTCGAGACTTTTTAGGAAATCCCAAGCTACCAACTATTTCCATCTATTCTCTAAACGAAAGAGGCAAGTATACACTTCAAGAATTTAGAGGATCGCAAGCAATTGTTTCAAAGACCTTCCCTGAATTAATAGTCACTGCCGAAGAAATATTTCAAGCTTAGATATGCAAGAAGTGATACCGAATCCAAGCAAATAAAGGTAGTGCAAAGCACTACCTTTATTTGTTTTTCAACTAAGTCCAGCTACTACGCGAATTACTCTTTCCGATCGCACTAAATCACTTTCACCCGCAAATATTGATCGTCCTTGACTATTGGGGAATTCTAGGGGGATCGCGCCCAAAGGCATTTGCACGGTTCTCAATCCAATGTCATTCTCTTGACCGATCAAGAAAGTTACGGGTAAATCTAGACGAGGCTTGGCGATCCCGATCATGCTTACTAATTTATCAGCGCGGGATTGGAACTTAAAGCATTGAGCGCCGATCGCTCCACGCACGGCTTCGCGAATATTTGCCGCAGATATACGTTTGGCGAATCCTTCAGCAGTGATCAGAATCAATTCTGAACTCGGATAATTTTCTAAATCTAATACCGATACACCGATTTGAGTTTCATTGCTACCTAAACGTAGAGCGATATTTCCTGCGGCAGCGCGACCTACGGTTGGAATTTGCATTTCATTGGCTTTGAGTCGCAAAATTCTACCAGCGGAAGTAGCGATCGCTAGTTCTTGCTCTAAACTCACCACATCTGCCCAGAAGAGAGAATCATCTTCTTTAAATCTGGCTGCAATGAGTCCGCGTGCAGTCATGTCTGCAAATTCCGCAAGGGGCGATCGCTTGATTTTGCCTTGACTAGAAATGAGAACTAAGCCTTGCTTGGATTCAGGATCTTTTTCCCAAACAAATTGCGAGACAATGTGCTCAGGGCTTTCAGGGAATAGTGTAATTAAAGGAGTGCCCCGTCCTTTACCTTTGACAATGGGAACGTTTGCTAGAGCAAGGGGAAAAGCTTTCCCAGAATTTGTGAGCACCAACATTTCCCGATTGCTACGAGTGTTATAGGAAGCGATCGTCACATCATCAGTGAGATCTACTGACTGTGAAATTCTGGAATTATCTTCAAAACTCTTGATGTAACCTTTGTGGGTGATTTGGACGGTAATGTCTTGAGGTTCAGCAACGGGAATATTTAGCTCAGTGGTTAGAGAAATTAGCGGAACTTCAACAGGTTTAGGTTGCTTATTTGCCGAGGCACGAGATTTTTTTTCAGGAACTTTTTCAGTCTCAATAACCTGTTGAATAACGCGATCGCTTTTATTGCTTTTTACCTTGGGCAATTCACTCGTATTAACAGATGTAGCATCAATCGCATTCTGAATCGCATTTTGACGATGTTCTAACAATTGCCATGCGAGATGTGTCCGCCTTGGATCGCTATGGCGTTTTTTATGATCGCGTAATTCTTTTTTCAGGAATTTCATCAACTCGCGGCGATCGCTTAGCAATTTCTCTAGTCGAGAAACCTGATGCTGTAAGGTATCCAATTCTTCACGGATCTTTTGTTGCTCAATGGCGGTGATGCGACGCAAAGGCATAGAGAGAATTGCTTCTGCTTGAGTTTCAGAAAGGGCAAATTCCGTTTGTAAATCAGTTTTGGCAAGGGCGCTATTGTTGGCAAACCTTAAAATTCTGATCAAGCGATCAATATCTTGCAGAACTAGTACTAATCCTTCTAACAAGTGCGATTTTTCTTGAGCTTTCTTCAATTCATAGCGAAAGCGCTTCGAGAGAGTCTCTTCCCGAAATTCTAGGAACTCTTGTAGTAATTCCCGCAAACTCATCTGTTTCGGTTGAGAGCCTTTCAGCGCGAGAAGAATCACGCCAAAATTCGATTGCAAGGCGGTTTGACGATATAGCTGATCGATAATTACTTCAGGAACAATATCTTTTTTTAACTCAATGACGACCCGCATTCCTGCGCGATCGCTTTCATCGCGAATATCAGAAATACCATCGATTTTGTTATTGTTTACCAGCTCGGCAATTTTCTCAATCCATGCTGATTTGTTCACCTGATAGGGTAACTCAGTGACGATGATTGCTTGCTTTTGGCGCTTACCTGTACCTTTGCCACCGAACTGTTCAACTGCCGCCACACCACGAATAGTGACGCTACCTTTCCCTGTCAGATAGGCTTCTCGCACTCCTTCCTCGTTCATGATGATCCCGCCAGTGGGAAAGTCAGGGGCTGGAATGAGTTTTAGTAAATCATCATCTGGCAAATTAGGATTATCAAGCATGGCGATCGCGCCATCGACAACTTCATTTAAGTTGTGGGGCGGAATATTTGTCGCCATGCCCACAGCGATCCCTGTTGCACCATTGAGCAATAGCATTGGTAATTGGGCAGGTAATACCGCAGGCTCCTGTTCTGAGCCATCAAAGTTATCAACAAAGTCAACAACCTCTTCCTCGATTTCACTCAGCAAAGCCTCATTACCGATCGCCGCCAAACGGCACTCAGTGTAACGCATCGCTGCCGCAGGGTCATTATCTACCGAGCCGAAGTTGCCATGCCCTGACAGCAAGGGGTAACGGCTAGAAAAGTCTTGCACTAAACGCACAAGGGCATCGTAAACCGACTGATCTCCGTGGGGGTGATATTTGCCTAACACGTCTCCGACGACACGGGCGCATTTACGAAAAGGGCGTTCTGGCACAAGTCCAAGCTCGTGCATAGCATAGATAATCCGTCGATGGACTGGCTTCAATCCGTCACGGGCATCGGGCAACGCACGACCGACAATCACACTCATGGCATACTCTAGGTACGAGCGCTGCATCTCAGTATGCAATGAGGTCGGTATGATATTTCCCCCGTTAGACTCCAACCCGAAATCTAGCTGTTGTTGCCCTTGCTTTGCCATAAAATCTACAAATGCTGTACATCATAATCACGATAACAAAAACAATGTAACAGCAAAATCAAGTCCTATAGCGTCTTTGCTTCTGATGTTATCTTGGAAAGCATTACAACGTAAAGCGTTGACTTAAAATACAAATAATTTGTTGAAATGCTTATTTAGAAAGTATTTCAACAAATTATTTGTATAATTTTTTCTGCAAAAAAACTATAAATTTTACTTGGATATAAAATTTTGACGACTAGAAATTTAGAAGAAAAATATCTGGAAAATGCGTTTTATCAGCTCACCGATCGCCTAATTAACAGTCTTCATAGCAATGAACATCTAACCATCAATTTAGCTGGTGAGCGTAGTCAATTCACCAGATTTAATCATGCTAAGGTCAGACAGTCAGGAGTTGTCGCCGATGGCAATGTAACTATTTCCCTTATTTATAATCAACGTGAAGCCTATGCTGAATTTCCATTTACAGGCAATCATGAAGTAGATATTGCGTATGCCCAAGATAGCCTCAACTATCTGCGGCAAGAAGTTTCTCAAATCCCTGAAAACCCTTATGTTGTCATACCTGAAAATAAAGGTTCGAGTCGTGAAGTTTATCAAGGTAAGTTATTAAATCCTGAAGATGCGATCGCTACCATCCTCGCTCCCATAGACAATCTGGATTTTACTGGTTTCTATGCCTCAGGTTCTATTATCCGCGCCAATGCCAACTCCACAGGACAAAGGCATTGGTTCGCCACAGATTCCTTTTTTGTTGACTATTCATTGTTTGTGCAGACTAGTTCAGGCGAAAAGGCAGTTAAAGGAATTTATGCTGGTAAAGATTGGTTAAATCGAGACTATCAAACCCAAATTGAGCGATCTCAACGGCAATCCATCGCATTACAAAGACCTAGTAAAACTATAGAACGCGGACAATATCGTACTTATTTTGCACCTGCGGCGGCGGCAGAGTTGTTTGGATTTTTGATTGGTAGTGTAGGAGCAGCTAGTTTAAAACAGGGTAGTAGCGCTCTATTGAAATTAAAAAATCAGGAAAAAACTCTCTCCCCATTATTATCCCTCAGCGAAAACTTCAGCTATGGAAATGTGCCTCGGTTTAATGAATTAGGTGAAGTTGCACCCGAACATTTACCAATTATTCGTAATGGTAAGCTAGTGAATACGCTCGTCAGTTCACGCAGTGCCAAGGAATATGGCGAAGAAGCTAATGGTGCAAGCGGTGATGAATCGATGAGATCGCCTGAAGTCGCAGCAGGAAATCTCGCGGAAGTAGATATTCTTGAACAATTAGATACGGGACTCTATTTGTCAAACCTACATTATCTCAACTGGAGCGATCGTGCAGGCGGTAGAATCACAGGTATGTCCCGCTATGCTTGCTTTTGGGTGGAAAAAGGTGAATTGATTGCCCCAATTGAAAATCTACGTTTTGATGATAGTATTTACGACTTCTTTGGAGAAAATCTCGAAGCTTTAACCGAATTTCGTGAATTTATTCCTGATACTGGCACTTACGAAAAGCGATCGCTAGGAGCTATTCTTGTCCCTGCCATATTAACCAAAAAATTTACATTTACTCTATAAAGATAATTTTCCAAATCAACATAATACCCTGTACGAAGCTTCTAAATCAGGAGATTATGCCACCCGCGTAAAGGGCGACACAATCTCCTATTACTTAACTGGTCTTTTGGTAGCCTAGATTCAGGAAGATATTTTCTAAGGTTCCTTGCCAGTGCAAAAAAGAAGCTTGGCATTGCGAAGTTTCTTTTTTACACTGCGGTTGGAACTTTGATGTTTTCTTCCCATTTACGAGGCTCACTAGCACGACGAATATTTCGCCAAATTTGAGTAGCGGCTAAAGTCCCATCTGCTACAGCGATTGATACTTGGTTCAAGCCTTTTTTCAAATCACCCAATGCAAAAATGCGATCATGGCTGGTCTTACACATATCGTTGGTGACCAAATCCTGACCAGCCCATTCCAAACATGCAATGCCTTTGAGGTATTGATTATGGTAAACAGAACCCATGCCCACTAAGCCAGTGGTTGCCTCCACAATTGTGCCGTCGGTAAGTTCTACACCTCTTAGATGATGATTTTCTCCCAAGAATTTAGCGATCGGAGTTTCATACAAGGGATAGCCATGCTCAGCTAATTTCTGTTTGGTTTTATCGCTGACTTCACATAGTCCATGAGTCAAAACAGAAATGTAAGGAGTAAACCAGTTCAATACAAAAGCAGCGCCAATTTGACCCTCTGTATTAGCAATCAAAACCGCTTTCTGATCCCACATATCATAGCCATCACAGATCATGCAGACATGAAGCGTGTAACCTGCATAATCATAGACATTTTGCATATTTTCCAATTGGGGCAGATTGTCAATAATTCCTGAAGCCGCTACTACATACTTACTACGAAATATGGGATAGATACTGTTGGTTTTGCCAACTTTTACTTTCACCGCAAAAGTTTCGCCCTCATCGACGACATCTTCTACATAGCCGCGCAAATAATCTGCCCCCCATTCTAGGACTGTCTTTCTGCCATGATTCAAAATTTCGCTGCCGGGGGTATCGGGATTTAGTCCGACATAATTACGCAGTTCCTGCATCCATAGCGATCGCCCTTTGCCTTTTTCGATCACCAAGGTCTTTAGCCCATAGCGAGCCAAATAAATTGCTGCGGACAGTCCGCCCATACCACCACCCACAACGATCGCATCGTAGACAGTATCAAGGCGTTGATCAAGATTTTTGCTAGAAAGTTTCATGGCAACCCCAATTTAAAATTACATCAATATAGAAAAGTGCGCTTCGCGCACTTTTCTATTCTAGTGATTAGCCTTCAAAAGCTAAACGAGGAGCAGATACGCCAGCAGGCTCAACACCCTTGAGGTAAGCCAATACGGTATCAGCATCAGATACTTCAAAGGGATCGCTATCGGCATTGTCTCTGAAACCTGGCTCAACGAAGAGCTTCTCGATCTTGAGATCGTTGATTACGGCTGCATAGCGCCAAGAGCGATAGCCAAAACCAATATTGGACTTATCAACTAAGAAACCAAGCTTACGAGTGAACTCGCCGTTACCATCGGGAAGTAAAAACACGTTCTTTACGCCAATTTCCTTGCCCCATTTAAAGAAAACGAAGGCATCATTTACAGAAACGACAATTACTTCATCAATGCCCTGAGCTTTGAATTCTTCATAAAGCTCTTCGTAGCGGGGCAAGTGATTAGAGGAGCAGGTAGGGGTAAATGCACCAGGCAAGGAGAACAAAACTACTTTCTTACCGCCGAAGATTTCTTCAGTGGTGCGGTCTTGCCAACGAAAGGGGTTAGGACCTTCTACGGACTCATCACGGACACGGGTCTTAAATACTACATCTGGTAAAGTGTCGATAACTGCCATAGTTTTAATTTGGTGTTTAATTTTTTAGTTGCTTAGTTTATCTCAGAATAATTCTTATTTAGTAATTAGTCAATAGCTAGTTTAATTCAATTATTAGAAAAATTTTAATAAGGTTGTTGTTCTTAGATAGAGATGATATGATTGTGTTCTAGATAACTAATCTTTAGTGGTAGCCAGTTATGTTAAGACAACATCAAGTCGAGAACTGAGAGTTGTATTACTTTGCGACGCAACTTTCAGTTCTCGGTTTAACTTAATGGCTATAGCTATACAAAATTAAGAAGTTAATTAAAACTTGAAAATTTCATCATGGAAAAGCAAGCGGAGCGAGTAGTTCAAATACTGAAATCGAAGGGGCTACGGGTAACGCCCCAGCGCTTTGCTGTCTATGCAAATTTATGCGATCGTCAAGATCATCCCACCGCCGACCAGATTTTAAGTGACTTAAACCAAAATGCCCCCACTTCCTCACAGGCTACGGTTTATTTGTCATTGCAAACTTTGCGCGATGCGGGTTTAGTACGTGAAGTTTTACTAGAGCAAGGTGTCTGTCGCTATGATGCCAATGTTGAACCACATCACCATTTTCGCTGTAGATGCTGCGGTGAAATCGAAGATATTGCTTGGAACGCTTTTGAAGGGCTAGGCTTTGAGCAAATTCGCTCAGGTTTAAAAATTGATAGTTATGAAGTGACGGTTAGTGGCATATGCGATCAATGCAATCATGAGAACAATTAGAGCTTTACTCTAATTGTTCTCATCTTTAAGTGTTGAATCTCAAATAAATCCTTAAGAATGCATGTCATCAGGAGTGATTTGACTAGTCAATATCTTCATCATCTCTAGAAGCATCTAAATCTCGAATGGATTGGTTATTGCTGCGTAGATTTTCACGATAAGGATCTGTGCGTCTTTGGTTACGTGGACGACCTAGAGATTTTAGTCCTGCCTTAAGACCTGCTAAAGCACTTTTAGTAGCGATCGTTGCACTAGAAGCACTTTGCTTTACGCCCTTAATTCCATCATTCACCTGCTTAACCGCCTCGCCCGCATTTTTTGCCCCTTGATTTAGCTCATCACTTAACTCACTTAGCTCTAAACCCGTCAGCCGAATTGCTTCGAGAGTTGCTGGTAATTCTCTAGTTAAGGTATCAGCCAAACGGATAATGCTATTTGCTGCCTTTGCTAACTCTTGAAATGCGGGAACTGCCGTGAGCAAAAGAATTGTCAGGCAAATGACCACCAATAAAAATGATAAACCCAACAAAAAGATCGCTTCTGACATAATTTCTTATAGCTGCCTACTCTTTGTCCTCAATTGGAAGATCATCTATTTCTTCTATAGATGAGTTATTAAATGTACTGCCCATAGATAGCACTAATTCATCTTGGAGCCTACGACTAGCTTCTTGCCCCGTCGCGATCGCTTCTTGCAATCTGATCAATGCTTCATCAATAGTACGCTGCGCTTGTTCAGTCAAGCGATCAGCTTGGTACTGCATATTAGCGCCTAATTCCTCGGCTATTTGGGGTAAATCTTGAGCTGATCGCTTTAACACTTGTCGAGTTTCTTTACCTGAGCGTGGCGCGAATAAAATACCTAATCCCGCACCGATCACCGTACCGACAATCAATCCACCTAAAAATTTATCTGCGCCGTTTGACATTATGCTGGCTCCCTATCGATCTGCTGTCTGACGACTTGTTACTTGATTGGTTAGTTACAGAAGCTGACGCACTCTTACTAGACTTTTGCCAACGACTCCCTAAAAAGGATACACCACGACTAAGCACTGAGAATAGTTGACGAACTTTTTCTAATTGCATTTGTAATGTTTGGTATTTCCTTCGCGTCATGTCAACTCCACCACGAGCAACCTCAAGGCTAGGGGTAGATACCTGCAAACCATTTTCGCAATATTTAGTCCAACTATCTACGGTTTTTATTGTTGCTTTAAGTGTATGACGAAACATCCAGATTTGCCATGTCGCCCATAGCAATCCTGCACTAAGTATTAACTGTATGGTGATTGCAATCCAAATCATTGTTTTTTAACAAGAAATCATAGGATTTTTAAAATTTGCAATGTAAAAAGCAGCATATGTTACTTTTTTTTGCTTGATTTATTTTACTGATTGCCAGACTAATTTTGTTTATAACAGGCTTTAATTCTATCAGGAAGACATAGTAATCCTATTAAATTTGTGGTTGTAAATTTGCTTTAACAAATCTATGCTAAAGCTTTATTTGTCAATTGGGATAGCGATCTCAAAGTTATATAATTAATATAAAAAGGTTATAATGTTGTTGGATTTTGCCCAATCTAAATTCAGTTTATGCAATTGACAGAATATGTCGGCAAAAGCCATGAATCTGAAAACGGAACTCAAAATTTATTAAATACGTCTCACAATATATAAATAGGTTATATTGGCAATTGATTGAGATGCACACAACAAAGTTGTCTAACAGTTCAGTGACCCTTCTACACCCACACCCCTATCTGATTGTTCATGATGATGAGGGGCAGCAGACGATTCCGCTTATAAACGCAGATTTTTGGACAATAGGAAGGGGCTACGATAACTCAATTGTTTTAACAGATAAGTGGGTTTCACGCTATCACGCTACCTTGCAAATTGTTGGCGCTTCCAAAAATGATAGCTTTGACTCATTATCAAAAAATCGTGCGACGAATAATGAGTCAGGTAGTTTTTATCTAGTTGATTTCGGTAGTCGTAATGGCTCGTTCATGCGTGGACAAAGAATTACTTTTCCGATTCTGCTCAAAAGCGGCGATCGCATGACTATTGGCAAAACTGATATTGATTTCTTCTCGCCTCACAAACGCGAACCCCACCGCACGCCTAGTGAGCATATGCGTTTATTCCATCAGCCTACGGCTCCTGTGTCCCGCACTACCCTTACCCCTTCTGAAGAGCGTGTGTTCTGGCAAGTTGTCCAAGGCTTTACCAACAAAGAAATCGGTAAACGCTTACAAATTAGTCCTCGCACCGTCCAGACACATCTCAGCAGTATCATGACTAAGCTGAATTTGGAAAATCGTTCTCAGATTGTGCGCTACGCCTTTGAGCAAAGCTATCGTCCTAACGCAGATAGCTCTGATAAAACAGACTTAAACAATTAAAAAAATGGAGAGCTCATAGCGCTCTCCATTTTTTTTAATTGTTAAGAAGGAACTACAAGCTACTTTCTACATCTTGGATTACGACTAAAATATATGGGTCATCATTTTTTCATAGATTGAAACCATGCTCGATCTCAAAGTTATTCTGCCTATTTTAACTATTTTCTTTACGATTAGCTGCTTATTTTTCGGCACTCGTAACGGCTTTTACGACACCGATAAATATCACGGCAATGGCTCTGCCCATTAAGTTCTGCTCGCCAAAAATAAGGCGATGCAAAGCTCCGCCTTATTTTTTGGCGGAGTACAAAAATATGTGGTCAACATGTTAAGCTAGTCTCTCTGAAAGCTAATATCTTTAAAAAGTTAGCGATTCGCCATACATACTACTCAGAGACTACTGAGAAACGGAAACCGCCTATGCAGTCGATCTGTCGAATTAGCAAATACAATGCTCTCGACAAGTGGCGCAACTCCAGAAATGGAAAGAACTAGGAATACCCAATCGTGAGGTTGGGGGCTCGCTATCTAACTCCTAAGTGCGTTGATTGTCGGGTTTAGTCACGTCCACCTCAAAACACGTTCAAGTTTTTATCATGGCACTTTTGCAAGAACGCAAGCTCGAAATCTTCTCCGAATACCAAAAGCATTCTACCGATACAGGTTCCTCTGATGTTCAGGTTGCACTGCTCACTGAGCGCGTTACTCAGCTGACCATTCACCTAAAACTACATCCTAAAGATTTCTCATCTCGTCGTAGTTTGCTCAAGATTATTGGTCAACGTAAGCGTTTACTTGCTTATGTTCGTAACCAAGATCGAGCTCATTACAAACAACTCATCCAAAGCTTGGGTGTAAGAGGGTAGTTTTTAAATAGCATTTGTGCGAAGCACGAATGCTATTACAACTTCTTTAGCGCTAATGAGGAGCAAAAGTGAGTAAGCCCAGTGAACGTATCCCTTTCGAGCCAAATAATCGTAGTAAAAAAGCTAAAGCTAAGGAGCCAAAAAAGCTACCTGTCCCTTCAGTTTCTGCAAATGTAAATAACTCGAAAACAAAAATAAGTACAAACCTAACTCCTAAACGAAGTGATCCTCTAGGTATCCCAGAGGAAGTTAATCGTCGGATTGTTCGACGAGCTGCCCTATTTTGCGGTGTCCCTACAGGATTAGGCATCACCACATTTGTAGTTAGTTATATTTTGGTCAGCCAACATATATTTGATCTTCCTACCTCCGCAGTGGTGTTAGTTAGTATGTTGTTCTTAGGATTGGGAGTTGTTGGTCTAAGCTATGGTGCTATTTCTGCATCTTGGGATGAAGGTCTCGTTGGTAGCTGGTGGGGCAATGAAGAATTTAAAAGAAATTTTGGATACTTAAGAGAAGCTTGGAAGTCTCAACAACAACTTATCAAAGCTAATCAGCAGCCTAAAAATAATCTCAAGTAAAAAAGAAACCTGCCTTTGGCAGGTTTCTTTTTTACTTGATGAGCCTTTGCAAAATTGTTTTGTGTTTTAAACCTTTAGCAAGAAATGAATCGACAATTTTCAATCTTTCTGGCAAACCGATGATATATGTATTGTTACTAGTACCTAAAGATTCACAAGTGGTTTGGACAGCTAACAATTCTCGTCCTGTTAAGCGGGTGAAAAATGAAGTGAGAATCCCAGATTTTAACGCGCTTAGACATTTTTAGCTTGGCTGTGCAATTGTTCCCCTTAAATATCAGAAATCAGTTTAACTCATTTATAAGGTGTATGCGTAGAGTCCTTGCCGCCAAATTTCTTAGAATTGTTAAGTAAGGTTTGATATAAATTGCTATCGATGCCTGAATTTGCTTCATTCGCTCTGGGTTACAGGCGAGCTCTGACTCCTTAGTAGTAGGATGGGTTATTTGCCCATCGCGATCGCCTTCAAATTCTTTGAGCCAAGCAGAATCTGGGTGACGCTATTTCCAATAGTTAGTCACTACAACTTTTCCCAGATATTGGGTTGTGAAGTGGCTAAGTTTGTTTAAGGCGGATAAAAGTTCATCTAACTTATAGTCTTGTGTGTCAGTTTTCGCTGATACTTGCTTACTAGGGTTATCAATATCCTTTGCATTTTTATTGGTAGCAGTGGTGGTAGCAATCGGTGCGGATGGTGTAGGAGGTGTTTGAGGCTGGGCTGTATTTGCCTTATTTACATTGAGTTTAGTTTGTGCATTTGTATTTACATTTGCACGAGAGCTTTGGTTGACTTGTATATTGCTAGAGTTTCTTGTGTCAGGTGATGAGCTACGAGATGTCGTTACGGGTGTTTTGAGATTAGGATTGGCAACAGGTTCAGCATAGCTATATTTGTTAGGCTGACTTTGCACTTCTTCTTCAGATGTTTTTTGAGCATTGTCAGGATGCCAATTTGAACTGGGCAAAGAATGCTGAGTGACTGTACATAATAAAAGCTTAAAGTATGCGACTGTGTTGCATGTATCTGTTATGAGATATTTGATTTTTTAATACCCCGATGATATTCAAATGGATCGAGTTCAATATCTGTCATGACTAGTAGTACTAGCCCATGCATGGGACAGTTTGTAAATAAACACAACATGACTAGCAAAGTGAAATTCAAATGATTCAAATCCCTTTGGTACGTTTTCAACAACTTGTAAGCCCCCTTGTCCCAATGCCTGTTTAGTCCTATCTAATATGGTATCCAGTCCCTGGAAATAGGGACGCATCCGACGGTTTGTGAGGGTAATCCCCACAACTCCTGCTAAATTCAAGAAATTCTGAATAACCTCCCGACTCATCTTTTCTCACGCTGCTTCTATGATCGACATACCGTTCACCCTAGACCAATTACGCATTCTTAAGGCGATCGCTGCTGAGGGTAGCTTTAAACGCGCCGCAGATAGCCTTTATGTGTCCCAACCCGCCGTTAGCTTGCAAGTCCAACATCTAGAGCGACAGCTAGATGTACCTTTGTTCGATCGTGGGGGCAGAAGAGCACAGTTGACCGAGGCAGGACAGTTATTACTCTCCTATGGCGATCGCATTTTAAGCCTTTGTCAGGAAACTTGCCGCGCTATTGAGGACTTACAAAATCTTAATGGTGGGACTCTAATTATAGGTGCTAGTCAAACGACTGGAACCTATCTCATGCCACAGATGATTGGCTTATTTCGTAAAAAATATCCTGATGTCTCGGTACAGCTACATGTTCATTCTACAAGGCGAACGGCTTGGAGTGTTGCCAATGGACAGGTGGATTTAGCGATTATTGGCGGTGAAATTCCTGCGGATTTACATGATTCTTTAGAGATTACTCCCTATGCTGAAGATGAACTAGCGTTAATTCTACCGACTTCCCATCCGCTTGCTCAGATTGGGGCATTACCGATCGAGGAGTTGTATAAGTTGCAATTTATTAACCTTGATTCACAATCGACGATTCGTAAAGCGATCGATCGCGTTTTATTAGATAGCAGTGTTGATCCGCGACAGTTAACGATCGCGATGGAGCTAAATTCGATTGAGGCTATTAAAAATGCGGTGCAGGCAGGTTTGGGAGCTGCTTTTTTGTCGGTGACAGCGATCGAAAAAGAATTGCAAATGGGGGCTTTAC
Organism: Pseudanabaena sp. UWO311; assembly: GCA_943371975.1. Taxonomy (GTDB): domain Bacteria; phylum Cyanobacteriota; class Cyanobacteriia; order Pseudanabaenales; family Pseudanabaenaceae; genus Pseudanabaena. Next base: position 14,585 of record CALRWX020000035.1, on the reverse strand, counting down.
AACAAGTACGAATTGACGGGGTGGTAATCAAACGCATGTTATTACAAATTCGTAATCCTAATCGTTATCGGTCTAAGGCGACCGAGGCTTTTTGTAATGAAGTCTTGCCCGTATTTCGAGATAAAGCATAGTAAGAGTGACTTTTTGTAAAGCTCTGTAATGGTAGTTACGATACAATGATAGACCTGACACAAATTTTCACCTTGCGCTATGAGCTACTTCCGCCCTGCTATTGATGCGATGACTGGTTACGTTCCGGGGGAACAGCCAAAGTCTGGCATTAAGGTTATCAAGTTAAATACTAACGAGAATCCCTATCCGCCTTCTCCAAAGGCGATCGCTGCTTTGCAAAATATCGATAGCGATTCTTTGAGGCGTTATCCCGATCCCTTTGCCTACGAATTTTGTCAAGCGGTAAGTAAAGCTCTAGATGTGCCTACGGATTGGGTAATTGTGGGTAATGGCAGTGACGATGTTTTAAATATTTTGATCAGGGCTTGTGCTGAAGGTAGCGATCGCAAAGTAGTTTATCCGATGCCAACCTATGTGCTATATCGCTCCCTTGCAGCAATGCAACCATCGGAAATTGTAGAAGTCCCCTATGGTGAAAATTTTCAGTTACCCATTGATGAACTTGTGGCGGCAAATGGTGCGGTAACTTTTATTGCTTCCCCAAATAGTCCATCGGGTCACATCGTACCTTTAGATGATTTACGCAAACTGGCGCAACAAGTATCGGGGATTGTTGCGATCGATGAAGCCTATGTCGATTTTGCGGAATATTCAGCTTTGCCATTAGTCAAAGAATTTGACAACGTGATTGTGTTACGCACTTTGTCCAAAGGTTATTCTCTTGCAGGTTTGCGCTTAGGATTTGGGATTGCTAATCCCAGTCTTTTGTCGGGACTCTTTAAGGTTAAAGATAGCTACAACATTGATGCTGTAGCTATCGCGCTAGGAACTGCGGCTATAAGCGATCAAGACTACAAAAATGCTAATGCTGAAAAAGTTAAAATTTCACGCACTAAGCTTACGCAAGATCTTCAAAATCTTGGCTTTGCCGTCCTAGAATCTCACGGTAATTTTGTACTTGCCAAAACGCCCAAAGGCAACGCCGAAGAGATTTATTTACAACTAAAAGAAACTGGAATTTTAGTCCGCTATTTCAATCAAACAGGACTAGCTGATAAGTTACGCATTACCGTTGGTACTGATGAACAAAATCAAGCTTTGATTAATTTTTTATCTACCTTTTAGCCTATATGTCATGAAAGTATAGATATGAGCCTATGACACATCTTAATGTTACAAACTTAGGACAAATAAAGAATGCAGATATAGCTTTTGGCGATCTGACCCTTTTTATTGGACCTCAAGCCACAGGGAAAAGTATTTTATTGCAGTTAATCAAGTTATTACTTGATAGCGAAGATATTTTAAATACTCTCAAGAAAAATGGATATCACTGGGAAGGAGATTTGGCTAATTTCATAGAGCTTTATTTTGGTGAGGGAATGCGTAATTTATGGAGTAACAGTACACAAGTTTTTTTTGACAAAAAACTTATTGATTTAGAAAATCTATTAAAAAAAGACTATCGTAAGAAAGAGCAATTATTTTTTGTACCTGCTCAAAGAGTTTTAACACTTGAAAATGGATGGCCTAGATCATTCACTAGCTTTGAAATTGGCGATCCGTATGTAGTTCGCAATTTTAGTGAGGATCTACGATTGCTCATGCAACAGGGGCTTGGGAGTAAGGGGAGTGCAATCTTTCCACAAAAAGGACGGCTTAAACAAGAATTGCGGGAAGCACTTGATGACAGCATTTTTCATGGTGCTCAAGTAGAGCTAAACACAACTGGAATGCGTAAACGTATCCAAATTAATATGAAAGGTAATGAATTACCTTTTATGGCTTGGTCTGCTGGGCAACGAGAATTTATGCCTTTACTTCTGGGTATTTATTGGCTAATGCCTGCATCCAAAACTTCTAAGAAAACTGATATTAATTGGGTAGTAATTGAAGAGCCAGAGATGGGATTACATCCTCGTGCAATTTTGTCTGTTATTTTAGTATGTTTAGAACTATTACACCGAGGCTATCGTTTAATTATTTCTACCCATTCTCCTGTTCTTTTAGAAGCGGTTTGGGCAATTCGCAACTTACAAAATAACAACTCTGATGTTAAGTATCTCTATCAACTTTTTGATTTAAAACCAACACCGGCTATTAATGAGCTTTTTGAAAATATTCTCAAAAACAAGAAATTTTCCACCTATTATTTCGATCAAAAGGAAGATGGTGTTGAGGTTCGTGATATTTCATCATTAGATGCATTTGATGAAGACTTGTCAACTGCTGATTGGGGTGGATTAACTAGTTTTAGTAGCAAAGCTTCTGAGGTTGTTTCTCAGGCAATTCAAGATAAATTATGAGTTTAAAAATGGGCTTTAAAGAAGCAATATTTGCAACACCTTTACTAAAAAATGCTTATAAAAATGGGTTGCAAGCGTTAGGCAATTATAGTAACAAAGTCAGACCATCTGACACAAAAAAGTGTGAAGGTAGTGTCGATATTGACGCTGCTGTTAAGGGGATTTATCCTAATGATTCACGTTGGGATTATGCAATTGGCTATGACGGCACAACATATTTTATTGAGGTCCATAGCGCTGAGACATCTCAAGTTACACCAGTTTTAAAAAAATTTAGGTGGTTAAAAGACTTTTTAGTAACAGATGCTCCCGAATTAAACAAACAGCAAAAGAAGCGCTTTTATTGGATCAGTTCAGGCGGTAATAATATTTTAAGAGGAAGCCCCCAAGCACGACAGCTCGCGCAATCAGGCATTACGCTTGATAGACAGCTTAATTTATAAAAAATGGAGAATAGGAGGCTCGAACCCCTGACCTCTGCGGTGCGATCGCAGCACTCTACCAACTGAGCTAATTCCCCAATTCGGTTATACATATTAGCACATCTATAAAACCAAAAAATAGAATGGCGGCGCTTTGCGCCGCCATTCTATTTTTTTGGTTTTGATTTTAGCAGCGATAAATATAAATATAATTATTGATTGTTAGAGATAGGTGATTGCGAATCACCACGCCTCAGAAATCTAGTTATTTTCTGTTCATATGCCGAACCATCAGGAAACTCCACCATTAATACGGGATTTTTAATGGTTCCCGATGGAATTTGGAGCATATACACATAATCACCATTATGAAACTCAAAATAAGTTCCTTGATTGGGATTATAAGTTTTTGCCGTGAGTTTCACGCCCGGAGTACCATTCTTGTTCACACTGCGGTAATGTTTTGGTTGATAAATATCTTTAATATCTGCACAGATGTATAAAGAGTAATCTTTCGTTTCTGCATAGGCGAGAGTTCCCCCCGTTCCTTCACAGACTTTGTTATTAGTTAGCTCACTGGTGAAGCCTGTAACTATAGTTTCTGCTGTAGCCTTGCCCCCAGATATAGCAAATAAAGATAGAGATATTGCTAATAAAATAGTTTTCAACGACTTGTGGGAAGTCCATTGAAAAGTAAATTTAGAAAAGTGTTTATTAATTGTTCGCATCTCAAAACCCCATGATTTTGCTAATTTTTTGGTCACCGCTTTTAGCTATTTAATTAGCTAGTTACAGAGATGCCCGTAAACGTCCTATGACTCTAACGAAGATGAAAACTTTTGTAACCAGCAACATTGCCTAAAATATAGTTGACGTTATCGAGGCTAGGTATGGACAGATCTTTGCGCCGACCACACCTAGCCTTAAAATCACAATAGAATTAGCAAGAGACTTAGTAAGCATTCACCATGAACTCAGGCATCACCAATAATGAACCAACATTTCAGAAAATCGTGCGGCTTTTGCGTTGGCACAAACCCGCAGGCAGACTGATTTTGATGTTGCCTGCGCTATGGGCAACTGTGGCAGCCGCCAAATCGCAGCATCAATTGCCTCCTCTTGATCTATTAGGTGTCGTGATCCTTGGTAGTTTGGCAACTAGTGCCGCAGGTTGTGTCATTAATGACCTTTGGGATCGTGATATTGACCCGCAGGTGGAGCGGACTAAAAATCGTCCCCTTGCTGAGCGATCGCTATCGATTCAAGTTGGGATCGTGGTTTTATTAGTTTCTGGACTATGTGCTTTTTTGTTGTCCACTTATCTAAGTCCACTTAGCTTTGGACTCTGTTTTGCGGCTGTACCTATAATTGCTATTTATCCTGCTTGTAAGCGCTTTTTTCCAGTGCCCCAGTTAGTACTATCGATCGCATGGGGTTTTACGGTGTTGATCCCTTGGAGTGCAGTGACAGGAGGACTTGATCGCTATGCTTGGGTTTTGTGGGTGGCCGTGATTGCTTGGACAATGGGCTTTGATACGATTTACGCCATGAGCGATCGCGAAGATGATCTCAAGGTCGGCGTTAACTCTAGCGCCATATTTTTTGGAAGATATGTAACATTTGCGATCTCTATATTTTTGACAATTACTCTTGGATGTCTACTTTGGTTAGGCTGGGAGATCCAACTCGGTTACACACACTACCTTGCTTGCTTGACGGCAGGGTTAATATGGGTATGGCAGTGTAACAGACTGACACAGGCTGAAATTCCTACCGAGTTATACCAAAAAGCCTTTGGTCAAAATGTATGGATCGGCTTTATTGTATTGGCTGGAATGCTTCCATCCACCTTCGGTCTTTAGCTTACTCTCCGATTATTGTAAGACTATTGCAAAGCGAGTTCCTACTCCTGACGCATGATGGTTAGCAAGCATTAAGTCTGTTAGGATCTAAATCACAGATAGTACAAACAAAAAATATATGAGCAACATTAAAGAGCAAATTCTAGAAGAAGTACAACAAGCTAGAGATACCTGTGAAGTTAGTGGCACTGACTCTAAAGAATGTGCTGCTGCATGGGATGCAGTAGAAGAACTACAGGCTGAAGCTTCGCACCAAAAGCAAGATAAGCCTAAAAACTCTCTTGAGATCTATTGCGAAGATAATCCTGAGGCGGCTGAATGCCGTTTATACGAAGATTAATAATCCGAATATTAAGAAACTGCGATTTGTGCCGCCTCTTAATATTCAATTTTTAGATCAGTTCGATCTTTCAAGAAATCTCCAAAAAACACAAAGAAGTGGCATAGCAAATCTCTGTCTCTTCTTTGTGTTTTTTTGCGCGCCAAAATTTAACGTGCTGTAAGTTGGTATTAAGCTAAAATCTATCCATAAATTGGCAAATTTGTAAGATTGTCATTTATAGCTATAGATAGTTAAGTTAAGACTAACTCTAAAACTAAAAGCAAAGTTGCAGCATGAAGTGCTGCAACTTTGCTTTTAGTTTTTATGTAAAAATTCTAAGCCCTAAACTTAACGCAACTGTAGGCTAAATCTCAACTGCGGAAAGGGTAGAGCATTTGCGAATCGAGATTCTGGCGAAAAGTTGAGAAATTGTGGCGCGAATGCTCTACATCTACATCAAAATTGTTTGCAGATTTTTGTCCTGTACTTAGGTAAAAATTATAAAAAACTACCGTTGAGTTGCGATTTTATATTCTCTGGACTAATCAGAAAATCGTAATAGATCCCCAAGAGATCGCTTGCTCAGGCTCTTTGATGAAGTAGATCTAATATTGTCACCTTAGAAGATTTTTCTGAAGATGTCGGCTTTTAGCAAGACATAAAAGAAGGGCTTCGACTTCGCTCAGCTATCAATACACTCTGGCTGAGCGAAGTCGAAGCCTCTCTAAGCTCATTTAGCGACAAGGGTTGGTTTATCCGCCGAAGGCGGAGAAACCAACCCTTACTTCACCAGACTGGAAAACGCTATATCTTGCTTGAATTTAATTGTTCACAAATTTCGACTAAACGCAAATTAGGAGGAAATTTTCCTTCTGTTTTAATTTGTTTGACATATTCAGAGGGGATACGCCACAGCAATTTGCTATCCAAAGCCTTGATAATATCTCCCCGATCTATTACACCTGCTACTGAGCCGACAGGCGACCGCACTATTAAATAGCGCAATTGCTTCTGCTCAAGTAAACTGACAACTTTTGAAATCTGGTCTTTGAGTTCGACTGTATCAATTTCATCTAATCGTTGTACTAAGGCTTGCAGAGATTTGTTTTCCCACTCGTGATTATCTATATGACGAATCTGTTCAGTCGATACTAAACCGCGATCGCGTCCATTTGAGGAAGCAATATAAATTGGATTCGCATCTTTATCTTCCATGAGCAGAAACTTATCAGCAAAATCCCGCAATGAGATTTCCGCATCCACTAGACGAAAGTCTCTTGTCATTGCGGCTTCAGCATTAAGATCTAGTAGAGCTTGTTGCAAGTTATTGAGATAGAGATATCCTCCTGCGCTACCAAATAAAAACCATCCTAGAAAGATTAGAAAGATACCGCCAAAGTTGCTGATTAATACTAGCCCTCCCAAAATCATGATCAGGACACCACAAAATTGTCCTGATCGTGCTGCCCAGAGAATTCCCGTAAAGCGATCGCCTGTCAATTTCCAAATAGCCGCTTTGAGAATATGTCCACCTTCAAAGGGGAGAGCAGGAATTAGGCTAAATAATCCAACAAATAGGTTTATTTGAGCAAAATACAGTGTGATTATTGCCCAAATCGTGCGAATATTCCCAACACTCGTTGGTAAAGTTTCGATCGCTTTGGGATTACTAGAGAAAATGGCATCTCCCGCAATTTGCCAAGTGATTGTAAATCCGATCGCACTTAAAATTAAGCTGGTTAAAGGGCCTGAGATGGCAATAGTAAATACTGATAAGGGATCTTTTGGTTCTTGTTCAGATGTAGTCGCCCCGCCCATGAACTGGATGTTAATAGAATTGATCTCTACCCCCCTAGTCTTAGCCATGAGACCATGAGCAACTTTATTAAAGGCGATCGACAAAAAGAATAGTAATGCAGTAATTGCACCATAACCTAGGGAAAAAGATGGCGATAACTTGGCATAGGCATTTCCTAGTAAGACAGCTAAAAGGCTGAGTACAAGAAACCATGAAGGATCGATATATAGTGATATTCCGAAAATGCTGCCGATGCGGATACCGCCTCTCATGATGTGTCTGTCCTAAATTTGTTTTTTGCTTGGCTCTGAAAGCTTTTGATTACGCTTTTGATACATTTTAGCTGCTTTGTTATCACAGCTTTGATAGATAGGCGATCGCCTGCTCTTTATTTATGATTTCGTGATCAATCATGGCAAACCGCAAATGCTGTAAAGTCTCTCCCATTTGCTTACCTGTGGTATAGCCAAGCTGTTTAAGGTCTGCACCTGTTAATGGTGATTTGACCATTTGCCATTGCGTAAGATAATGCCAGATTACCCGTCTTTGAGTAGGTTCGCACTTTACCCCTACCAAGATCAAGGTTTGAGTATCAAATTTTTGCAGGTTTTGTGTGATTTTGGAGATTTTAAGAGATTTATTTGTCAGATTGGCAATATTTGTAAGTAGGTCTGTTATGTTTTCCTGTCTTGCTTTTTGCTCAGGCGTTAAGCCAAGGTCCAGTGCCATCGCTATTTGAAAAGGTAAGTAGGATAGTAGTAATTCCACACCTAGCTGTATAGGTTGATAGTTTTTGTTGCCTAAGTGATTGAGCAAACTTAACCAATATTGCGATCGCCTCAGTTGCCTAGCAAAAGAGTTATTTAAATCTTCAGGAATTTTTAAATCTGGATAAATACATCGTAAAGCCCCTGTTTTTTGCAATAGTAAAAACATTTTTCCTGCTTTCGGCTCTACTAGGGTGTAATTCAACTCCGACCGCAATCTCGCTCCACCAATTGCATCATGAAAACCACTTGTAGTCGTCGCCACAATTTCTTTATAGGTTTCAGGGGCGATCTCAAAATCTAAACGCACCGCAAAGCGCACTGCGCGAAATAAACGACGTGGATCTTCAGTAAAGATGTGTTCACGAATGGCTCGCACCTGTTTATTCGCTAAATCTTGTAACCCATTGAATCGATCAATCACTTCTCCTTGAATTCCCAAATGTGGGTCAAGTTCTACTGCCAAAGCATTTATAGTAAAGTCTCGTCGCCACAAATCCTCTGCTAACGAGGTTGACACAACCTCTGGATTTGCCCCCGAGTATGCATAAATCTCACGCCTTGCCGTTGCCATATCCATCGCAAAGTCTTGCCATATTAACTCCGCAGTCTGAAACTTTTCATGAATATGTAATTTTGTCTCAGGAAAAAGTTTAGACAAGGTGATCGCTACTTTTATTCCAGCTTGCTCTGCCCCATCAAATACTATATCTAAATCTTTAGGGAAAGTTATCACTTTCTGATTTTCTCTAAGTATGGCATCGCGGACAATTCCACCCACCGCAAAAGCACGTAAGTTCAAGTCTTGGGCAATCTTTGCCGTTTGTAAAATAATTTCCCATTGTAAAGGGCTGACAAAGTGGGTGAAATTTTGTAAATGCATTCTTTAATATATTTTTTTAATTGTGTTGAGATAATTGCGAATCTGGTAGTACTAAAAAAATTAATCCCCACCACCACATCCGCCATCCCCGCCACTGCTAGATACTGGGGTGAGTAAGCTTTTTAAATCGCCAAACGCATCATTGGCAAAATTACTACACTCAAAAGTGCAACAACGAAAGGGAGTTGTGCATCATTAAGACTAAAGACCTTTGAGGGCAGATGGTTACGTAGATTATTGAGAAAGCGATCGCCGTAACGACTACGATGAATTTTTTTCTGACTAAAAAACAGCCCAGCGATCGCGATGATCACACACATCACAATCAGAAAGCCAACAGGCTTACCACGGGAAAGTCCTATTAAAATCTTGGCAATTCCCAATCCTAATAGGCAAGCTATCAGAAGTGTTGGATAGAGTTTGGCGATAAAAGCTTGTTGTGGTTTGACTAATAAATCCCAATTTTGTAGGCGATCGCGAATAGTGCTGCTCGAATAGTAATTAGATTTCGGAATACTATCAATAAATCCATATAACTGAATTGCTTTTGCTACTTCTTGCTCTACAGGATGGGCTAAGTCTTCTATCGAACCTGTCCAATCTAGCCTACGTTGTTTCGGTTCTATGGTGATATGGTTTCTCTGAAAAAGACTAGTGATCGCCGTATCCACAACCCGACGCTCTCCATCAACAAAATAAGCTACTTCATAGGGATCAAGATTTCTAGGTGTTTGAATAGGGGTGTTACTAGGAAGTCGTAAATAGTAGCGAAGACAATAGGCTAAGAAAATAACTAATATTGATAGTTGGAAATAGAAAGACAAAAATTCCGAGCCCGTATAATTTAATGGATTGGAGTTGCTATAGACTGCTTGACAACTGGCAACGGAGATAGAGGTAATAAATAAAAGAAAACATATGATCACATGTTTGTGATGTAACTTTCGTAAATGTTTTGCAGAGAACTTAGGTATTACCCAATTTTTCTCTGTGTTGATTCTGACAAAATTAAGATCTTTGCTAAAGCGATCATTTGGGGCAGACCAGATATCATTTGGCGGCATCCCAAAAAATTGCTGGTAGCTATCTAGGGTCTTGCTATACCAATCCTCAAATTTTAATCCTTCAGCTAAGCCTCCGCGAGTTGGATTGTGATGTAGATTCATCTGCAAAATATTTGGGCAGAAATTCTGCCAATATGATCGCGTATAACTGAGATGCAAATGCCAAACTTGATCGATTTGGTCAGATGGGGTTACTGGATGTCCTGTCACAACTGCGAGAAAGACAAATTTTTTATATTCTGCGATCGCTCTTTGGGTATAACTTAAAGACCAGCCATTGTCTTTTGCTAAACGCTTGCTAAAAGATAATTGAGATTCAGGCTCGTCTAAGGAAAACTCCTGAATTCTTTGGTAGAGTTCAACTTTTTTGGATTCCATAGCCCTAAGCTCATTTATAGTTAACGCTTTTCAGGATGACAAACTATCGGACTATTGCTCCCACAAGTGTCATTAATAGCGAAAATAAATTCCTGTAAACGTCCAAATCCATGCTGATTAAAGTGCATTGTTAAACGTGGTAAATCGTTAATATGTAACTCATTAGACTCGCTAGACAAGGCTTGACTTCGTTCTATTTTACCCTTTGTCAAAATATCGCTAAAGTTATTATTTAAGCGATCAAGATGCTCGTCAGTGATTTCTGTATTTAAACGCATAACAAACAAATCACCAACCCATCGGCAAGAATGGTAAATACTGTAAAACGAAGAAATATATGCACAAGCTTCGTCAATATTATCGGTGATTTTATAAAGACTACGATCTTCCTTAAGAATCAAGCCTCTCTCAATCAATTGCTCTTGGACAAATAAATCCCATTGCTTCCAATAGTCGCCGCCTTTTTTATCTATTAATACCATTGGACGTGGTGTAGTCCGTCCTGTTTGACAAAGCGTTAAACATTCAAAAAATTCATCCTGTGTACCAAACCCCCCAGGAAAGAGAGCGATCGCATCACTCTCTTTCAAAAAATACAATTTGCGCGTAAAGAAATAGCGAAACTTGACTAATCGAGAATCTTCAGGCAAAAAGCCATTCCTAGCCTGCTCAAACGGCAAAATGATATTTAAACCAAAGGAATTCTTGCCTGCGCCCTCATTCCCTGCTGCCATGATGCCTCCCCCAGCCCCAGTGATAACCATAAAGCCTTGTTGGGTAATTTGTTCGGCAAATTTGTAGGCTTGCTGGTATTCGGGTACATCTGTGCTAGTACGCGCCGAGCCAAAAATACTTACTTTACGATTAAAGCGATAGGGGTAAAACATGGCGATCGCCTTTTGCATATCCTGCAATGAACCCGCCAAAATTTTCCAGTCAAGACGCTCCGCATTGGTCTGACTAAGTTGGGTGATCGTCTTCAAAGCGTTGTAAATCAGCTCTCCATGCTCAGTCGATTCAAGATTGTCAACCAATCTATGCAAGTCATTAGCGAGAGCTTCGATGTCTGAATGTGAAGGAGTTGTAGCCATGAATTAAATTTTATTGCTTCAATAGACTTATCTTATATAGATAAGAGTGCTTGCTTGTCGCGCTATCTCCGTTTTGGGGTGGATTGCTATAAACAGCCATTTCATAAGATACTGACTAAGTAATAAAAATTAACAAAAAATTAATACTTAGTTATGGCAAACATTACGTTTGTGAATGAAGGCAAAGAGGCGATCGCTATGGATGGCGTAAACCTTCGCATCAAAGCTCTCGAAAACAACATCGATATCTATAAATTTGTTGCGAAGCTCACTAACTGTAATGGTTATGGTCAGTGTGCCACCTGTGTTGTAGAGATTGTGGATGGTTTAGAGAACCTATCCCCCAGAACTGAATTCGAAGAAAAAAAGCTCAAAAATAAACCTGCAAACTATCGTCTTGCCTGTCAAACCTTAGTCAATGGTAATGTCAGTGTGAAGACAAAGCCATAGTTTTTAATATCAATCTCGGCAAAGTCGAGATTGATATTAAAGATATGTGCGGTAAAACGTACTCTTTACGAATATCCACAAACAAACAGTAAATGCTACGTTAAACTAGAATAATTGTCCATGAATCCTTTAGGCGACAGAGAAACCCCCTATGGCGCGTGATTATTACGAAATCCTTGGAGTTGAACGCAATACTGACAAAGAGGAAATCAAACGAGCATATCGACGTTTAGCTCGAAAATATCACCCCGATGTCAACAAAGAAGCGGGGGCAGATGAACGATTTAAAGAAATTAACCGTGCTTACGAAGTTCTTTCAGAACCAGAAACTCGTGCGCGGTATGATCGCTTTGGTGAAGGTGGCGTATCAAGTGGTGGCGGTGGCGCTCCCGATATGGGTGATATGGGCGGATTTGCCGATATCTTTGAAAGCTTCTTTGGCGGCTTTTCTAACACAGGGCAGCAACAAACACGCCGTCGCAGTGGCCCCACTCGCGGTGAAGATCTTCGCTTTGACCTAAAGCTAGAGTTTCGTGAAGCTGTATTTGGTGGGGAAAAGCAGATCAAAATTTCTCACCTCGAGACTTGCGGAACCTGTAGTGGCTCAGGGGCAAAAGCAGGTACAAGACCTCGCGCCTGTGGAACCTGTAGTGGTACTGGTCAAGTTCGTCGGGCTACCCGCACCCCTTTTGGTAGTTTTACCCAAGTATCTACTTGTCCTACCTGTAATGGTACTGCTCAAACTATTGAGGACAAATGCGAAAGCTGTAACGGTTTAGGGCTAAATCAAGTTGCCAAAAAGCTCAAAATCACCATTCCCGCAGGTGTAGATAGCGGAACTCGACTGCGCGTCTCTAACGAAGGCGATGCAGGACAGAGGGGTGGGCCTTCGGGTGATCTTTATGTCTATCTTTTTGTTCAAGCTGACAATGAGTTTGAGCGTGAAGGCATTAATGTCCTGTCGGAAATCAAGATTAGCTATCTGCAAGCGATCCTTGGTGACAAAATTGCCATTAATACTGTTGATGGCAAAAAACCGCTCACTATCCCAGCAGGTACGCAGTCTGATACGGTTTTAACTCTAGAAGGATTAGGTGTACCGAAGCTTGGTAATCCAGTTGCGCGTGGCGATCATTTAATCAGAATTAAAATCGACATTCCCACCAAAATCGGTAGCGAAGAGCGCGAAGTTCTCGAAAAGCTCAAAGAGAAGCAATTTGGTAGTGCTTCTAAATCTGGTCTTGGTGATATTCTCGGCGGTATATTCGGCAATCACTGAGAATTACTAAAGTTTTGAGGATGGGCGATGTTCATCCTCAAAACTAAATAAATAAGGCATCAATAAAGATATATGTGCGTTCAAGCGGTTAAATCCATTGATTTACGTGGTGTTCCCTGTCCACTTAGTTTTGTGCGGGCAAAGTTGCATCTCGAAAAACTAGAAACAGGACAATTATTAGAAGTTTTGCTAGATGGCGGTGAGCCGATTGAGCAAGTCCCAAATAGCTTGCGCTCTGATGGTCATCAAGTCAAAGGCATTGAGGAGCGCGATCGCTTCTTTGCATTGACAGTTCAAAAAACATGATGCAATCTGTCCTATGTTGGCTCTAGTAGGTACGGTTTTGGCTGTACAAGCCAACTTTTATCGGGTTAGATTAGACCAAACTTTTTGCCTAGATTTACTGGATGAATCTGGGCAAGCCTACGGTCAACTTATTGACGAATTACTTTGTACCCGTCGCGCTAGACTGAAAAAAATTGGACAGCAGATTTGTGTCGGCGATCGCGTCAATATTGAGGAACCAGACTGGCATGGTAGACGTGGAGCTATCTCAGAGGTAGACCCGCGCCGCAATCTACTTGATCGACCAACTGTAGCTAATGTCGATCGCATCTTATTAGTTTTTGCCCTTGCTGAGCCAAATCTTGATCCGCACCAACTCAGCCGCTTTTTGGTTAAAGCTGAAAGTACTCAAGTTGAGGTTTTGCTATGTCTGAATAAGCGCGATTTAGTTAGCGATGAAGTATGGGAAGCTTGGCGCGATCGCCTGACATTATGGGGATATCCCCCGATTGCTATTAGCACCTATACCAGTCAAGGCATTGGTGAGCTCGCACAGCATTTACAATCGGGCGTAACCGTAGTGGCGGGACTTTCAGGGGTTGGTAAATCTAGTCTAATTAATTTACTCATTCCCAGTTTGCAAGTTCGTGTTGGCGAAGTTTCACAACGTTTAGGACATGGACGACACACCACGCGCCATGTGGAGTTATTTACCTTGCCTGCGGGCGGCTATCTTGCGGATACTCCCGGATTTATGCAACCAAATTTAACTGTTATTCCTCAAGAATTAGCTGATTGCTTTCCTGAAGCAAGACAAAGATTAGCCGCAGGGGATCTCTGTCATTTCAACAATTGTCTACATCGCCGAGATGAACCAGATTGTGTAGTACGCGGAGGTTGGGAGCGCTACGAACATTACTGTGCGTATCTTGAAGAGGCGATCGCCTATCAACAAAAACTCAAAAACACGACAAATGCTGATGACTCCGTTAAGGTCAAAGATACTAGTGATGGTAAGCAACAGCAAGAACCAAGGCTACTCAAAAAGCGCTATCGCCGAGAGTCGCGCCGTAGTGAGCATCAAAACCTCGATTACGATGAAGAGCCATAATTGACTACTCTCAGCGCTGAAGCGACTGAGATTCCAAGAATCGCTTCTTAGAGTTTCTGCTTCGTAGCACCAGCCTTAACAGATTTACTCTGTTCGGGTCTTACAGTCGCTCCACAGACATTCACCGCAAGCCCTGCGGCAAGAATATTTTCATCTGTCCTTGCGGCTAAGGCACGATTATAAACTAATCGAGCCCAACCCATCATTCTCCTAAGCAAGTTTTCTTGCTCAGGAGTTGGATAGAATCGTTACTTGAAAGCCTTTTGCGTCATTCTCACATTATATCGCATATTCTGTGAGGATGACGCAACTAAAAAGATTAAAGGCAATAAATTGCCTCGCTCGTTTCCCTCTCAGGTCTGAAGACACCTGAGTTTCCCACTTACCGTATTATTCTTATGAGAAGAGAGAGTTGCTTTGCAACTCTCTCTTCTC